>CANPYF010000090.1 GCA_947587925.1 uncultured Ruminococcus sp.
ATGATACCGCGAAAGGGCGGCAATATCCTTTGGGGCAACAACGTAAAAATATCCTATTTCGATCAGGAACACGCTTCGCTCGACCCGCATGATACGGCAATAGAAGCGGTCTCGCGCAGATTTCCGCAGATGACTGACGGGGAGATAAGGACGGCGCTCGCGTCCGTGCTTTTTCACGGCGAGGACGTTTTTAAGCCTGTTTCGGTACTGAGCGGCGGCGAGCGAGCCAAGCTGTGCTTTGCGATAATGGCGCTCAACAAGGGTAATTTTCTGATACTTGACGAGCCGACCAACCATATAGACCTTGTGACGCGCGAGGTCTTGGAGCAGGCGCTTGCCGAATATGAGGGAACTATGCTCCTCGTGTCGCATGACAGATACCTTATCAGCAAAACGGCTACCCGCATAATAGAACTAAGCAATGGCAAAGCCGAATCGTTTGACGGCGGATATGAATACTACGCCGCCGTAACGGCTGAACGTCAGCGTGCCGCGCAGGAACTTGCGGAGGATCTCAAAGCTGCCGAAAGAAAACAGCAGTACCGTTCAAAAAAACAGCGTGCGGACGACGCCAAGCGCAGACAGCATATCAAAGAACTTGAAAAAAGGATAGAAGAACTTGAAGAACTTATAGAGAACTTACAGCAGTCGCTGTCCGAACCTGATATAGCCTGCGACCATGAAAAGCTGACTCAGCGCTGTCAAAGGCTCGAAGAATTGAGAGCCGAGTCGGAAGCGGTCTTTGACGAATGGGCGGAACTTTCCGAACAGCAGCAATAACATTTTCCTTAACCAAATCTACCCCTTTCGAGTATATTGTAAACAGATGACCTTTATGGTCTGACGTTTATGTGACACGAAAGGGGCGGTATTTTTTGGATATAAAACTTCTCAGCGGCTGCTGTGCAAAAATAACGGTCGATGCCGAAGAATGTCAGGAAATGGGCATAAGCTATCTGAGCTTTTCTCCCGACAGCGTTTCCGCAAGGATATTTCTTGCGTCTTTGCTTGCGCGGCTGGAAGCCATGGGGGCTGCAAAGAGCAGCAGGATAACGGCTGAGATATTTGAACAGACGGACAAAAGCCTTGTCATATACATTTGCGGTATGCAGATGCAGGACGATCCCGAAGATGAGGATCGCTCCGACAGGCTTCGCATGATAGCCGCCTGTGACCCGCGCAGGCTTGCCAAAGCCGCTGACGAACTGCCCGATGATACGCAGTGTGAACTTTTTGCATTTGACGGAAGGTATTATCTTTTTTTCGAGAGCGGCAGCGCAGGGCAGCCGTGCGATAGGGTGTTTGCCGCAAAAATAAAGGAGTACGGAAAACGCCTTTCCGATGCTCCTTTAAAAAAGCTGCGCGGGCTTTAAGCCTGTTTAAGCTTTGCGATATTAGCCGCCATATCCTTTGCGCCGAACAGAAAAGAACCCGAAACAAGCACGTCTGCTCCGCTTTGCACCGCACAGCGTGCGGTCTTTTCGTTTATTCCGCCGTCCACCTGAATGTATATTTTTTTGCCGCAGGCGTCTGCAAGTCGGCGTGCGCATCTGATCTTGTCAAATGTCTCGGTTATAATAGACTGTCCGCCGAAGCCGGGTTCGACCGTCATAATAAGTATAAGATCGACAAACGGCAGCAGCGGCTGAATGACCTCAACGGGGGTAGCGGGTTTTATGGATATTCCCGCAAGGCAGCCGAGCGAGCGTATCTGTTTTAGCGTATCTATCGGGTCGGCGGCGGCTTCGTAATGTATAGTAATTATCTTTGCGCCGAGCGCGGCGTAATGCCCGATATAGCGCACAGGCTCTCTTATCATAAGATGGACGTCTGTCGGTATAGTCAGTATATCCTTTATGCCCGCCAGCACAGGCTCGCCAAAGCTGATATTCGGCACGAACGTGCCGTCCATGACATCAAAATGCAGCCAGTCCGCGCCCGAAGCCTCGGCTCTTCCGACTTCTTCGCCAAGCCGTGAAAAATCTGCGGCAAGCAGCGAAGCTGATATAATGATCGGCATTTTTTATCCCCCTTTTTAAAAAAGTATTTGCTATACATATTATATCACAGTAAAAAAGTATTGTCAATTAGAAATTAGAACGCTACGCTTTTAAGATGTAAGAGGTTAGAGGTCTGAACTTCGTTCAGACGGGTGGCGCCTGCGGCGCTTTTTTAAATATATATTTATTTATAAAGAAAATCTGATAATTTTTATTTTCTCCCCCGCCTGTATGATTCCCAAACCAAGGTTTATTCTAAAAACTGCGCCGAAGGCGCACTCTCTAACCTCTTACCTCTTACTTCTTACCTCTAAAAAATAAAAAACGCCCGTGCGGGTCATTCACGGACGCTGAAATGCAGATAATTAGTTGTTGAGAGATCTTGCAAGAGCCGATTTCTTTCTTGAAGCATTGTTCTTATGGATAATGCCCTTTGTGCAAGCCATATCGACCTTCTTGATAGCGGTCCTTACAACAGCTTCTTTGTCGGCAGCGTTGGTTTCAACAGCAGCGGCAGCCTTTTTGAGAGCAGTTTTAAGATCGCTCTTTACAGCCTTGTTTCTCATAGCCTTTGAGTTGTTTACTTTAACTCTTTTCTTAGCGGATTTGATATTAGGCACCTTTGGTAACCCTCCCTCTTTTTTACGAATATATTCGCTTATTTCGGAAAAACTAACTGCGTGACTGAGAGGGAAACGCAGCAGCTTAAAACAAGCACTTTAGATATTATACCATACTGCGGAGCAAAATTCAAGCCCTTAGAGCAAAAAAATTTGATATTTTTGTAAATTTATTTTGTTAATTATAAACAAAGGAGCTTATATCATGGGTATAAATACCGATCTTGCGCTTGAAGCGTACGCTTCCGATAAGGCGGAGAGTATCGAGGGTACGCGCGTCAGCGAACGTTTTGACAGCCGTGCGCGGCTGAAAATAACCGAGATAGACATATTGACGGATACTGCGGCGGAGCGTCTGGGCAAGCCGGCGGGTAAGTATATCACCCTTGAAAGCGAGGAGGATTTTTCAGAATATTGTCCCTGTCTGACCGAGCGCAGACGCGCGGTAAGCGAAGCGATAGAAAAAATATGCGGCAAGGGCGGCATGACGCTGTTTGCGGGTCTCGGCAACAGGCGTATAACGCCTGACAGTCTCGGACCGCTTGCCGCTGACAGGATATTTGCGACCGCGCATATCAAAAGACTTGCAAAGGAACTTGATTCATCTCAACTTGGCGAATGTGCGGCGGTAGCGGCGGGCGTAATGGCGCAGACGGGGATAGAATCGGCAGAACTTATCAAGGCTTTGTGCGATAAGATAAAGCCGTCGCGCGTGATAGTCTGCGACGCGCTTGCCTGCTCCGAACCGTCGCATATGGGGCATACCATACAGATAAGCGGCAGCGGTATATCGCCCGGGAGCGGCGTGGAAAATTCCCGCGCGGAACTTTCGCAGCGCACTCTCGGAGTACCCGTAACGGCTGTGGGAGTGCCGACCGTATCGCGGCTTATGTGTGATGACGAGCGTTTCGGCGGACTTATGATAACTCCGAGAACGGTGGATAAACTCGTGCTTTTTGCCGCGGAGCTTATTTCGGGCGGCGTTAATATGTTTTTGCACCCTTCGCTTACGGAAGAAGAGATAGCTTCGCTGGTATTGTAAAATTTTCGTTAATTCGTTAATGAAAATTCTTGAAAACGTTTTCTGAAAACGTATTCTAATGCTTGAAAAACAAGCAATTGTAAAAATAACTAAAAAACGACCGTTGATATATTGCAAAATGCCGATTGAAATTTGTTTAAAAAATTGATATAATTATATTAGCAGTTGAAAAACGTTCAGAGTATTCAACATTCATTAGGAGGTTTTTTAATATGAAGACAATGAAAAGAATTTTAGCCGGTGCGCTTGCCCTTACAATGACTGTCGCGCTCGCTTCGTGCGGCGGCAATAAGGACGGCGGCGGTACTACCGAGTCTAAGGACACCGGTAAGGATCTCGATTCAGCAGCTAAAGAGCAGATAGCCGGACTGCAGGATCAGCTTGAGGATATCGACCTTGCAAACAAGACCATAAAATGGATGGCTCACTATGACATCAATCCTTCGGGCGGCGCTGTTAAAGCCCCGGGTCTTGAACTTTTTGAGCAGAAATACGGCGGAAAGGTAGAATATGTTTCCACCACATGGGAAACAAGATATGACGACCTTGCCACAAAGGTAATGGGTAAGGAGGCTCCCGACTTCTTCCCCGCTTCCGATATGGACTCTTTCCCGTTCGGCGCTATAAGAGGAATGTTCGAGCCTATCGATGATTACATTGATCTTAACGATGATCTGTGGGCTTCCACCAAATCCGCTGCGGATAAATTTATGTACAACGGCAGTCACTATGTTGCCGTTATAGACGTTGCTCCTAACTATGTATGCATTTATAATAAATCAACGATAGAGGCTGAGGGTCTTGACGATCCTGCCGAACTTTTTGCAAATGATGAGTGGACATGGGATACCTTCGGCGATATGTGCAGGGAATTTACCGATGCTGAAAGCGATAAATACGGACTTGACGGTTACTGGTACGGCAACGCTATTTCCGAAACATCGGGCGTTCCGCTTATCGGAATGGACGACACCGGTCACCTTGTAAACAATATGTCCGATCCTAACGTTGAAAAGGCTCAGGACTTCATGTACGAACTTGGTAAAGACGGCGTAATGTTCGACAGATCGTCTAACGGCTGGAGCACCCGCGGCGACGGCACTACGGGCGAAGGACTCGGTTCAAACCTCACGCTGTTCATACCTGCAGGTCTGTGGGCTATTCAGGCTCCGCTTGAAACGACCGCTCCGTTCGGCGATATGGAAGCGGGCGAGATCATGTTCGTTCCGATGCCGAGAAATCCCGACAGCGATACATATTATATCTCTTCAAGAGTTGAAGGCTATCATCTCTGCCTCGGCGCTCCCAATCCCGAGGGATTTGCCGCATATATGAACTGCCTTATGGTTTCAAGGGACGGCGCTGCCGATATAACCGAAAGGACCTATACCGATGAGTATAAGTGGAGCCAGGAAATGATCGACATGATGCATACCGTTTCAGATATGGCTCGTGAAAATCCTGTGTTTGACTTCCAGAACGCGGTATCTTCCGAAATGAACACCGTAATGCAGAGCGTTTCTCAGGCTACAATGATAACAGGCGGCGGAGCTACCACATGGACTCAGTGCCGTTCGAGCTATGAGACCAGCGTTGATATCCTTATAGACGAGATCAACGAGAAGATGGGTTCAGAAGAAGCTGCGGCTGAATAATAACAATATTCGACAATAACGCGATCTAACCATAATATCCTCAGGCTGCACTGCCCTTTCCGTACGGATAGGGCAGTGCAGTTTTTTTGTTTTATAAGGCAGAATATTTGTCCTGCCGCGTGCATATATTCCAATAAGCAATTGCAAAACCGATAACGGAGGAATGAATTTTATGGAACTAAAGCTTAACAGAGAAAGGATCGTCTGCTCCGTTCCCGTGCTTGACACCGAAGTAACGCAGACGGCGGAGCATGATTTTATCCTGCCCGATTACTGCCCCGATATTTTCAGAGTGCTGAGGTGCTGCATAATCCCGGGAGTTTCTTCCACGGGAATAAACGGCAACCGCCTTACCTTCGATCTTAACGTGACTATCAGGGTACTGTACCGCGGCGAAGCGTCATCGGGAATAAGCTGCATAGAGCAAAGCTTTGATTTTTCAAAGACGGTCGATCTTCCGGCGGATACGATAAATCCGGGGGTAAGCGTTACGCCGGAGGTGGAATATGTAAATTGCCGCGTTGTGAATCCCAGACGGCTCGATGTACGCGGCAGCGTAGTCTGCTCGGTAAAGGTGACGGGCGAGCGTGCCGCAGATGCCGTGACAGACGCTTTCGGCGCGGGTATACAGCTGAAGAAAACGCCGATAGTTTATCCTGCCAAAAGACTTGTTTCGGCAAAACGGATAACGGTTATCGAGGAACTCGAACTTGCCGCGGGCAAACCCGCCTTTGGTACGCTCCTGCGAAGCTCGGCGATAGTTAAAAAGGGCGAAAACAAGATGATACCCGGCAAGCTGATAACCAAAGGCGAGGCGGAGATAAACCTGCTTTATCTGCCGCGCGACAACCCGAACGGCGTACCCGAAGCAATGAGATTTTCTATCCCGTTCAGCCAGATAATAGATATTGACGGTCTTGAAGACGGTTTTGAAACGGATATAGACATCACGGCGGCAAAATGCGTAGTCATGCCCAAAGGCGGCGAGTCGGAAAGCCTTGAATGTGAACTTGTGCTGCTTGTCGGGATAACGGCGGTGAAATATGAAACGGGCGAATTTGTCTGCGACGCTTATTCAACGTTATATGAAAGCGAATGTGTACCGCTTGAAGCGTCCTCCGCTTTTGAAAGCAGGCAGCTAAAAGCTGATGTTTCGGCTGAATGTAATATGACCTGCTCGGACGGCGAACTTGCAAAGGTATATGATATGTGGTGCGACAAAACGACCGTATCTTCACGCTTTGACGAAGCAAAAGGCTGTGTTGTCATATACGGAAGCGCCTCGCTTTGTTTGCTCGGCAGGCTGAATGACGGTACTGCGGTATATGCCGAAAAGGAATGTGCATTCGAGCGGCAGATAGAAAGCCTTACCTCTCCTGCCGATATGAGAGTGACCTGTGAATCCGCAGACTGTTCGTATACACTGGCTGAAAGCGGCAGCGTAAGCGCAAAGGCACAGCTTGATCTGTGCATACGCACAGCGGCAGGCGGCGCTGACGGACTTTTAAGCGAGATAAAGGTGTTTGCCGACAGACCCAAGCAGGTGGATAAACGCTGCGCGGTAAAGATATGCTACAGCGAGAGCGGCGACAGTCTTTGGGATATTGCGAAGAAATATTCGACAGGCGCACAGGCTATAGAAGAAGAAAATCCGCCCGAAGAAGCCGAAGGCAGAAGGGCGCTGATAATACCTATAAAGAACTGACGGAGGTTATTTTTCATGAATGATATTTACAGCGATATAGCGCGGCGCACGGGAGGGGATATCTATATAGGCGTTGTCGGACCTGTGCGGACGGGCAAGTCCACTTTCATAAAGCATTTTATGGAACAGCTGGTAATACCGAATATAGAAAGCGATTTCAGGCGCGAAAGAGCAAGCGATGAGCTTCCCCAATCCTCCGGCGGCAGGACTATAATGACTACCGAGCCGAAATTTATACCCGAGGAAGCGGTAACGATCGACCTCGGCACATCTCATTTTGATATAAGAATGATAGACTGCGTGGGCTATGTGATACCGAGCGCACAGGGCTATTTTGAGGACGAAGCGCCGCGCATGGTAATGACACCGTGGTTTGAAGCGGAAGTGCCGTTCAATATGGCGGCAGAGGTAGGCACGCGAAAGGTAATAAGCGAACATTCAACGATAGGCATAGTGGTGACCGCAGACGGCAGCTTTACGGGTCTGCCCAGAGAGGAGTATGAAGAGTGCGAAGAGCGCGTCATTAACGAGCTTAAAGAAGCGGGTAAGCCGTTCGTAACGCTTTTTAACTGCACAGAACCGTCATCATATGAAGCCAAGGAAACGTCAAAGCGTTTAAGCGAAAAATACGGCTGTTTTGTAATGCCGATAAACTGCGAAAGACTCGATATGGAGGATATCGAGAAGATACTTACCCAAGTGCTGTACGCTTTCCCGATACAGGAAATAAGCGTGGAAGCGCCAAGCTGGCTCAATACGCTTGAAAAGGGTCACTGGCTCAAAAGCGAAGTCTACGGCAGCATTAAAAAGGCGGCAAACGAGGTACATTCGCTCAAAGATCTTACCCTGTTTACAAATATACTCAGCGAATGTGAGTATATAAGCTCCGCAGCGGTGTTAAGCACCGATCTGTCCTGCGGCAGCGCCGTGGTCAGCGCGTCGCTCCCCGACGATCTGTTTATAAGGATAATAAGCGAAGCTGCGGGCATACCTATAGAAAACGAGGGGGATCTTATACCCAAGATCACCGAACTTGTAAGGATACGCGAGAAATACTCGCGTCTTGCGGGTGCGCTCGATGAAGCGGAGCGCACGGGCTACGGCATAGTCATGCCCGACCTTAGCGAACTTACCCTTGAAGAGCCTGAGATCATCAAGCAAAGCGGCAAATACGGCATACGGCTGAAAGCGGCAGCTTCTTCCATTCATCTTATGAAAACGCGCATAGAGACCGAGATAGCGCCGATAGTAGGTTCGGAAAAACAGTCGGAAGAACTTGTCATGTCCCTTATGAGCGATTTTGAAACTTCGCCCGAAAAGATATGGAGTTCCAACATTTTCGGAAAATCACTTCACGAGCTTGTCAGCGAGGGACTTAACGCCAAACTCGCAAGGCTGCCTGACGACGCACGCACCAAGCTGTGCGAAACGCTCGGCAGAATGATAAACGAGGGCTGCTCGGGTCTTATCTGCCTTATATTGTAACAAAATTTCGTCCCCATACCCGCAGCGTTCGGATATGGGGACGTTGATATTATTTTTTGTCAGATCTCCACAATGACTTTCATAGGGCAGGCATTTTTGCATATTCCGCAGTTTACGCATTTTGAATAATCCATAACAGCGTGATTGTTTACCACGGAAATAGCGCCCTTCGGGCATTTTTTAGCGCATATCCCGCAGCCTATGCAGCCTGTGGTGCATATCTTGCGGGTGATCTTGCCAAGCTGCGCCGAAGAGCAGCCTACTTCTATTTTCTGTGATTTTCTTCTGAGAACGATAAGCGCGTTGGGACATTCACGGACGCAAAGTCCGCAGCCGATACATTTATCCTTATCTACGACAGCTATACGGTCTACGATAGAGATAGCTCCCTTCGGGCAGACCCTTGTGCAGTCGCCGTATCCGAGACAGCCGCTCGTGCAGGTCTTTGAACCGTTGTAGAATTTATTGCAGGCGGCACAGGATTGTATTCCGTCAAAGGTGTATTTGTGAGTGGTAGCGCTGCAGTCGCCGCGGCAGCGCACGAAAGCCGTTTCCTGCTCGACCTCTTCAGCCGTCTGTCCCATTATTTCGGCAAGTTTAGCGGCAGTTTCCGCACCGCCGGGTTTGCACATATTGCAGGGCGCGTTCGAGTTTATTATAGCGTCGGCGTAATCATTGCAGCCCGAATATCCGCATGAGCCGCAGTTTACCTGCGGCAGAGCTTCCGAAAGAAGCTCCAGGCGTTCGTCTGTCTTGACAGCGAAGATCTTAGAAGCGGCTGTAAGCAGCACGCCCGCAAGCACGCCGAGTACGGCGAACAGTATGATAGGTATGATATATTGCATAGTGACCTCCGTTTCTCATTCAGGCGAAAAGTCCCGCGAATC
>CANPYF010000091.1 GCA_947587925.1 uncultured Ruminococcus sp.
CGTTTCAGTACAATGTTCGTAAACGCCTTCATTACAGATTCTCTTTCACAAATATCTCTACCTATTAAATATTATACACTCCCATATTGAAAAAGTCAACAGCAAAAACGCTCCCCAAATGAGAAGAACCTGCACATACTTCTCAGTAAAATTGATCTCTGTATACAAATTAATTTTATTATTGCAAAATTTGTCTATTTGTGTTATACTTACATAGATAAGGAGGAAAAATCATGCCGTTGATGTTCATGGCTCTTATTGATGATGAAGATGACAAACAAACGTTTAGAGATATATATGAAAAATATGAAACGACCATCTTTGCTTATGTAATGAATATTCTGAAAAATAACGCGCTTGCCGAAGAAGCCGTTTCGGAAACGTTTTTGTTGATTGCAAAAAATTTCAAGAGAGTCAGCAGATTAAGACCCGATGAGCTTGTACCGTATATTCTTATCATCAGCAGAAATGTGAGCATAAATATTATAAAAAGCGAAGAACGCTTTCTTAAAATGAATAAATTGTCCGACTTAATAATTTCAAGCTCTTGGGAGAAAAAATTTGATGAGGAAATGGAAATTTTAATTACCGCCGAAGCCGTCAAGGCTTTGCCTGAGCCGCTTATGGAAACAATAATGTTAAAATATTATTACGGCTTTACCGTAAAGGAGATCGCACAGCATATGCACTTGTCTGTCGGCGGCGTTAAATCGCGTCTTGCAAAAGCGCGAATGATTTTAAGAAAGGAATTGTCAGAAGATGAATAATATCAAGAATGAATTGGAACAGCTTCTCCCATTGTATTGTCATGAATATGAATTGATCGACACCTCCCCGTATGTCAATTATAGGTTTTCAAACGATTATACTAAACGCAAAGAAAAACTGATAAGACAGCAAAGCAGGATATATTATCCTCTGATAAAAACCACGGGAAGGCGTATCGTGTCGGCTGTCATAGCCGTTGTCCTTATGGGTGCTGTAACCGTTGCCGCCTGTCCGCCTGTGCGAGAGCTGTTTGGCGATTTTATAACGAGAAATTTCACAGACCATTATGCTGTTTTATCCAAAAATAATACAAGCGGATCTGACGAGCATAAGGATACCATTGAAACACAATATATGATAGCTGTCCCCGATGAGTTTATCCAAGACGATACAAAGACATTTGTTTCAGATACGCTTGTCACTCATTGTTATTATACTGCGGATAAAAAGCGGACAATATTCTTTTCGCAGTATACTAAAAATAAATACAACAGCTTATACGACAATCAAAATGCCGATCTGATAGAAAAAGAGGACAAATTCGGCGGCAAATATCTGATACACAATTACAACGACCTTACAACATCAATTATATGGGACAACGGAGAATACATATTTGATATTAACGGCGACCTTAGCGAAGCTGAAATCCTCGAAATTTATTACTCATTAAAAATTGTAGAACAGTAATATTTTTCCTCTATAAAATTTGTGCAAACATACAAACTTTTCAAAAATCATCAGCCGTTCCCCGCTCTAAAACAGTTATATATAATAGAGAGTTGGGAAGAAGCGGGACAAAAGAATGAAAAGATCCATTATTTTGCTAAAAATCATATAGATGATAATTCCGCACATTTAAGTTTTACAGTAAGGAGAAATAGCTGATGTATAAAAAACTCATAGCCGTATTGACCGCCGCAGTTTTGTTTACTTCATGTGCTTTCACAGAAAAAGTAGACAAAGCAAAAGAAAGGGTGAATGAAGTTAAAAAGGAGGTCTATGACAAATTAGAGGATCTGCTGTTGACAAAAGAAGGAAGAATGGCAAAAGAGTTAGGTGAGAATGTATTAACAGCAATTCAAAACGAAGATGTAGATGCGCTTGCCGATTTATTTTGTCAATATACAGTTGATGAATATGGAGATGATTTAAAGCCTGAAATTCAAAATCTGTATGATTATATAGATGGTAAAATTGTTTCCCACGGAAAAATAAATCCGGATACATTTTTGCAAGAAACGACCGAAGAAGACGGTGCAGTGATCTATTGTTATAGTGCAATAATTGGAGATATAATCACTGATAAGGAAAACGAGTATGTAATTGTCTGCAGTGGATACACTATATACAAAGATCATCCGGAATTGGTCGGTTTCGTAGAGCTTTATGTTGAAGATAGAAATAAATTTAGACTTCTTCATCAAAATAATGAAATCAATGTTGACCCAGCTAAATTTTCATATCAAATAGGAGAACTGCCGGAAGAACCTTTAGTATAATATCCATTACACCAAAACCCAATCAACATGAGAAAAGACCTCGAAAGGATAAGGAGCAATTCACAATGTTCAAAAAACTCATAGCCATATTGACCGCCGCAATTTTGTTTACTTCATGTGCCTTTACAGAAAAAATAGACAAGGCGAAAGAAAAGGTGAATGAAGTTAAAAAGGAGGTCAATGACAAGATAGAGGATCTGCTGTTACCCAAAGAAAGAAAAATGGCAAAAGAATTAGGTAAGAATGTATTAGCAGCAATTCAAAACGAAGATGTAGATGCGCTTGCTGATATGTTTTGTCAGTATACGGTTGATGAATATGGTGATGACCTAAAACCTGAAATTCAAAACTTATACGATTTTATAGACGGTGAAATTGTTTCCTATGGAGAAACTGATCTGCTTTCACATCTGGAAAAATCGACCGAAGAATACGGCGCAATGATTTATGCTTATGGTGCGACAATTGCAAATGTTATAACTGATAAAGGAAACAAATATGAAATTGGTTGCAGAGGATATACTATATATAAAGAAAACCCGAAATTAGTCGGGTTTGTAAGACTTTATGTTTTTGATGAAAATAAATGTGAATATGTTATGGAAAACTATGATCAAAAAGATATAGATGATTCTATGTATTCATATCAGGTGGGACATTTGCCGGAAGAAAAAAATGAATAATATCATTTACACCAAAACTTGATCCGCATGAGAAAAGACCTCGAAAGGGGTCTTTTCTTTTTTATGCGGTATTTATGTATTTTTACATTTTGAAAAACACTTGCTATATGCCGAAAAATATGTTATAATTTAAATGTTGAATGCTTCAAGCAAAAAAATCGCAAGCGATAAATTTACGAAAGGCGGAAGACCATAATGATACTGCAAAGAATATCGGCGGCTGCCGCGGCGGCAGTTATGCTTATCGCACCGCTTAGTCATACTGCATTGAAGGCGTGCGCGGGCGAGCAGCTCGGACAGACAAATTTTGACGACGGCGTGGGACTGCCGTGGCACGTCTGCGAATCAGAGCCTGCCGAAATGGAATTTGAAATAGAAGACGGCGTTTATAAGATCACTGTCGTAAACCCCGGCGGAGCGTCGCGCGGCGGCGAGGACAGGTGGGACTGTCAGTTCAGACACAGAGGTTTGAAAATAGTTTCGGGACATCAATACCGCGTTACCTATGAGATAACCGCTTCAAACAGCGGTAAATATTATACAAAGATCGGCAACCTTGACGGTGATGTCGAGGTATGGCATAATATGTCCACAAATGACGGAGATTTCGGAAGCTGCTGGGATCCCATACCGATAAATGCGAATGAGACTAAAAAGGTAGACCTTACCTTTACCCCCTCGCAAAGCCTTGATGTAGCCGAATGGGCTTTCCATCTGGGCGGTGACGGCGAGTATACGCAGGGCGGCTGCTTCCCCGCGGGTACGGTAATAACGTTTGACAATATGTCCCTTACCGACCTTACAAGTGATGAAAATGACTATCAGCAGCCCGAAGCATATGTCCGTTCCGACATAATGACAAACCAGCTCGGCTATTTTACAAATACAAAAAAGACCGCCACATTGTTGAGCGACAGCAAAAAAAGCGTAAGCTTTACCGTGTGCGACGCCGAGTCGGATAAGGAGGTATTTTCGGGAAAAAGCGAGCCGTTCGGCTTTGACAAGGATTCGGAGGATAATGTGCATATCCTCGATCTCAGCGGACTGAATAAGGCGGGAAAATATTATATCCAAACGGAGGACGGCGCAAGGTCAAAGACCTTTTCTGTCGGCGTATCAGAAGAATATTCCGCAATGCTGTACGATTCGCTCAATTATTTTTATCAAAACAGAAGCGCAATAGACATTAAAAGCGAATATATAACGTCGGGTGACGCGCAGGCTCTTGCAAGAAGTGCGGGACATATTTCGGATAACGCAACGATACAGCAGACATGGGGCTACAGCGGAAGCAGCGGTACACAAGATGTATCGGGCGGCTGGTATGACGCGGGCGACCACGGAAAATATGTCGTAAACGGCGGCATATCCCTCTGGATGATGCAGAATCAGTATGAAACAGCCGTAAAAGACGGCTATGCGGACGCATTTGCCGACGGAACTATGAATATCCCCGAAAATAACAACGGTTATCCCGACCTGCTTGATGAAGCACGGTGGGAAATGGAATGGATGTTCAAAATGCTTGTCGCTGACGGCGATTATAAGGATATGGCGTATCATAAGGTGCATGATGAAAAATGGACGGCTCTCGCGCTCCCGCCTGCGGAGGACGATATGAACCGTGTACTTAAACCGCCCACAACTGCGGCAACGCTCAACGTTTCGGCTTGCGCGGCGCAGGCTTCAAGGCTCTGGAAGGGGATAGATGATGATTTTTCTGAGCAGTGTCTTGACATTGCCGAGCGTACCTTTGCGGCGGCTGAAAAGCACCCCGAAATGTATGCGCCGCTTGATGAGTCGATAGGCGGAGGAGCTTACGGCGATACGGACGCGACTGACGAATTTTACTGGTCAGCCTGCGAGCTTTTTATCACAACGGGAAATGAAGATTATTATAATAAAATGAAGGAGTACAGCGGCTGCTTTGAAATGCCCGTTACTATCGGCAGCGGCGAACACGTTGATACCGTGGGCAGCTTTGACTGGGGCAACACGGCGGCAGCGGGAACGCTTTCGCTCTCGCTGAATGAAGACGCGCTCAAAAGCGCGGATCTCAAGACCGTCAGCGAGAATATTACCAAGGCGGCGGATCATTATCTGGAGCTTGAAGCGGAGCAGGGCTACGGACTGCCTTACGCCCAAAGCGTTATCTCCTATAATGATGACGACACGGGCTATGTATGGGGTTCAAATTCCGTTGTAATAGATAATTCCATTATCCTTGCATATGCGGCAAGATTAAGCGGCGACACGAAATATTTTGACGGCGCTTTAGCGGGAATGGATTACATACTCGGCAGAAATGCAATGGATCAGTCGTATGTTACAGGGTACGGAACTCATGCGTCGCAAAATCCCCACCACCGCTGGTGGTCAAATCAGGTCGATCCCGAATTTCCGAAAGCGCCTTACGGCGTTTTAACGGGCGGTCCAAATTCGGGTATGCAGGACCCTTGGGTAAAGGGTTCGGGCTGGAAAAAGGGCACGATAGCGCCGCAAAAATGTTATCTTGACCATGTCGAAGCATGGTCGGTCAACGAATGTACCATAAACTGGAACGCTCCGCTTGCATGGCTTACCGCATACATTATTGAAAACAGCGGTGACGAAGGAATAGTCATAGGCGCGACAGGAAACGGCAGCGGCATATCGCAGCTTGACGAGTCGGACAGCGGCAATAGCGGTGATACGTCAGAAAGCGTAAGCGGTGAAGAAAATGATAAGGATAACGACAATGATAATGACAACGATAATGACAATGCTGACAATGGCAATGACAAAAAATCGGATGATAAAGGCAAAAAGACCGACAGCGGCTCTGCCGATACCGACAAGGAAAACGGCAATACCACAATAATAATCATCATAGCGGCAGCCGCCGTTATCGCACTCATATCCGTTGAGGTATTCCTGTTTAAAATGGCGAAGCTTAAAAAAGATCCTGATGATAAGAAGTAAAAAAGATTATCACTACGCAGCGATTTAAAACTCTCGCCCGCCCCCTCTCCCACGGGAGAGGGGGCGATCATATCCAAATGCTCATTTTTAAATATAAAAATCTCTATCCCGCCTATTGACAAACCCGCCATAATATTATATAATAATCTGGAATGTGACAAACATTTTTTCTAAAAAGATCAACTGCGCTTTTTGTTTAAAAGGGGTATTTTATGGATAAAGTAATAACAGTCGAACAATTGTCAGAACTGCCGCAGGACAGTTATCTGCTTATAGATATTCGTGATGAGTATTCTTTTTTGTACGGGCATATCGACGGCGCTGTGAATATGTCCGCCGAGCAGCTTTCCGACGCGGGACTCCCGCAGGATAAAAAGCTGATAATTTACTGCAAAAGCGGTATCATCAGTCCTCAGACGGTAGATGTTCTTTGCGAAAATGGTTATGACGCATACGACCTTTCGGGCGGATATATCGAATGGCTTCGCATCAAGCTTGAAAACCGCGAGATAACCGAACGCGTGGAGGAAAGTATACGCAAAAAATTCCGGCAGACGCTGTGGAGCAAATTTGCAAAAGCGGTCACGACCTATGAACTTGTCAAACCGAATGATAAAATAGCGGTATGTATTTCGGGCGGCAAGGATTCCATGCTTATGGCTAAACTTTTTCAGGAAATGAAAAGACATGATAAATTTCCGTTTGAACTCGTTTTCCTCGTTATGGATCCCGGCTACAGCCCTGAAAACCGAATGGTTATCGAAAAGAACGCAGCCTCAATGTCTTTGCCCATAACCGTCTTTGAGACCGATATATTTCAGTCGGTGTATAACGTGAATAAAAACGCCTGCTATCTTTGCGCAAGAATGAGAAGGGGACATCTTTATAATAAGGCTAAACAGCTTGGCTGCAACAAAATTGCTCTCGGACATCATTTTGATGATGTTATCGAAACTACCCTGATGAGTATGCTTTACGGCGGACAGGTACGCACCATGATGCCCAAGCTGCACAGCGAAAATTTTGAGGGTATGGAAATAATCCGCCCGATGTACCTTATCCGCGAGTCGGAAATAATACACTGGCGCGATTACAACGATCTGCATTTTATCCAATGCGCCTGCCGCTTTACGGACACCTGCACGACCTGCACGGACGACAGACCCGTATCAAAAAGGCAGGAGATCAAACAGCTTATCGCACAGCTTAAAAAGGTAAATCCGCAGGTCGAAATGAATATTTTCAGGAGCGTTGAAAATGTCGACCTGAACGCCGTTATAAAATTCAAGTATAAAAAAGACGTACACGGATTTCTTGAATTGTACGATAATTGAGGGCTGTCCCAAAGGAGGTAAATTTGATGATCTATACAGTGACCTTTAATCCCGCCGTGGATTATGTCGTTTTCGCGAACGACCCGAAAATAGGCACGGTCAACCGCGCTAAAAATGAGCAATTTTATTTCGGCGGAAAAGGGATAAATGTTTCCATAGTGCTCAAAGAACTCGGCATAAGTTCGATAGCCCTCGGCTTTACGGCAGGCTTTACAGGCGAAGCTATCGAACGCGGCATAGAGCAAAAGGGTATCAAAACAGATTTTATACGCCTTAAAAACGGTTTTTCAAGAATAAACGTCAAAATAAGGTCGGTAAAAGAAACAGAGTTGAACGGCTGCGGACCGAATATTGACGAGCAGTCGCTTGAAAAACTTTTTTCAAAAATAGACGCGCTTTCGGACGGGGATATGATAGTGCTTGCGGGCAGTATCCCTTCAAGTATGCCGCCCGACACCTATGAAAAAATATTAAAGCGGCTTTCGGGCAGGAACGTTGCCGCCGTTGTTGACGCCGAAAAAGATCTGCTGCTCAATGTGCTTAAATATCACCCTTTTCTTGTCAAGCCTAACGACCGCGAACTCGGAGAAATGTTCGGCGCGGAGCTTAAAACCAAGGACGATATAATTTTTTACGCAAAAAAACTCAAGGAAATGGGCGCGCGCAGCGTGCTTGTTTCAATGGCGGAAAAGGGCGCGGTGCTGCTTGATGAAAACGGCAGCGTACACAGCTGCGGAGTATGCAGCGGAACGGTGAAGAACTCCGTTGGCGCGGGCGATTCAATGGTCGCGGGATTTATAGCGGGTCTGGCGAACGGCAGCGAATATGCGCTCAAACTCGGTACAGCCGCAGGCGGAGCAACTGCATTTTCAGACGGCTTAGCCGAAAGAAAGGATATTTTCAGACTTTTAGAACAGCTTTGATTTTTCGGAATAAAAATTGCATTATGATAAACATTGTGATAAATTTCGGGCAGGTGCTTTATGAAAAAATTTAAAGGAAAGGGCGTCTACGGCGCGGTCGCAGTAGGGAAAATTTCTGTTTTTAAAGAGCGCGGCGTAAAGATAGAGCGTGTATACACGCCTGACAGCGAGGGCGAAAAGGTGCGTTTTGAACGCGCAAAAGCGGTGTCAAAAAAAATACTTGACGATATATATAAAAAAGCGCTGACCGAAGCGGGAGAAAGCGGCGCTGAAATATTTCAGATACATCAGATGCTTATTGACGATGATGATTTCAACGATTCGGTCAAGGGCATGATAGAAGCTCAAAAGGTAAATGCGGAATATGCCGTTGCAAGGACAGCGGAGGACTTTGAGCATATGTTTTCCTCAATGGACGATGATTACATGAAAGCGCGTGCGGCTGATGTCCGCGATATTTCAGACAGACTTATCTCCGCACTTGTCGGTCAGACAGAGCAGATAACCCTTTTTGACGGCGGCTCGATAGTCTGCGCGGCAGATCTCACGCCGAGCAGGACGGTATCGCTCGATAAGAAAAAAACTCTCGCTTTTGTAACGGCGGAGGGCTCGGTAAATTCGCATACTGCGATACTGGCGCGGAATATGGGCATACCTGCGGTAGTTGACGCGGGAGCAGACCTGCTCAAAGCGATAAAGGACGGCGACGAAGCCGCCGTAGACGGCTTTACGGGCGAAGTGTTTATCCACCCTGATGAGCAGACCCGCGAAAGGCTGATGAAAAAGCAAGCCGAAGCGCAAAAGCAAAGGGCGCTTTTAGATAATTTGAAGGGCAAGGATAATGTCACCATTGACGGACAAAGGATAGACATTTTTGCAAATATCGGCAGTGTTGACGATATCCAAGCGGCAAAGCTAAACGACGCGGGCGGGATAGGTCTTTTCAGGAGCGAATTTCTGTTTCTTGAAAGCGGTTCTTTGCCGACGGAGGAGCAGCAGTTTGAGGCGTATTCTT
>CANPYF010000092.1 GCA_947587925.1 uncultured Ruminococcus sp.
TGCGAAGCCGGTTCGTTTCTTAATTTATTTTTCCATAGGGGTCTTTTGTGCTGTTCGCACAATTTGGGGCGGTTCACCCCCAAGGGAAGGGGACTTTTCACCTCTTGCAAAATCTCTGCCGTTGTGCTATAATATACCTATCCCCGATTTTTAAACCGAAAGGAAGTTTTATCATGAATATTGCCGCAGCTCAGTCGGGCGGTCCTACTTGCGCTATCAACGCTTCCCTTGTCGGACTTTTCGGCGAGGCTCTCCGTACTCCGCAGATAGACGCCGTGTTCGGCTCTATAAACGGTATCGAGGGTATAATTAACGACGATCTCGTTGACCTTAAACGCATTATCCGCACTAACGAGGATATGGTGCTGCTCAAACAGACCCCCTCGACCGTCCTCGGCTCCTGCCGTTATAAACTGCCCGATATTTCGCAGGAGGGCGCGTCCGAACTTTATGATAAGATCATGGCTTGCTTTGAAAGACACCGAATAGAAGCGTTTTTCTATATCGGCGGCAATGATTCCATGGATACGGTGCAAAAACTTTCCGATTATGCTCTGTCGGTCGGCTCGGATATTAAATTTGTCGGTATCCCCAAGACTATCGACAACGATCTTCCCGTTACCGATCATACCCCCGGATTCGGCTCGGCGGCAAAATATGTCAACGCTACCGTTCAGGAGATAATCCGCGACAGTTCGGTCTATTCGATAGATTCCGTCACCATTATAGAAATAATGGGCAGGCACGCGGGCTGGCTGGCGGCTTCTACCTGTCTGCTGCGAACTAATGACGAGATCGCCCCTCATCTTATCTATCTGCCCGAATCGGATTTCAGCGCCGAGCGCTTTCTTGAAGATGTCCGCGCCGAACGTGCCAAGCATAAGGCGGTCATAGCCGTGGTGTCGGAGGGAATAAAGCTTGAAGCGGGCGGCATGAGAAGCGGTATGATAGATAATTTCGGGCATGAGTACCTTTCGGGCGTCGGCAAGGTGCTTGAAAACCTCGTCAGGAACGAGGTCGGCTGCAAGGTGCGCTCTATCGAGCTGAACGTTATGCAGCGCTGTTCGAGCCATATCTGCTCCGCAACGGACATAAACGAAGCCGAACAGATAGGTGCGGCGGCGGTGAGGACGGCTCTTGAGGGAAAAAGCGGCGTTACCATGGTCTTTAAGCGTTTGTCCGACAGACCGTATGTCATAACGATAGAGGCGGCGGATACCTCGCTGCTTGCAAATAAAGAAAAGCTTTTCCCGAAAGAATGGATAACGGCGGCAAAAAACAACGTTTCGGACGAAGCTGTCAAGTATTTTCAGCCGCTTATAATGGGCGAGGTCGATATTGCAATGAAAAACGGCATACCGCTGCATTTTAAAATGCACTGATTGTTCAACGGCTAACGATTCGCCTGCACGGGTACGCCTATTAATATACCGAGCAAACATTTTACCGCGCGTGACGGCATTACGCTGTCCGCGCGTTTTTGTTTATCCGTATACGGATATTTACACATAACGTCAATGCTATTTAATAAAAATTAATAAAAACTTAGATAAATATTCACAATCTTAGCGGCGCAAGAATGATATAATGTATACAACCATGACGTGATAAAACGGCAAACCGACAATAAGGAGAGGATAATTATGAGCGGCAGATATTCGCTTGACAGCGAGTGGAACTTTCATCTTGGGGATATACCCAAACCCATAGGCAACAGTCACGATGACATTTACGGCACATCAAAGGCGGGCAGCTGCCCGGGAGTACCGCAGGCAAGCTATATACCCTCCGAGGACGGCGGCTGGCGCACTGTCGATCTGCCGCACGACTGGTCGGTAACGCTTCCGTTCGACCCTGACGGCTCGCCCTCGTGGGGATATAAACCCAAGGGCAGAGCATGGTACAGAAAGCAATTTCTGCTCGGCGACGAATTTAAGGATAAACGGCTGACGATAGAATTTGACGGAGTTGCCAAAGACTGCGAGGTCTATTTCAACGGCTCGCTGATAAAACAGCATTTTTCCGCATATACGCCTTTTTCCGCCGATATTACCGACCGCGCACATTTCGGCAAAGACCCCAACGTTCTCGCCGTTTATGTAAACGCTGACGGCTGGGAAGGCTGGTGGTACGAGGGCGCGGGCATATACCGCCATGTAAGGCTTATTTCGCGCCAAACAGTTTCCGTAGCACAGTACGGTATATTTGTCTGCCCGAAAAAGTTAAGCAGCGGCGAATGGGACTGCCCCGTGGAGATAACCGTTGAAAACAGCGGTTATCAAGCCGATACGGTCACGGCTGAATGTGAGATAAGAGATCTCTCGGATAATTCGCTGATTTTAAGCGGCAGCAAGCGGCTTGAAATATCGGCTCAAAGCCGCGCGGTGCATACCTTTGGATTTAAAACAGACTCGCCCAAACTCTGGGATACGGATACGCCGAATCTGTACGAATGTACCGTCAGGCTGGACAACGGCGAGCAGCAGAGCGTAAAATTCGGCTTCCGCACGCTGCGCTTTGACGCGCAAAAGGGATTTTTCCTCAACGGCAGGAACGTCAAGCTGCTCGGCAGCTGCAATCATCAGGATCACGGCGGCATCGGCGCAGCCATACCCGACAGCGTTCACGAATACAGGATAAAACGGCTGAAGGAAATGGGTACTAACGCTTACCGCTGCGCACACGGTATGCCGCACGCCGAGCTGCTCGACATCTGCGACCGCGAGGGTATGCTCGTAATGGACGAGAACCGCAGTTTTGAAACGAGTGATGAGGGCATTGAAGCGCTGAGAACTATGGTGCTGCGCGACCGCAATCACCCGAGCGTGATAATGTGGTCGATATTTAACGAAGAACCGCTTCAGGGTACTGCCGAGGGCATGAAAATGGCGCAGCGTATGCGCTTTGAGATAAACCGTCTTGACCCGTCAAGGTTTGTGACGGGAGCAATGAACGGCGGCGTTGAAAGCGGCGAATCGGCGGCACAGGCGGTAGATGTCGCGGGAATGAATTATCAGCTTTACAATTACGATATTTTTCACGAAAAATATCCGCATATACCCGTTGTCGGAACGGAAACGACCTCTGCGTTTTCGGTGCGCGGCTGTTATAAGAGCGACTATGACAGGCATTTTATCGCCTGCTATGATGATGAATCGGCTGACTGGGGCAATACGGTAAGAGAAACATGGCAGTGCATAATGGCGCGTGATTTTGCGTCGGGCGGATTTATGTGGACGGGCTTTGACTATCTCGGAGAACCCACACCGTTCAGGTGGGGGTCTGTTTCAAGCTACTTCGGCATGATGGACGTGTGCGGCTTTGCAAAGGACGCATTTTATCTCTGCAAGGCTATATTCTCTAAGCAGCCTGTGATACACCTTCTTCCGCACTGGAATTTCAAAGAGGGCGAGAAGGTCACGGTCATGAGCTGTACCAACTGTCAGCAGGCGGAACTTTTTGTCAACGGCGTTTCACAGGGCAAAAAGGACGTTGACAAGCTGTATCAGCAAAGGTGGGATGTGGATTTTCTCCCCGGCGAGATAAAGCTGGTGGGATATAATGACGGTAAAGCAGTCTGCGAAGCGGTACGCAAAACGGCTGACCAAGCCGCCGAACTGATTATCGAGTGTGCCAATGTTTCCGAGTTGAAAAAGGGCGGGCTTGACTGCGCGATAGTCAATTTTACGGCGGTGGATAAAAACGGCGTTGAAACGCCCCTTTTCTGCGAAAAAATGCGGATAAACATATCGGGCGGAACGCTTGTCGGCGCGGCTAACGGCGACCCTACCTGCCACGAACCGTTCGACAGCCCTGTCCGCAGTCTTTTCAACGGAAAGGCGCAGGCGATAATACGCCCGTTTGCCGATTCGGAAAGCTTGACAATATCGGCTGAATGTGGTAAACTTAAATGTAAAGAATGTGTTATCCCGCTGACCGAGGCGCACGGCGTTATGCCGTCTGTCAAGACCGTCAAGGAGACGCTTATAACGGGCTGGCGCGTTTCGCCTTTGAGTGAAAATAAGCCCGATCCGCTGATACGCTATGCGGATAACGATATGAATTCTCTTGCGCCCTATACGCCAAAGCACGGCGACGGCTCGCTGATGAGCGGCGCAATAGGAAAATACGCGCTGTTCCGCGCTTATGCCGATATACCCGAAAAACTCAACGGTCAGCCGCCGATAATACACTTCGAGCAGCTATGGGGAAGCGGAGAGGTTTGGATAAACGGCAGCAAGGTACTGGAATTTGACAGCGAGTGGCCTGTCAGCGCACAGATACACGGCGCGGCGGCGGCAAAACGCGCGGAGATCACCGTTATCGTAAAGTGCCTGAATAAATACGGCGGCGGCATAACATCAAACGTTTTATTAAGATGAATATTATAAGGGAGGAAAAAAGATATGGATATCAAAGCTTATTCCGTACACATGGGCAAGGCAAAATGTGCCGTTGACATAGGCGACGGCTCGGAGCGCGGCGAATATGTAAACCAAGATTATATACTGCACAAAATGGGAAGGCCCCACCGCGGCGTCAGCCTTATGTACTGCTATTATCCGCTCGACAAGGAATGGCCGGGCAGGATAAGCGAGGTATGCGCCGATATGGAGGTATCGTTTCAGTGGGATTATCCGTATGACGATTATTTTACCTATAAGGGCGGTCTCGGCGGCAGCACGGACGGCGAGCCTTTCTGCTATATGAGAGAGGTGCGCAGACACGGACAGGAGGTCGTGCTTACCCTTACCGTGGACCCCAACGTCACGGACGATCACCTTATCGCCATTGCAAAAGATCTGCGCCCGTTCGGCAGAATGATGCTCAGGATAAACCACGAGGCGACGGGCAACTGGTTCTCTTTCACAAAGCGCACGACCTATCAGGGCGTTGCCGATTTCTACTGCCGTTTTAATAAGATATTAAAGGAATACGCACCCAACGTTTCCACCATACTCTGCATAGGTGGGATAGAGGATAAAAACAGCAAGGAAATATCCATGGAAAAGGAATTTTCGCAGGCGGTAAAGGAAACGGATATATGGAGCGTTGATAAATATATGGCGCTTCACTGGGGCTGGCCGTATGACGTTGCGGAAAAGGGCGGCAATTCGCACAGCCGTTCAAAGGTAACGGATACTTACGAACTGACAAAGCTTTCATACAGACGTTTTACCGAGATAAACGGCGGCGAGAGCAAGCCTATGGTCATGAGCGAATTCAACGCCGACGGCGACGTTACCGGTCCTTACGATCAGGCGCAGATGGTAAAGGATTTCTGCGATATGCTCAAAGCCGACCCCGAAGAATGGTTCTCGGGCTTTACCTTCTATCAGTTCCGCGACCGCGGCAGGCTCGGACTGGAAATACAAGACCCCAACAATGCCGACTGCGGCATAGAACAGCCGGTAATGCAGACTTATAAAGAAATAATACATGACGATTTCTTCAAGCCGTCAATGACGCGCGGAGAGGAACTTGCCTTCCCCGCAAAGCTGCGCTGGGGAAGCTCCGAGGATGCCGAAGGCATAGAGATACCGCTGCACTTTGAGAAAAACCCGCATTTTTGCGAAGTGATATTTGACGACGACAGCAATCTTATGCTTGAAATAAACGGCAGATGGTTCTATAAATCGCCCAAGGCGCGTACCATAGACCTTATGAGCGCATTCTTTGAAAAACCGCTTGACGGTCAGGCGGATCTTACGCTGAGGATATTTGCACCGCCCGCAAGCGGAGAGAACGATCTTGACATTGAGGACGGTCTGTTCAACAGCTATACGGTGATAAACAAACTGCCCGATATACGCATAAGGTTCGAGCCGATCGAAAAGCAGCAGTAATACTGCAATTTATCCTAAATAAAGCAGATAAAGAGGGCAAACGCAATGAATCTTGATTTTATAAGAAAGCTGCCGATACCGCAGGAAATAAAAAAGCAGTTTCCGCTGTCGGACGAATTGAAAAGCATAAAGGCAAAGCGTGATGAGCAGATAGCCAAGGTATTTACGGGCGAATCGGATAAATTCATACTTATAATAGGTCCGTGTTCGGCTGACCGCGAGGACGCGGTGCTCGAATATACCTCACGCTTAGCCGAACTTCAGCAGAAGGTCGCCGAAAAGATAATCATTATCCCGAGGATATACACCAACAAGCCGCGCACAACGGGCGAGGGCTATAAGGGAATGATACATCAGCCCGACCCGAACAAGAGCGAGGATATGCTTGCGGGCATTATCGCGATAAGGGAGCTGCACACCCGCGCTATCCAACAGACGGGGCTTACCTGTGCGGACGAAATGCTCTATCCCGAAAATTACCGCTATCTTAACGATCTGCTGTCTTATGTCGCGGTCGGCGCGCGTTCGGTGGAAAATCAGCAGCACAGGCTTACCGCAAGCGGTCTGGATATACCCGTAGGCATGAAAAATCCGACAGGCGGCGATCTTAGTGTAATGCTCAACTCGATAATGGCTGCGCAAGCCTGCCATACATTTTTATACCGCGGCTGGGAATGCCGTTCGCACGGAAATCCGCTTGCTCACGCCATTTTGCGCGGCTATGTCAACAAGCAGGGTCATTCGCTGCCAAATTATCACTATGAAGATATAATGTATCTGTATGAGCTTTACAGCGCACGCGGACTTAAAAACATGGCGGTGATAATCGACGCTAACCATGCAAATTCGGGCAAGCAGTACGAACAGCAGATAAGGATATGCAAAGAGGTACTGCACAGCTGCAAACATTCGCCCGAAATACGCTCTATCGTAAAGGGTCTGATGATAGAAAGCTATCTGGAGGACGGAAGTCAGAAGATAGGCGACAACTGCGTTTACGGCAAGTCGATAACTGACCCCTGTCTGGGCTGGGAGAAGTCGGAGCGGCTGGTGCTGGACATTGCCGAACTGCTCAGCGCTATGTAGCTGTTAGAAGTCAGAACGCTTCGCTTTTAAGATGTAAGAGGTCAGATGTTGGTTATCAGAGAGTTGTTTGTTATTCCGCATTCTTAAAATTTACAATTAGTTCACAAAACGGCTTGACAACCCTATCCAAAATATGATATAATAAATATACCTCTTTTAGGGGTATATTTTTTTGCGCGTATTTTTAAGAAATAAATACAAAGCAAAACACATTCGTTACCTCGGCAGCCGCGTTGGCAGCGCTTTCGGCGGCGGCAGGAGGGAGGCTCGTACATCAACAGGAGGTGCCGAAATCATGAGAGTAAAGATCACTCTTGCCTGCACGGAATGCAAGCAGAGAAATTACAACACCAAGAAAAACAAGAAGAACGATCCTGACAGACTTGAAATGAAGAAATACTGCAAGTTCTGTAAAAAACACACTCTTCACAGAGAGACCAAGTAACGCGGGGGTGAGCTTTTAACAATGGCTAAAAAAGCTGATCCCAAGGAAAATGCCGCGGCGGTCAAGGCTTCAAAAAAGGATAATAAAAAGGACGCTAAAAAAGCGGACGCCAAGAAAGCCGAGACCAAGAAAAAGGGCGGCATCAAAAAATATTTCAGAGATCTTAAATCGGAGATCAAAAAGGTGGTATGGCCTTCAAGGGAAAAGGTCGTACACAATACCGGAGTGGTACTTGCGGTCATAGTTTTAGTAGGTCTGTTCCTTGCGGGAACTGATATAGGACTAAGCTATGTGGCAAACGCGCTGCTGAGCATCGGCGGCTAAAACCGGCAATTACCGTTAAAAACCGCAAAATAACGAAGCCCTGTCAGGACTGAATATGCTTTGGGAGGAATACGCAGATGGCTGAGGAAGCAAAATGGTATGTTATCCACACCTATTCCGGTTACGAGAATAAGGTAAAGCAGAATATCGAAAAGGTCGTAGAGAACCGCAGACTTCAGGATCTTATAAAAGAGGTCAAAGTTCCTATGGAAAGCTACACCGAGGTACGCGATTCCAAGAAAAAGGAAGCTGAAAGAAAACTTTTTCCGAGTTATGTCATGGTAAAAATGATACTTACAGACGAATCATGGTATATCGTGAGGAACACCCGCGGTGTTACGGGATTCGTAGGTCCGGGGTCAAAGCCCGTGCCGCTTTCGGAAAAAGAAGTCGAAGCGCTCGGCGTTGATTACAACTCCGCATTCGAGGTCGACTACAAGGTCGGCGATACCGTTGTGGTAACAGCCGGATCATTCGTAGGATTTACCGGAAAGGTATCAAAAATAGATACCCTCACGCAGACCGTTGAGGTAGTCGTTTCAATGTTCGGAAGAGAAACGCCCGTCAGCCTGCCCGCTTCGCAGGTAAAGATCGAGGATTAAAGATCGGAAGATCTAAAACAGATCAATTATTGAATAACAGACAATCGGACAAAAAGTGGGAGAGTTGCCGCACAGCTCGTCAAACCACAAATAATTTGGAGGTGCGAATTTAAAATGGCACAGAAGGTAGTAGGCTTAATAAAGCTTCAGATCCCCGCAGGAAAGGCGACTCCTGCGCCGCCTGTAGGACCTGCATTAGGTCAGCATGGCGTAAACATCATGGCGTTTACAAAGGATTTCAACGAGAGAACAAAGAACGATATCGGACTTATAATCCCCGTTGTCATCACGGTTTATGCCGACCGTTCATTCACGTTTGTAACCAAAACTCCGCCTGCGGCTGTTCTTATCAAGAAGGCGTGCAAGATCGAATCAGGTTCGGGCACACCTAACAAGACAAAGGTCGCAAAGATAACCCGCGAGCAGGTTCAGAAGATAGCCGAGCAGAAAATGCCCGATCTCAACGCTGCCAATATAGAATCAGCAATGAGCATGATAGCAGGCACCTGCCGCTCAATGGGCGTTGTTGTAGAAGACTGACGGTTTTTTCAGAAGGTGGGAGGAAGGTCATTCCCGTCATTTGACAGGGTGTCAGACTCCGTAATTACCACTTATAAGGAGGATCATTAATGAAACACGGCAAGAAATATACAGACAGCGCTAAAGCTGTTGACAGATCAAAGCTTTACGACGCGCCCGAAGCATTAGAGCTTGCGGCGTCAAACGCAAAGGCTAAATTTGATGAAACTATCGAAGCGCATATCCGTCTGGGCGTTGACTCCCGTCATGCCGACCAGCAGGTAAGAGGCGCGGTAGTTCTCCCCAACGGAACGGGCAAGAACGTAAGAGTGCTCGTTT
>CANPYF010000093.1 GCA_947587925.1 uncultured Ruminococcus sp.
GCATAGCCTTACGCGCACAGGGGTATTTGTACATATACCAAGCCGCTTCATCATGCCAGACGTTCAGCCCGACTTCCGCCGCCGTTCGGTCAAGGTCGAGCAGATAAAAACCCTTGTGGGCGCGGGCATAGTCCGCAAAGCGCATATTCAGCCGCGATATGAAATATCCGCCGCCGCCCGTTCCCCAACAGTCATAGCTTCCGCCGAAAGCGTAAACGCAGGGGTCAAAATTATTCTGTATTATCGTGCAGCCAAACCGTCCGAGAGCCTTCCAGACCCGCTCGAACCGTTCGTATTCATCATCTGCGAGGCTGTCGGCAGCCTGAGCGGTCATGGTGATATCGGGCAGCCGCCCGATATTTCTCACCGAGGTGCAGATATACACAATGTCGGGGGAAAACTGCTCGAGCCGCTCGTTTGAGAAAACGCCGTCCTCCCACCATCTGTTGTATTCCGAACGGTAAAACGTCGGCTTTATGCCGCTGTCGAGCAAAAATAACTCGGCGCAGCTTATTATATCGTCCACGGTCGAACCGCCCAGCACCGCTATCTTCACGGGTATGAGGTCGGCTGACTGTTCCAGCTGCTTTTTGAACGCTCTGCGTTTTTTCAGTATCAACTCGGGGTCGAACGGATATTCAAGCTCTTTCATGTCAATTGCCCTCTGTAATATCGTCAGCCGTGTTTGTATCTTCGGCGGCGGTATCGGTGGCGGCATCTGCCGCAGGCAGATCATCATCAGGCAGCACGACTTCGGGCAGTCCCCATTCTTCTCTTTCGGCATCGGAGACCTGTATACGGTCGTTGCCTATCGCATTTATATGCGATTCGGTGTGAGCCGCCGAGAGCGATACCGCAAAGAGGAAGTCGGTGCAGCCTACCTTTTCGCAGAAATTTATCGCGTTGACCTTGAAATATCTGAAATCGCAGACATATATCTTTGAAAAACTGTGGGTAAGATACGGCACGAGCGCGTTGCCGAAGCTGTCCTTCATTATCACAAGCACTCTGCCGTTATCGCAGTCGGTCTCTATCTCGGCGATAACATCATCAGTACCGAGTATCGCCGAATAGGTGTTTATGCCTTCGGCATAATCGAAGAACAGCGAACCGCCCGTGCGCGGGTTTTGGAACTGCTCGTCATAATATGTCACCGTGTACTCGTTGTCGGGCTTGTGATAGATGAACGTATCGGGATTATTTTTAAGTTCATCATCATAATCGCTGTAAGCGTACATAGTTCCGACAAAATTTTCTATCCTGCATTCCTCGTATGTATCGAGGTCGGCAAAATCGGTCATTGCGGTGTCGGCAAACACCTTGGCGGCATAGTACGCACCCAGCGGCGCCCAGTGGTGGTCGGTGCGCGAATAGATATATTCGTCCTTGTGTTCTTCCAGCGTATCGTAAACGTCAACGTTGATTATCCCGTTAAGCTGACTGCCGATATTTTTAATGCAGTCATGCTGCGAGGTGAATTGGTCGGCGAGATTTTCGGGCATATAAAATGCCGAGGAAAGCGGCATATTCATGGTGTACACGTTGACGCCCGGACCGAGCGCGTCCTTGTATCGGTTTATCGTCTGCGCATACTTTGCCCCCATGTCGAAAGTGCCGTAAAACGCGCTCATGGCGCGCACGTTTTCTCCGCTTCCGCTTACTACCACATTGCCCAGCCATTCGCCGTCGTCAAGCTCCTCGGGAACGTCCGCCAGCGATTCGGTCTGACTGTCCGCTGCACTCGCCGAGGGCGATTTGCTGTCGGTCGGGTCGGGTGACGAAAAGTCAAGGTTGACCTTGACCGATTCCGAACTGTCGTCAGTGTCCTCAAAAACCTCTTTTTTAGCGGGAGCGATATCCCCCGTAAGCCTTACGTCATCAAGCTTTATGCCGAACATATCGTTGAACGAGCCGATAAACGGCTTCAGCTGTTCTCTGAACGGAATGGTATCGGTGTACCATTTGGTAAGATCTTCAAAATAGCTGCCGTCAATTACCGCCGACAGGGAAAATTTGGGTTTTTTAGCAAGATTGCGGTTTTCCGACTCGGCTTTTCCGCTCGCACGCGGACAGATAAGCAGATAAAACCCCACGCCGATAAAGAGCGCAAAGCATAGCACGCCGTTGAATACGGAGAATTTTTTGCGCAGGTCAGCCGCCTTTTTGCGCTCGGCAGCCTCGCGTTTTTCACGCGCCCGCGCCACCTTCTGCTCCGCCTGTTTCTGCTGTATCAGAAACTGCTCCTCGGCTTCCCTCGCCAGAGCGGCTCGCCGCTGTGCGTCCTCTTTTGCGCTGCGGGCAAGTTCCTCTTCCGCACGCTGACGCTCGCGCTCGACAGCCTGCGGGGGAACGGTTATGGTTATCTCGCGGCGCAGATCGGTCTTGATATTCATGGATACCCGTCCGCCCGCGCTCAGATCGGGATTGTTCCAGATACCGCTGTTTTCGCCGAACACCTGTTTAAGCCCGTCCGCAGGCGCAGGCAGAGCCTTTTCAGGCGCAACACTTTTAGTGTTGTGCGGCGCAACACGTTCAGTGTTGTGCGGTTTTCCATCTGTTTTTTCGGGTGCAATGCGGTCAGCATTGCGAAGCGCAACGCGTTCAGTGTTGTGCGGTTTTCCTCCCATAGTTCCGATAGTACCCGCATACGGGTCAAGTACCGCTGCCGACATGGCTTCTACCGCCTTGGGCGGTTCTGTATCCTTGACGGGTTTGACATCTTCGGTCGGCTCATCTGCGGCAGGTAAACCTGCCGCCGCAGAAGATTCAGCCGCGGCGGGCTTCTTCCCGCTTTTTTTAGCGTTAAGCTCGGCGAGCATACGCTCGAAATCATCATCGGCGCGGTGGTCGCGGATAGTGATGTTTACTTCCTTTACGGAATCTATAAATTCATCGCCGTTAATATCTTCGGTATACGGTTTGGTATCCATTGTAAACTCCTTTCGCGCGTCAGAATCTGAAATACAAGAACGGATTGTTGGTCGTGTTGAGCAGCAAAACGGCTGAAACGGTCAGCAGCACAAGGTTGCAGACGATACCCGCCAGAGATACGGCAGCGGCAGCGGACGTATTCTTCTCCCCCGCGCGTTTTACCGCCCTGACAACAGGCAGCGAGAAAATAACAGCCGCCGTAAACAGGAAGATGTTCTGCATAAACAGCATTAGCGTTATCCTGTCGCCCGCACCGTTGAGCCCGACAGCCGCCTTGAAGAATTTGCCGAGCGCGGGCAGGCTCTCGTAGTAGAATATGCCGAAACCGATAATGATAACGGCTTTGGTGTAGATATGCGCGATAAAAGCGGGCAGCTTTTTCATGCGTTTTTTGCCGATAAGCGTTTCGATAAAGATAAACAGTCCGTAGTAAAGTCCCCACAGCACGAAATTCCATGACGCGCCGTGCCACAGACCGGTGCAGAACCAGACGAGCAGCAGTCCGCCGTATTTACGGCGTTTTCCGAAGATGGGGACATAAAGCAGGTAATCTCTGAAAAAGCTGCCGAGCGAGATATGCCACCTCTGCCAAAATTCGGAAATGCTTTTGCAGACAAACGGATAGTTAAAGTTCTCGTCAAAGTGGAATCCGAATATCCTGCCAAGACCGATAGCGATATCCGAATAGCCCGAAAAATCAAAGTAATACCACAATGCGACCAGCGCCGCGCCGTACCATGCACCGAAAGCGGTAAGGCTGTCGGCAGCCGCGTAACCGTCCGACTGCTGACCGAGACAGGCGGTAACAGCCGTGTTGAGATTATTAGCAATAATTACCTTTTTCGCCACGCCGATTATCAGCCGTGAAAAGCCGTCCGAGAGATCCTCGAAGGTGGTCTTGCGCTCGGTGATCTCCGCGCTTATCTGCGAATAGCGCACGATAGGACCTGCGACAAGCTGCGGGAACATCGAGATATACAGCAGATACTTAGCAAAGCTGCGCTGGGGCTTGGTCTTTTCCCAGTAACAATCTATGATATACGAAATATTCTGAAAAGTGAAAAAAGAAATGCCTATAGGCATATGTACGTCGGGTACAGGTATCGACAGCCCTGTCAGGCTGTTGATATTATGAGCGATAAATCCGCTGTATTTAAAAGCGCAGAGCAGACCGAGATCGACTATCAGCGCCAGCGCGAACCATGCCTTCCCCGAGCGTTTATCCTTAAACCTTTCGACCAGCAGACCCGCGCCGTAATTAACGAGCGCCGAGAAGATGAGCAGCAGCAGATAAAGCTGTTCACCCCACGCATAAAACAGCAGTGAGAAGATCATCAGCACAGTATTTTTCATCCACATTTTGGGGAAAATGAAATAAAACGCCAAACAAAGCGGCAAAAACAAGAACAAGAACAACTCGTCCGCAAAAACCATAATAAATCTGCCTCCGAAATTTATCCTGAATAATACTTTAAACGACAAAATACTCTTTTAGTATATCACTTAGCGCTTTTTTTGTCAAGGGTTTTTGACGCGCATTACGCGCGTCAAAAACTGAAATTTGCCGGAGGCAAATTTCCTCCTAATCCGAACGCATTCGCGTTTCAAAAACCCCCACCCTACGCGCATTACGCGTTCCCCCCGGTTAGAGATCATCTCCCCCGAACCCCACCTCATTCGGGTCTATTCCCATCGCCATTTTTTCCCACTCTCCGATATCGTATGAAGGTTTGTCCCGCTTACCGTCCTGCTCTATCCAGCCTTTTATCACTTCATAGGCATTAGCAGGTCTTTTGTTCTTGGTGTATAACCAGTTATCATATTTATCGATATATTTTTGGACGACAGACGACGAAGACGAAGACATAGACAATAACTGTTCGTATTGGCTGTTCGTTAAAAGAGTATGCCCGTATTTGCCGTATGCACGCTCTTTCTCCTCCTCTTTCCCATTATCCTCTTCCTCAACATTAACCTTTACTTTTACTTTCACCTCTTCATTTACTTCTTCTTTATCTTCTTCTTTATCTTTATGGTTGTTTTTCGTGAGCTGTGGTGAACTCTCGTGACTTTTGGTGAGTTCAGGTGACTTTACGTGAGTTCTGGTGGATTCAGGTGAACTTTCGTCACCTGCGGCAGACGTGAGTTCGGCAGTATTTTTATTCGCTTTACTCTCTTTGTTCGCCAAATTATTACGGCGTTTTGCAGCGACAGCCTTGTTCTTCTCGCACATCTCCTCCCACTTCTCCCCGTCACGGTCTATCTGTTTGGATATGCACAAGAACGCAATTTTAAGCGCACCGCTGAAATCGGGCTGCTCCCCGCGTGAGGCGTAAGCGAACAGCGCTTTGAACAGCCTGCCGACCTCCTCCGCGCTATCCAGCGCGTCTGTCAGTTCTTCCCATTCTTTGTACATTAAAAATGTAGGATTATCCGTTCGGAAATTTTTGTCAATGGTTTTAGTGTTCATGTTTTTTTCATTCATAAAAATTTTCCCCTTTCTAACGTTAAATGTTCATTAAAAATACTTTAAAAATTCTCCGAAATCGTATTGACTTTTGTCAATCGTACCAAGGATTTTTTTCATCAAAATCGCTTCGGTAAAAAATACCCCTCTATATATAGCGATTTTCGGGGGTTTTGTTGCACGCAAACGTGCAACATTGAACGAAATATGTCTAAGTTAAAACAAAAATCGTATGTTTGCACATAAACGGGGGTTGGGGATTTGGAGGGTATGACGGAGAAATTGGTATGATTTGGGAATGGGGATCGGTGGGAAAAATTTACTGCCTGCGGGGCTTCTCAATTGATTAAAAACTTCCTATCAAAAAGGTTCACCCGGCAACATTTTTGTAAAATTTTTGTGAACTCCCCAAAGAATACGTTTACATCTCCCTTTTAAACGTTTTTATTCCGCAGGGGGGACTTGCTTTTTTTTGAAATTTGTGGTTTAATATATGTAGAAGATTTTACTGTCCGCTCCCGAAGTCCTGCTTCTTAAAAGCGCAAGCGCTCTACTCTTCTAAAAGCGCAGCGCTCTTACATCTTTAAAGCGAAGCGTTCTACTCTTCTAATAGCGTAAGCGCTCTTACCTCTTAAAAGCGAAGCGTTCTAACTTCTAATAGCGTCCGGTTTCTAAATTATTCGTACCATATTATGAAAGGCGGTATCTGAAATGAGTGTAAAAATAATCAACGGTCAGTCTATCCCCAATATCCCTTGGCAGGATAAGCCCGAGGGCTGCAATGACGTTATATGGAGATATAACGCTAACCCTATTATCCCCCGCGATCTTCTTCCTACTTCAAACTCTATCTTTAACAGCGCGGTAGTTCCCTATGAGGGCAAGTTCGCAGGCGTGTTCAGAGTTGACGATAAGGTAAGAAATATGGAGCTGCACGCAGGCTTCTCTGATGACGGTATCCATTGGAATATCGACCCTGACAGGATAGTTTTTGAACAGGCTGACAAGTCTACCGAAGAGGTAAATCAGTGGGGCTACGGCTACGATCCGAGAGTTTGCTTTATCGAGGACAGATATTGGGTAACATGGTGCAACGCTTACGGCTGGAAGCCTACTATCGGCGTTGGCTATACCTATGACTTCAAAAAATTCTATCAGTGCGAAAATGCGTTCCTTCCGTTTAACAGAAACGGTGTACTTTTCCCCAGAAAGGTCAACGACAAGTTCCTGATGTTCTCGCGTCCTTCCGACAGCGGTCATACACCGTTCGGCGATATGTATATCTCACAGTCGCCCGACATGAAATACTGGGGCGAACACCGCCATGTTATGGGACCGCTCAAATCATGGGAATCCAAGAAGATCGGCGCGGGTCCTATCCCGATAGAGACCTCTGAGGGCTGGCTCTGCTTCTATCACGGCGTTCTCGAAAGCTGCAACGGCTTTGTATACAGCTTCTCCGCCTGCATACTCGACATTGACGAGCCTTGGAAGGTAAAATACCGCTGTGCGGAATACCTCATCAATCCGCGTGAGATCTACGAATGTGTAGGCGACGTTCAGAACGTTACGTTCCCCTGCGCTTCGCTCGTAGACAAGGACACCGGCAGAATTGCGATATACTACGGCTGCGCAGACACCTGTGTATCAATGGCATTCACGACCGTTGACGCGGTAGTTGACTATGTCAAGAGCCATTCGTCGGTATGAGTGACGTAAAAAATTGATATGCAGTTAAAATAAAAAGGGATCGCTGCATTTGCAGCAGTCCCTTTTTTCTTTACAGGCGGATCTTAGTTTTTTGGAACGAGTACGGTTTTTGGAACGCATTACGCGTTCCAAAAACTTGAATTCGCCGTTGGCGAATTCCTTGCTGTTATACGTTTGTGAGGGGAAATTCGCCAAAGGCGAATTTGAGTTTTTGACGCGTGTACGACGCGGCAAAAACCATTGACAAAAAAGCGGTTTAATGATATAATTGATATAATATGATTTTTTTGTAAAGGGGTAATTAACAATGATGTTTCAAAAGGATCTAGAGACTATGCCGCGCGGGGAGATAGAAAAGATCCAGCTTGAAAGGCTCAAACGGCTGGTCGCGTACTGCTATGATAACGTGCCGTTTTATCATGACCGACTGGACGCCGCAGGCGTGACGCCCGATAAGATAAAGACGCTTGACGATATTAAGTATATCCCCTATACGACTAAGGCGGATATGCGCGATAATTATCCGTTCGGATTGTTCGCCGTGCCGCAGAGCAAAATAGCGCGTATACACGCTTCGTCGGGTACGACAGGTAAACCCACCGTTGTGGGTTACACTAAAAACGACCTCGAAATGTGGTCGGATTGTATGGCAAGACTGGTAACCGCGGCGGGGGCTGACGAAAATACTATCGTTCAGATCTGCTTCGGCTACGGACTGTTTACCGGCGCGCTCGGTCTGCATTACGGTCTGGAAAAGATCGGCGCGACTGTAGTACCCTCTTCGAGCGGCAATACCGAAAAGCAGATCATGCTGATGAAGGATTTCGGTACGAACGCGCTCGTTTCGACCCCCTCTTATGCACAGTATATCGGCGAACTTGCCCGCGAAAAAGGCGTCCTCGGCGACTTGAAGCTGAAACTCGGCTTGTTCGGCTCGGAGGGCTGTACTATCGAAATGCGCAATGCTATCGAAAATACGCTCGGACTTTTTGCAACGGATAATTACGGCATGAGCGAACTTAACGGACCGGGCGTATCGGGCGAATGCCGCGAAAGGTGCGGTATGCACATCAATGAGGATCATTTCTTGGCGGAGATAATCGACCCGCAGACGGGTGAAGTACTGCCGCGCGGAAGCGAGGGCGAGCTTGTTATCACAACGCTTACCAAAGAGGGTATGCCGGTACTCAGGTACAGAACTAAGGATATAACGCGGATAGACTACGAGCCGTGCGCCTGCGGCAGGACATTCGCGAGAATGGATAAGCCTAAGGGCAGAAGTGACGATATGCTGAAAATACGCGGCGTCAACGTTTTCCCGTCACAGATAGAAACGGTGCTGATGAGTTTTGAGGAGATAGCCCCGCACTATCAGCTGATACTCACACGCGAAAATTACTCCGACAGGCTTGAAATAAAGGTCGAACTGAAAGAAGCATACGCAGGTATGCTCGACAACTTCCCGAAGTTAGAGGAACTGCACACTAAGATAACCAAAGAGATGAAAACGGTGCTGGGCATATCTACCAAACTGACGCTGATGGGCAGCAAAACGCTGGAGCGTTTCCAAGGCAAGGCTAAGAGGATAGTAGATCTGAGAAGTTCGGGCTGACCTTTTTAACAGATAAGACTTTTACGTTGGTATACCCCATTTTTTTCACAAAAACTATTGACAAACTTTCCTTTTTTGTGTACAATATATATAGGCGGGTTTGTACACTCCGTGCAGACCGTTTTTCGTATAAAATTTTTTTGGAGGTAACAGCTTTATGGCAGAATATTTCGCAAACATTCCTAAGATACCTTATAAAGGTCCGCAGTCGGACGATCCCCTTTCGTTTAAGTATTATGATCCCGATGAGATCATCTGCGTAAAGCCTATGCGCGAACAGCTTAAATTCGCTCTTTCCTGGTGGCATACCATGGGCGGCGACGGTACGGATATGTTCGGCGTGGGTACGGCG
>CANPYF010000094.1 GCA_947587925.1 uncultured Ruminococcus sp.
GGTCGTCGTCCATAAGCACGATATCTGCGGCTTCTATAGCCGCGTCAGAGCCTGCCGCGCCCATTGCTATGCCTATATCCGCACGCGAAAGCGCGGGCGCGTCATTTATTCCGTCACCGACAAAGACAACGCTGCCGCGGCTGTCGGCTATCAGCCCTTCGAGTATGTCGAGTTTATCCTGCGGGAGCAGCGAAGCGTGCAGCTTTTCTATACCGAGCGTCCGCGCGGTCTTTTCCGCAGCCTGCTGCGAATCGCCCGTAAGCATAACGGGTTCAAGCTTCATTTCTTTAAGCCTGCGGACAGTCTTCTGCGAATTTTTCTTAGGCTCGTCACCGACCGTTATCGCGCCGAGATATTTTCCGCCGTACATGACATAGACGGCAGTACCCGTTATGCCGGCATTCGTCTGCACATTTTCGGGTATTAGTTTTAAATTTCCGACCAGTACGCCCGAACCGTCTATCTGACAGCTTATACCCTTGCCTGAAAGCTCTTTGTATTCGCTCACTTTTGGCAGCGCGAGTTCGCGCTTTTGGGTTTCGAGCGTCAGCGACCGCGCTATCGGGTGAGTGGAAAAACTCTCGGCTGCCGCCGCCGTTGTAAGCAGCTGCTTTTCGGATACGCCGTCAGCGGGGTAGATACCCGTCACGGAAAAGCGTCCTTCCGTCAGCGTGCCTGTTTTGTCGAAAACTACCGTTTTAGCCTTGGCAAGTGTTTCCATATAGCTGCCGCCCTTTACGAGTATACCTCTCCGAGACGCCCCGCCTATGCCGCCGAAAAAGCTCATGGGTATTGATATAACAAGTGCGCAGGGGCAGGAAACTACGAGAAATGTCAGCGCACGCATTATCCACTTGCGCGGCTCTCCCACTATCAGCGAGGGAATCAGAGCAAGCAGCAGCGCTGCTCCGACCACCGACGGGGTGTAGACCCTTGCGAATTTTGTTATGAAATTTTCCGCCTTAGCTTTTTTTGACGAGGCGTTTTCGACCAGTTCCAGAATACGCGAAGCGGTCGATTCGCCAAACGGCTTTGTGGTCTTGCAGGTCAGCAGACCGTTTATGTTTACACAGCCGCTGAGGACCTCCTGACCGGCTGTCACGTCACGCGGTACGCTTTCTCCCGTAAGCGCGGCGGTATCGAGCGTGCTTTGCCCGCTTATGACCACACAGTCTATCGGCACGCGGTCGCCCGCGCGTATCTCTATGATCTCGCCGACTGCAACCTCCGAGGGGTGTACCTCAATGCGCTGACCGTCCCTTATCACCGCCGCGGTGTCGGGACGGATATCCATGAGCTGTGCGACCGAATTGCGTGAACGTACCGTTGCAATATTCTGGAAAAGTTCGCCTATCTGATAGAATATCATTACCGCCGCGCCCTCGCTGTATTCGCCCGTTGCGAATGCGCCGACAGTGGCTATGCTCATAAGCAGATTTTCGTCAAATATCTGTCCGTGACCGATATTTCTGATAGCCTTGAATACAACGTCATAGCCTGCGGCGGCAAACGGCAGTACATAGATCAAAAGGGTGAGCGGTTTGCCGATGTCGATAAACCTTGTCAGCACCTCGGCGGCTGCCATAAGCAGTATGGCGGCTATTATCCTGACAAGATTTTTCTTTTGCTTTTTAGTAAGCTTCATAGCTTTGTTCATTCAAATATCACGCTGCAATCCGGCTCGATACGCTTGATACATTTTTTGACCTGCTTAAAAACGTCCTTCTGATCCTCTTCGTCATATTCAAGCACCATTTTCTGCATCATGAAATTTATCTCGCAGCTGCCTACCCCTTTGAGCCTGCACACCGCGTCCTGCATTTTAGCCGCGCAGTTCGCGCAGTCAAGATCCTCCATTTTGTATACCTTTTTTACCATTGCCATAACAATACACACCTTTCTAAATTTATTCTTCAACGTGTTCCATGCCCTTTTCGATTATCGAACGGACATGGTCGTCCGAAAGCGAGTAGTAAACCACCTTTCCCTCACGGCGAAAGCGGACGAGTTTGTTATTTTTCAATACGCGCAGCTGATGGGAGCAGGCGGTCTGCGAAAGCCCGAGCAGCTGTGCGAGGTCGCCGACGCAAAGTTCCGATTCGAGCAGTGCGTAAAGTATCCTTATGCGGGTAGTATCGCCGAATACCTTGAAAAATTCCGCAAGGTCGTACAGCGTTTCGTCAGGCGGCATTTCGAGCGTCACCTTTTCAATTATATCCTCATGCGTACAGCATTGTTCGTTTATCTCGTCCATGATATTCACTCCGTTCTTCATATGTTCATATGCTTATCTATTCATATGATACTACATAAATATGTTCTTGTCAATAGTATTGTGCAATTTTTTTGCGCTATACAAAAATTTCGTCATTATCGACAAATTATTCACAATTCTATAGTATAATATGCTTGTAAGGGAGAGGATAACCTTGGAAAACGCAAAAATAATCGGTCTGCGCGTTATCATCATGTCGCTGCTGCTCATTATCGGCGCGATAGCGAGCAAGACGAATGTAATAACAAAGGACGGCACAAAACAGCTTTCGTCGCTCGAATTGCAGCTGATAAACCCCCTGCTCGTGTTTATGTCCTACCAGACGGCTGAACAAGGCTCTGCGCACCTTAAAAGGCTGCTTATGACGTTTATACTGTCGGCCGCAAGTTTTTGCATAACTATCCCGCTTGCTTCGCTGCTCAAACGCAAGGGCAGGGAGTATTACTCGCTCGAAAGATTCTCCTGCATATACTCAAACTGCGGATTTATCGGCATACCGCTTATCAGTGCGCTCTACGGCGCGGAGGGCGTGCTTTGCCTTAGTGCGTACATAACGGTTTTCAACCTGCTTGTCTTTACCCACGGGTATATGCTTATCAAGGAGGAAAGCGATCTGAGCGCATTAAAAAAAGCCGTGCGTTCGCCGACCGTTATCGCCGCAGCCGCAGGGCTTATCTGTTACATAGCCGGTCTGCACATACCGTTTCTTAACGGCGCAGTCGGCGAGTCGCTGGAGATGTTAGTCAACATGAATGCACCCATTGCGATGCTTATAGCAGGCTCAACGGCGGCAAGGAGCGATCTGCTCGGTGCGCTGAAGGATACGCGGATACTGACCACCGCCGCCTGCAAGCTGCTGATAATACCCGCCGCGGTTATCGCGCTCATGTGGCTGCTGCCCTCGTCTGTCCCGCAGATGCCGAAGGTGATAGTCATTATCGCCGCCGCCTGTCCTGCCGCAACGACAGGTACGATGTTCGCACTGCTTTTCAACAAAAACGCCGAACGCTGTTCGGAGATATTCGCGGTAACTACCGTTCTTTCAATGCTTACCCTCCCGATAGTTTCAGCGGCGGCGAGCCTTGTATAACGCAATAAAAAACGCTGCGCGTTTTTTATCACTGGAAAAATTCGTTATACGAATTTTTCTACGCAATAACCCATTACACGTTTTTTATCACTGTAAAAATTCGTTACACGAATTTTTCTACGCACCCAAACAAGAAAGACCCGCCGAGACGGGTCTTTCTTTATATTGTTATCACAAATATTTGCTCTCAAAATCCCCCACGGGGATAGCCTTGTCGAACAGCCAGCCCTGCGCCATTGTGTGACCGCTCCGGGCAAGTATCTGCGCCTGCTGTTCGGTCTCAACGCCCTCGAAGATTATCTCCTTTCGGGTGGAGCGTATCAGGTTGCAGATCTGGTTTATGTATTCGCGCGAGCGCTCATTTGAATCTATATTGTCGATAAATACCTTATCCACCTTGACAATATCGACAGGCGCGTCTATCAGTACGCTGAGTGATGAATAACCCGTTCCGAAATCGTCTATATCCACCTTGAAGCCCTGCTCACGCAGCTTGCGCATATTGTGGAAAAGATTTTTTACGTCCTGCGTAAAGCAGCTCTCGGTGACTTCTATTTCTATCAGGCTCTTGTCAACGCGGTAGAAATCCGCCAGCCCGATAACTCTGTCGACAAAATCGGGATAGTTATTGTGCTTGCGGGAGAAATTCACCGAAATGGGTATCAGCTTCTTGCCCTCTTTCTTCCATTTGGCAAGACAGCGCAGCACCTGCTCGTAGATGTAAAAATCCACCTGTGTGATATATCCCACATTTTCAAGCACGTTGATGAACTCATAGGGCAGCTTGTAGCTGCCGTCGGGATTTCTCCAGCGGGTAAGCGCCTCCGCGCCGATTATCTCTCTTGTTTCTATGTTGAACTTGGGCTGTAAAAACAGTTCTATGCAGCCGCTTTTTATAGCGTTCCATATTTCGCTTGCGATAGCCTGATCGTGACTGCGCTTGGTGCGCATTCTTTCGGTATAAACGCCGCCGGGTATATCACTGCTGCCCTTTACGCTGCGCCGCGCAAGGTTGGCGTTGTCGATAGCGATATTTATATCTTCGTCCGCCGAACGCAGGAAATAAAGTCCGCAGGATATCTGCATATCGCTTAGCGGGTATTTATTTTTCTGCATAGCCGTAAACGCGCTGTTGCGGTTTCCTATCTCCTCGGTCAGCTTTTCGCGGTCGGAGGCGGTATAGAGCGAAACAAAGTAGTCCGAATAGATACGGCAGCCGACCACGCAGATACCGCTGTTGCGTATCGCTTCCGCGAAGTCAAAGAGCATACGGTCGCCCGCTTCATATCCGAAATTTTCATTTATATAGGAAAAATCGTTGATGTCCGAATAGCATATCGCAAAACTTTCGTTCTCGTTGAACACTTCTTTAAGTTTACGCGCACATTCCTCGACAAATGCGTTTTTATTCAGCAGACCCGTCACGGGGTCGGTGCTCGAAAGGCGTTCTATCTCGCGCTGGGTGCTGTCATAAACAGCTCTTTCGACCTTTACATCGTCCGTGCAAAGTATGCCGTAGATATAATCTACCTTATCGGTCACAGGATCGGTAACGCTTTCAAAAGCTATGCGGTAATTGCGCAGACCGCGCTTTGCTATGTCTATCCGACAGCTGAAATCGCCCTTTATGGGAGCGGCAAGCGCCGCCTCTACGTTAGACATAAATATGGGTATATCCGAAGGCAGTACAAATTTTTCGTAAACATGATCTGTCAGATAATTATTGTATACCCTGACCGAATCCCTGCCGTTTTCGCTCGAATTGATGGTAAAGGTATCGGTGACGGCGTTGTAGTCAAAGAACACTTCGTCGGAATTTTCGGTCATCATTTCAAGGCAAAGCTTTTGCTTTTCAAGCGTGCGCTCTTTATTTTTCGTTTCGGTAATATCCATTATGGTAAATTCCGAACAGATATGACCGTTTTCGCCGATAAAATCCTCCGTATTGCAGACAACGTCGATAATGCTGCCGTCCGCTTTGACAAGACCGTGCTGGAACGTGCCGCCGCCCTCTGATTTATATTCGGCGATATTTTTCATATAAGCTTCGCGCTCGGCGTCGGGTACGAGTGAGAAGAACGAAATGTTCCCCTGCTGAAGCTGCTCCGCGGAATAGCCTGTAAGCAGACAGAAATTCTTATTGAATGAGAATATAACGCCGTTATTGTCGATATCTGCCTTGCATTTTCCGCTCAGCAATTTGTTTTTATGATCGCTCAACACTATTCCCCCCTCACTGAAAAGCCGTCAAGCCAAGCATAGCAGCTGTTTGTCTGCTGTTATAATACCGAACAAGACCATGCCGAAAACGTTTTCACTCGGCAACCGACCTTATTCAAAATTATGCTCCTCTCATTATACCATATCTAACAATTCATTTCAAGAGCAAGAGCAAATTTTCGGCATTTTTAACAAATTATACCCCTTCTAATTTATCATATAGATTGAGCATTTCCTTTTTAAGAAATTTTCCTGTTACACAGCGGTTTATTCCCGCCATATCTCTGCGTGCGCGGACGTCGCTCAGCCCCGCTTGTATCATTATCTGCATAACTTCGTCGCTTTGGTCCGCACCCGTTTCAAATATCATAACGCCGTTTTCGTTCAGCTTGTCATGCCATATCCGCACAATGGCGCGGTAAAAGTCAAAGCCGTCCTCGCCGCCGTAAAGCGCCTGTGCCGGCTCAAAGGATACCTCCTTTTGCAGCTGCTCCATATCCCTTTTATTGATATAAGGCGGATTGCAGATAATTATATCCGCCTGCGGCAGCCGCTGAGCGGTCGACTCGTCAAGCACATCGGCAAGCAGCGCGTCACACTCCGCGCTGTTTTTGGCAATATTCCTTTTAAGATAATCAAACGCCGCTTCGTACTTTTCAACGCATATTACCTGCTTGCAGTCGAGCACCCTTGCCAGCGTTATTCCGATACAGCCGCTGCCCGAACATAGGTCTATAACGGTCAGCTTATCGTTATCCTTTTTGAGCCGTACAGCCGCGTCTATCAGCGTTTCGGTGTCCGCGCGGGGTATGAGCACGCCCGGACCGACATCAAAACTTGCCCCGTAAAAATCCCATTCGCCGATTATATATTGCAGCGGTTCGTGAGTAAGCCTTCTTGCAAGCAGCAAAGCGCAGCTTTTTACTCCGTCAAAGTTCGCGCGGGCGTTCGGGTCGAATTTTCCGCGGCAGTTGAACCCGAGCGCACAGCCTGCAAGTTCGCGGGCTTCCCAGTAGGAATTTTCAAAGCCCGCCTGTGCAAGTTTTTGTGCAAGACTGTTTATTATATCCTTGTATGTGTAATCAGAGATCATTTCATTATCTACCATTTGTCCGACCCACCGTCCTTTGGTATGACCGCTTTCATAGCGGCAATGGCACATTCTATCTCGCTCTCGTCAGGCTCGGAGGTGGTTATCCGCTGTATCCACAGCCCCGGAGCGGAAATTATTTTTGTAATGATATTATCATGCTTTCCCGCAAACATTATCGCTTCATAAGCGATACCCGTGACCACAGGCAGCAGCGCAAGTTTTATCAGCACGCGCAGCGCACGGCTGCTCCATGTCACATGAAAGACCGTGTTGACGAATATGCTTATGAACAATACGAGAAAGATAAAACTCGTGCCGCAGCGCGGGTGAAAGCGGCAGTGCTTTTTGACGTTTTGCGGGGTAAGTTCCTCGCCGTGTTCATAACAGGCAATGGTCTTATGCTCCGCACCGTGATATTCATATGTCCGCGCTATTTCGGGCATTTTTGCCGTAAGCGCCGTATATCCGATAAATATTGCGATTTTGAGCAGTCCCTCTATGGAGTTTTTGAGCAGCATGGGCAGTTCGCCGAAAAGTTTGGTAAGCCCCGTCATTATCAGCGTCGGCAGATACATAAACAGTCCCACGGCAAGCACTACTCCGAAGATCATTGAGATCGCCGTAAGTACGGGCATGAGTTTTTCGCCGAATTTGTCGTCCAGCCACTTCTCAAATTTTGTCATTTCCTCTTCATCATCATCGGTCATCTGCTTATCCGCCGAGCGCGTAAGGCATTTGTAACCGTCTATCATGGAGATGATAAAGTTGAATATGCCGCGTACAAACGGAGTTTTTCTGTACCACGGCAGACCCTTGCCGCCCTTTATATCCCACTGTTCAAGGTCTATCTGCCCGTTCGGCAGACGGCACGCCATAGCCGCCGAATCAATGCCGCGCATCATAACTCCCTCTATGACCGCCTGACCGCCTATCCTTGTTCTGAATTTTTCCTTATTGCTTTTTTCTGTCATCTGCCGTCTCCTCAAAGCTTTTGTGCGTCCTCGCCGATACGTTCGGCAAATTTTTCGTATATCTCGGGGTATTTCTTTTTCATATTTATTATTTTATCATTCTGCATAAAGCAATGTCTGCTGAAAGCCGTGCAGCAGACCTCCCCGCTGCCCGCGATACGCATGGTATAGCGCACCTGCATTTTTACGCCGTTGAACTGCTCCAGCACGCCCGTTATCTCTACGGTATCGCCGAAGTGCGTCATGCCCGAATAACGGCAGTTCACCTCTATAACGGGACTGACTATGCCCATTTCTTCAAGCATATGCATAGGCGCACCTATCATGTCGAGAAATGCGACCCTTGTTTCCTCCATCCAGCGGACATAATTTGAATGGTGTACTATCCGCATCTGGTCTGTTTCATAATATTGTACTTTATGCTTATAGAGCATAAGCTCTTTCGCTTCCTTTCCAAAACCGCAGACCCCCGCAAACGGGGGTCGGGGTCATGAAGTAGTAATTATTTTTTGGTAGTTGCCTTTTTGGTGTCCGACCATGTTGAATAAGCCTTTGAAGAACCTGCCTTGGTGTACGCCTGTATGCGGAATTTGTAGGCGGTGTTCTTTTTAAGTCCGCTTATCCTGTAATTATCCTTAGATGAGGAGATCAGCTTTACAGTCTCCCACTTTCCGGTCGAATCATTATACTTTTGTATCTTATATCCCGAACAGTTTACCTTGTTCCAGTATAGCCTTACGGCTGACGAGCTCTTTGAAGCCTTGGTTATCTTGACCTTAGAAGGCTTTGTCGCCGCGCTGAGATCTGCGCTGCTGTCGCCGTAATAGCGTGAACCGTTCTGCGTTTTATATGCCTTTACGCGGAAGGTATAGACCCTTCCTGCGGAAAGTCCCGATTTTCTGTAGGTCGTTTCTGAGGAAGATACCTCGGCGATATCCTTCCAGCCGTAGCCGTCATTCATGGATACCACATAGCCCGCCGCGCCCGAAACGGCATTCCAGTTGACCCTTATTGCGTTTGTGGTAGATGAGAACTTCGTCATGGACGTTTTGGGTACGCTCGGCGCGGGCGTCGGCGTCGGCTCAGGGTCGGGGTCAGGCACCGTTATCTGGCTGCCTGTTACAGTAAATGTCTTGCTGACAGCTATGGAAGGATTATATCTCGGATAAATTTTTACCGTAAAGCTGCCCGCTTTTTTCGGGGTGAGCCTGCGCATATTCTCATAGCCGTTCTTGTCAAACGAAGCGACAGATGTATCGGATATTTCCATAACTATATCTGTGCAGTCGGGCGAATCGTTCAGATCAGCCCAGATGTCGAGCTTGTCGCCCGTTTTAAGTGCGCTGTCCACATCACTGTAATAATATCCGCTGTCGGCG
>CANPYF010000095.1 GCA_947587925.1 uncultured Ruminococcus sp.
ACGACCCGTTAAGTATAGGCGTCAGAGCGGCTCACGAGCGCGGGCTGTCGCTCCATGCGTGGATAAACCCCCTGCGCTGTGCGGACGACAGGCGAATGGAACTAATGCAGGGTACGCTTTATGAATGGTACAGCGGCGGGGAATATATGTGGCGTGATGAAAACGGCATTTACTGGCTCGACCCCGCTTATGAGCAGGTGCGTTCGCTCATTGCTGACGGCGCGGCGGAGATCGCGCTCAATTATGACGTTGACGGCATACACATTGACGATTATTTTTATCCCACTGCGGACGAGAGTTTTGACAAAAGCAGCTATGCGGCTTACGGCGGCGGACTGCCGCTGAACGAGTGGAGAATGAAAAACTGTTCGGACATGGTCGGCGAGATGTATTCGGCGGTAAAGACCGCTGACAGCCGAATATTATTCGGCGTATCGCCTGCGGGCAATCTGCTCAACGACCGAGAAAAGCTGTTCGCGGACGTGGAAAAATGGTGTACCGAGGACGGCTATCTTGATTATGTCGCGCCGCAGATATATTTTTCCTACGATAACGCGGTATGCCCTTTCGCGCAGACGCTCGCACAGTGGCAGGATATCGCGGCGGACAAGACCATGGTCTGCGGGCTGGCTGTGTATAAACTGGAAGAGGGCGGCGAGTTCGAGGGTCAGACGGACATAATAGCACGGCAGATAGCCGATCTTGACGGCGGCGGTTACGCGCTGTACAGCTATCGGTCGTTGTTTGAAAGCAGCGCGGGAGATACTGTCTGTGCGTATATAAGTGAGCAGTCGGACGGAGCGTCAGACACGGAGATCAATTTTTAAAACGTATACTTATTTAAAAAATTTTTATAAAAAAATTTGATATATTTCCTTCCCTGCCACAGACGGTACGAAATACAAATTTTTAAGCTGACAGATTTTGTTTTCTCCCCCCGCCGCAGGCGGGGGGAGAAAACTCAAAAGCTACACTTCGCTGATACCTTGTTAAATTAAAATTATAAAATAATTAACGATTAATTTAAATTTACCCCCGTTGTTTTTATTTTCAAGCACTTGAAAAATATTTTCAGATGTAGTATAATAATAAAGTATAGCCGCGCGGGGACGTTACGCTTTTTTAGGGGCGCGGCTTTCGGAACGGAGGAATGAAAATTGTATAAAATAATGAAAAAGGAACGCCTTAACGACAGTACGGTGCTTATGGAAATAGAAGCGCCTTACATTGCACGCAAGGCAAAGGCGGGACAGTTTATTATTTACAGATTAGATGAATACGGCGAGCGCGTGCCGCTCACTATCGCCGACCATGATGAGCAAAGGGGCAGCATAACCATTATTTTTCAGACTATCGGCGGCTCGACCGCCGCGCTTTCAATGCTTAACGAGGGCGACAGCATACTTGATGTGGCAGGACCGCTCGGCGTTGCTACCGAATACGGAGATGTAAAGCACGTTGCCGTCGTAGGCGGCGGCGTTGGCTGTGCTATCGCTTATCCGCAGGCAAAAACGCTGTTTGAGTCGGGCGTTGAGGTAGACCTTATCGCGGGATTCAGGAGCAAGGATATAGTCATACTCGAAAATGAGATGAAAGCCGTTTCAACGCGCTTTCACCTTTGCACCGACGACGGCACGGCGGGTTACCACGGGTTTGTTACAAATAAGCTCAAAGAGCTTATCGACGGCGGCGCGGATCTTGACGAGGTGATAGCGATAGGTCCTGTGCCTATGATGAAATTTGTCTGCAAGACCACCGAGCCTTACGGTATAAAAACGCTCGTTTCGCTCAATCCTATAATGGTAGACGGTACGGGAATGTGCGGCGGCTGCCGTGTTACCGTTGACGGCAAAATAAAATACGCCTGTGTGGACGGTCCGGATTTTGACGGTCACAAGGTGGATTTTGACGAGCTTATGAGAAGAAATGCGACTTATAAAGAACAGGAAAAAGCGCATATGTGCAGATTGACGGGAGGTGTCCGCAATGCCTAATATGCAGCAGAACAAAACGCCCGTCACCGAACAGCAGCCGCAGATAAGGGCGAGAAATTTCGCCGAGGTATGTCTGGGATATACCGAGCAGGAGGCTGTAAACGAGGCAAAGCGCTGCCTTAACTGTAAAAATCACCCCTGTGTCAACGGCTGCCCCGTTTCGGTAAGGATACCCGAATTTTTGGCAAAAGCGGCTGAGGGCGATTTTATCGGCGCGTATGAAATAATACATTCGACCAACAGCCTGCCCGCGGTCTGCGGAAGAGTCTGCCCGCAGGAAAACCAGTGCGAGGGCAAGTGCGTAAGGGGCATCAAGGGCGAGCCTGTGGCTATCGGCAGACTGGAAAGGTTCTGCGCCGATTATGCCATGAAAAACCCCGATAAGCTTACTAAGGCTCAAAAGCCGCAGAGCAACGGTCATAAGGTCGCGGTGATAGGCGCGGGCCCATCGGGACTTACCTGTGCGGGCGATCTTGCCAAACTCGGCTATGAGGTAACTATCTTTGAAGCTTTCCATACGGCGGGCGGCGTGCTTATGTACGGCATACCCGAATTCAGACTGCCCAAGGCTATCGTCCGCAGGGAGATAGACGGACTTGAAGAAATGGGCGTTAAGGTCATGACCAACATGGTCATAGGCAGGGTGCTTTCCGTTGATGAAATAATGGCAGACGGCTATGAAGCCGTATTTATCGGCTCGGGCGCGGGTCTGCCGAGATTTATGGGCATAGAGGGAGAAGCGCTTGTCGGCGTATATTCGGCTAACGAATACCTCACCCGAATAAATCTCATGAAGGCTTACCTTGACGAATACGCCACCCCGATAAAGCATTCTAAAGTAGTTGCCGTCGTCGGCGGCGGAAACGTTGCCATGGACGCGGCGCGTTCGGCTATGCGTCTGGGCGCGGAAAAGGTGTATATCGTATACCGCCGTTCGCTCGAAGAAATGCCCGCAAGGCGCGAGGAAGTCCACCACGCAATGGAAGAGGGCATAGAGTTTCTTGTGCTGAATAATCCTACGAGGATAATCGGTGATGAAAACGGCAATGTCGCAGGACTTGAATGTATAAAAATGGAACTCGGACAGCCTGACGCAAGCGGCAGAAGAAGTCCCGTTCCGATAGAAGGCTCGGAGTTTATACTTGACGCGGATACGGTCATAATGGCGATAGGCACTTCGCCCAATCCGCTGATAAGGAGCACTACGGCGGGAATAGAAGCGGACAGGCGCGGCTGTCTTATCGTAAACGAGCAGACCAACCAGACGACTAAAGACGGCGTTTACGCAGGCGGTGACGCGGTAACGGGCGCGGCAACGGTAATACTCGCTATGGGCGCGGGCAAAAAGGCTGCCGCCTCGATAGACGAATACATACGCGGCAAGGAATGATATCCACGAAAGGAAGATAGACAGATGTATAATATCGCTTATTTAACGGCATCGGCACAGCAGCAGGCGGGCGCATGGTCATCGGTAATAATGTTAGTGCTTATTATCGTTTTCTTTTATTTTCTCATAATCCGTCCACAGAAAAAGCAGGAGAAAAAAGAGGCTGAAATGCGCAACGCATTGCAGATAGGTGACGAGGTAGTTACCAACGGCGGCATAGTAGGCATAGTTTTCTCCATCAAGGACGACACGCTCGTTATTGAAACGGGCAGCGACCGCAGCAAGATAAGGGTGATGAAATGGGCTATCGCCAAAAACCTGACCATACATGAGGACGACGAATAACGGCAGTTGATGTTTTAGTGTTCCCTCCTGCGCCAACGGTGCGGGAGGGATTTTTATGCACTTGCTTTCCTCCGCTGCGCAATTTTATTTTGTATACATATTCACCGCCCGCGGGAGTAAACGCAATTTTATACGCTTGTTTCCCACCCCCGCCGCAGGCGGGGGTGGGAAACTTGCATACTAAACCCGGATCAGATTTTACATATATTTTATATGATAACTTATATTTTTATACAGCCTGTCGAGATCGTCCTTGTTCTGACGGTAGAGCGAGGGGAAATAGCGTTTGAGGTAGAGGTCGGCATTGAGCAGTTCGGGCGAATCGGCGGCGCATAGCTGATCGCAGAGCGCCTGCGATTTCTTTTCAAGCAGTTTTACTGCTTCCATGTCCGCATTGTGGTCGTGCCGCTTGCTGTGGAATATCTGCGCGTCTTTCGGCGACAGCCGACAGGTGATGTATATGTCTATATCATCACCCGATCTTGTCACATTCACCTCGCGCGAACGCAGTTTAAATGTCTTGGTACGGCTTACGCCGTCATATTTTATTTCCGTTCGGATATATTCGCCCATGCCGTTGAGCATACCCGCTATGCCCATTTGTTCATAGGTGAGCTGTGCGCGCGCCCTTCCGCCGACTATCAGTGCGCCGTTTTTTATTTCAAGTTCCGACTCGGGCAGCGCTTCGTCACCGCCGCTCTCTTTGCCCTCCGCAGAATCGGAACTTTTGCCCTCGGTCTGCTTCTGCGTTTTTGAAAATATCGGGAGTATCACCGCTATGTCGTGCGATTCGAGCGAATCTATCACGTCAAGAAATGTCGTTTTAAGACATCTTCCGTCAGCGGCGGCGGCTTCTATCATGTCGGGATATTTTTCCGAACTTATCGCGCTGCCCGGTATCGGTACGGAAAGTATCTCGGCGGCGGTATTTTCAGCCATTGCACAGTCAACGTTCATGAACGTATCGGAGGAAGCGAGAAAATACCCGAAAATATCGTCTTTTTTTGAAAGGTCTATGCTTTTGCCGAATATTATCATTCTGTTCTGACCGAGAAAGACATTCCCGCCGAGTTTGATAATGCAGTCCTTCATGGCGTCGTTGACCGTTATCCCCTTGCCCGAAACAAGACTTACGTTGGGCAGTGACGGGTCTATGGCGGTATCAGACCCCGTTCCCGACGGCGAAAATACCTGCATGGTGACGTTGTAGCCGTGTTGAGTACGGTCTATCCCCACCGCGTGTATCATTATCCTGTCGGCGATCTCGGGCGGTGCGCCGTTGTTGAAATATATCAGTGAAAACAGCGCGATTATCAAAAAATAGTATATTCGTTTCATGACTGCGCCGTCCTTTCATTTTTCATAACGTCAATGCGTTTTATCCTAACGGCTGAAATACAGCTGATGATAAACAGTACGGCTGCCGAAAAAAGACAGATAGGAGTTATCAGCCGCTGGGAGCTTAGCTGCAAATTGTCCGCAAAAACGCATATTGCCGTAAGCGCCGCTGCCGATATGAGCAGGATATTTTTATCCTTTGCACCGTTGAAAAAGTTGAGCGAATCTTTAAGCACTATGAGCAGCGCACTGCCGCATATTATAGCCGCGCCCGAGGATATCGCAAGATATATGCCGTCCGAACGGTCTATCACCGAGCCGAAGGTGCTGAATGACAGCGCAAAAAAGATATACCCCGAATTGTCCCAGAAGCTGCCCATTACCGAAGCGCTTGTCAGCAGTACCAGCAACACGATAATTATGTCGGCGCAGATATATATCCCTGCGGCTCTTGACGGCGAGCCTTTGAGATAGGGCAGCAGACCGAAAAAGATAAAATAATCCACGGTGTATTCGAGCAGATTTTTGACCGTTTGGTTTATCAGCGGGAGCGGTCGGTCGGCGTAAAAATTCAATCGGTCGTTGAGCAGCGCACCGCGCATCTGATAAAAGACAAAAAGCATCAGCGGAAGTATCACAAACAGCGCACCCGCCGAGCAGCGCGAAAATCCCTTTATGCCCATGGAGGCGATATACGCGCAGATGAAGAAGAAAATCAGCGTTATGCTGAATTTTGTGTACCTGTCGGGATAGACCGACTCGATAGCCGTTGACAGCAGGTCGGAAACGGCGGCGGCAAGTCCCGCCGCTCCGAGTGCAAAGAAGATACACCCGAACGCCTTAAAGCGTCCCGATAAAGCGGCATAGCCGCCCTGTTTTTTGGCGCAGTAAAAAAGCGGTATGAGCGTACACAATTTTATCAGCGACATTATGGTGAAAATAACGGCGGTTATGACGGGATTTTCCCCGTCAACAGGCACATACATCGAAAGAGTGAACAGCTTTATTACAAGCAAGACCGCGGCAAGGGAATATTCAGAGATAGTATTCATTTTTGCTCTCCTTTGCGCTTTAAGAAAAATCGTTGATAGTGGTTTTTTTATCCTGCATTTGTTCAAATGTCATTCTTGCGAACACGTCCGCCGCCTGACCTTTTATGAACGGCGCTATGGGCGAGGTGTAGGCAATGCCCATCATATCTGCCGAGCAGATGTTTGCCGCCGTCATAAGCGCACAGGCGGTTATCCCGAAGAATCCCGCAAATCCGCCCGCAAGGATAAACATTATCCTAAGCGTTGACATCTGCTGATTTATCGAGGGGAGTACATAGGATGCGGTAGCGGTTATGCCGACGATTATGAGCAGCGGCGAGGAGATAAGCCCGCTTTTTACCGCCGCGTCACCGATTATCAGTCCGCCCGCAATAGACATTGCCGCGCCCACAGCCCTCGGCAGGCGTATGCTCGCTTCGCGCATTACCTCAAGCAGCAGCATTATTATAAGCGTTTCGCTGAACAGCGGCAGCATGGTGGTTTTTTCGCTTGCCGAAAGGTTGGACAAAAGCTGTGCGTTGAGCATTTCGGGGTCGTAGTTGACCGCCGCAAGATATATCCCCGGGAAGGCTGTCGCGAGGAAAAATGCGATATATCTTATCAGCTTCATAAAAAAGGTAAAGTAGGTCTTTGAAGCGGCGTCGTCGGCGCTTGCAAAATTCTGCGAAAAGAGATAGGGGCATATCAGGCAAAAGGGATTGCCGTCTATCAGTATGCCTATCCTGCCGCGTATGATATTTTCGCAAAGCATATCGGGGCGTTCGGTAAAACCGACCTGAGAAAAAAGCAGACGCGGCGAATCGGATTCAATAAACGGCATTATATACCCCGTGCCGAGAATGCAGTCAAGTTTTATTTTTTTAAGGTCGCTCCGCAGCCTTGCGACCATTTTTTCATCTGTTCTTCCGCGTATATACACAAGGCAGACGTCAGTGTTGGAAAGTTCGCCTATCTGCATCATTTCAAAGCGCAGCGAAGGGTGTTTTATCCTGCGCCGTATAAGGGAGATATTAGTCCGCACGACTTCGGTAAACGCCTCCTGCGAACCCATTACATTATTTTCCATCATAGGCGAACTTATCGCCTTTTTTTCATAACCCTGTATACCGAAAGCGGCGGCGCAGGCAGTAGAGTCAACGATTATCAGTGCAAACCCCGAAAAGAGCAGTCTTGCGGCTTGTCCGAGATCGCTGATAAGTATACGTTCATTGGACATAAGGCAGCCTGTGCAGAGAAAATCCATTATGGTCTGCGGCGTCTGACCGCTGCCGTCAAGCTCTGTCAGCGGGCGGAAGATAAGTTCCGCCATTGCCGAGGTAGACACCATACCCTCTATGGTTATCACGGCGCAGTCGATGGAATCTATCCTAACGGGCATTATATTAAGATCCATAGTATTATCAAGGACCGTGCGGAGCATAAGGATATTTTCGTTCAAGTTCTTTACAAAATACGCGCTGTCAAAATTTCTGTATGTTATCGGTTTGGGATTTTTTTGATCCATTATCGGGTACTCCTTTATAAATCGCGGTATTTTTTGTATTTTAACTCCCGCGAATATATCATAGACATATTATGACTTTTTTCGGCGTGAATATTCCGTATAATTTTTGCGGAAAATATAAGCACAGTTAAAAAAACAGGAGATAAGTGTCTATGCTTATTGTATTATTCCGTGCGGTGATACTTTATATCGTCATAGTCTTTTGCATGAGACTTATGGGTAAAAAGCAGATAGGTCAGCTCCAGCCGAGCGAACTTGTGGTGACGATACTGCTTTCAAATATCGCTACCCTGCCGATAGAGGATATAAATATCCCCGTGCTTATGGGGCTTGTGCCTATTGTTGCCATTGTTTCGCTCGACGTATTTTTTTCCTATCTTTCGTTAAGCTCAAAGAGCTTTCGCAGAATGATATGCGGTTCTCCCAAGATAATAATAGCTGACGGACGGCTCGACCAGAAGCTGTTAAAACAGCTTCGCTTTACGGTGGACGATCTTTTTGAATCGCTTCGCGCTCAGCAGGTGTTCGACATATCGCAGGTGCAGCTTGCGATAGTTGAAACTACGGGTCAGATATCCGTTTATGTCAAACGGAGCGAGGGCAGTGTTACGCCGACCGATATGAATATCAGCGTCAATGACGCCGATCCGCCGCAGCTGATAGTAGATGACGGAGAGGTGCTTGAAAACTCGCTGTCCTTATGCGGGGTAGACCGCAAATGGCTGGAAAAGACGTTAAAAAAGGAAAGCTGCACGCTTGAACAGGTGTTTATCATGACCTGTGACGGAAATGAGAAATACAACATTATAAGAAAGGAATAGACCGTGAAAAGATTGTATATATGTATCGCGCTTGTCAGCGCAATGGCGGCGGCTTCGGTCATATCGCTGATAATGCTTAAAAACGCGGGCAGCAAGCTGCTCGGGCAGATAGACCGCTGTCTGGAGGACTGCACGGGCGGAGATGAGGACGAACTTGAAAAGGAACTGGAAAAGCTTGACGAATACTGGGGCGACTACTATGTCAAAGCGTCGTTCATAACGCGTTCCTCCTCACTTGACGACATATCCGGCTCGGTAGCGCGGTTAAGGTCGTTATTAAAGGTATCTCCGGACGATTTTGCCGCGGAGATCAATTCGGTCAGATACCGTGTAGAGTTATTGTACGAGAGCCAGATACCGCATTGGCGGAGTGTGTTCTGAGGAAGGGGGCGCCCCGGGGCGGCGGAAAAAGGTTGCCCCC
>CANPYF010000096.1 GCA_947587925.1 uncultured Ruminococcus sp.
GATAAAAAGCTGTATCAGCGCGACGCGGACTACCGAATGAATCCGCCGCTGAGAACGGAGGAGGACATCGCAGCCGTTGAAGCCGCTCTGCTTGACGGCACGATAGACTGTATAATTACCGATCATGCGCCGCATACCGCCGAGGAAAAGGCTGATTTTCTCAAAGCGCCCAACGGCGTGGTCGGTCTGGAGACCTCCCTTGCGGTAACGCTGACAAGGCTTTATCACAGCGGCAAGCTGTCCTTGGAGCGGATAGTAAGGCTTATGAGCATTGCCCCGCGTGAGATACTCGGACTGCCGCCCGTTAAGATAGAGCAGGGCGCAAACTGTGAACTTTGCATTTTCGACCCCGAAAGGGAATGGACGGTAAACGCCGAGGAACTTCATTCACGGTCGAAAAACAGCGTGTTCAAGGGTGAAAAGCTGCGCGGCAGGGTGATGTACACCATATGCGGCGGAAAAATAGTTTACGAATACGGAAAGTGAGGATAAAATATGTCGCTTGACAGACTTATAGAGGGCATAGTAAAAACGCAGAACCCTTCGGTCGTGGGACTCGACCCGCGGCTGGAATATGTTCCGCATTATATTCTGGAAAAAAAGGCAGCAAAATACGGCGCAACGCTTAAAGCGGCGGCAAAGGCGATACTTGAATTTAACAAGGGCATAATCGACGAGATACACGACATATGCCCCGCCATAAAGCCGCAGGCGGCATATTACGAGATGTACGGCGCGGACGGCGTAAAGACGCTTAAAAAGACGATAAGCTACGCCAAGTCAAAGGGTATGTTCGTTATTACCGACGGCAAGCGCAACGATATAGGCGCGACAATGGAGGCTTACGCCGCCGCTCATCTGGGCGTTACGGACGTCTGCGGAGAAAAATGCGAAGCATTCGGCGCGGACGCGCTCACCGTAAATGGTTATCTCGGCACTGACGGCATAGCCCCGCTGATAGCCCAATGTACGGAATTTGACAAGGGTATATTCGTGCTTGTAAAAACGTCCAATAAATCGAGCGGAGAATTGCAGGATCTGATACTTGCAAACGGCAAGACCGTTTATGCGGCAATGGGCGAAATGTGCGAAAAATGGGGAGAACTGAATGTCGGAAAATACGGCTACAGCGGCGTAGGCGCGGTAGTGGGCGCGACCTACCCCGAACAGCTTGAAGAACTTAGGGCTGCCATGCCGCACACCTTCTTCCTTATCCCCGGCTACGGAGCACAGGGCGGCGGAGCGGAAGGCGCGGCAAAGGGCTTTGACGCAAACGGTCTCGGAGCGATAGTCAATTCCTCGCGTGCGGTCATGTGTGCATATAAAAAGGAAGAATGTGATGAACATGATTATGCAAAGGCGGCGCGGCGCGAGGTCATTCGCATGAAGGAGGATCTGCTCGGCTGTTTGCCCAAGATAGCGTTTGCTGAAGAGGAGTAAAGAATGTACAAACAAGGAAAATATATCGTTTTGTCAAAACGCGCAGCGGCAAAGGGCATTTTTGATATGCTGATAGACTGCCCCGAGATAGCGGCTTTGGCTCAGCCGGGACAATTTGTGCAGGCGGCGGCGGACGGCTACTTTCTTCGCCGTCCCATATCCATATGCGATATCGACAAACAGCGCGGCACTATAAGACTTGTGTTCGAGGTGCGCGGCAAGGGTACGCAAAAGCTTTCGGAAATAAACGCGGGTCAGCCGATAGATATTATCGCACCGCTCGGCAAAGGCTTTACGTTTGAAGAGGGCAAAAGGGCGGTATGCGTAGGCGGCGGGATAGGCACTCCCCCTATGCTCAGCATTGCAAAACTCTGCGGTAAAAACGCGCGAGTGATAAGCGGATTCAGAAACGCCTCCGCCGTTATTTTGCAGGAGGATTTTGCCGCCGCAGGCTGTGAAACGCTGCTTTGCACGGACGACGGCTCGGCGGGACTGCACGGTTTTGTTACACAGCCGCTCGAGGAGATGTTAAAGACCGATAAGCCCGATATTATCTACGCCTGCGGACCTATGCCCATGCTCAAAGGCACCGCACTGCTCGCTCAGCAATACGGCGTATACTGCGAGGTATCGCTTGAACAGCGAATGGCGTGCGGCGTGGGCGCGTGTCTGGTCTGCGCCTGCAAAACGGTCAAAAACGGCGAACAGATACTAAGCCATGTCTGCAAGGACGGACCTGTTTTCAACAGCGGGGAGGTGGACTTTTCATGAGCGATCGCCTTAAAGTCAACGTCTGCGGCGTTGACTTCAAAAATCCCGTCATTCCCGCAAGCGGCACATACGGCTACGGCAGGGAATACGAATGTCTCTACCCGCTTTCAATGCTCGGCGGCATATCCGTAAAGGGTACGACGCTGAACCCCCGTCAGGGCAATCCCGCGCCGAGAGTGGCAGAAACACCTTCGGGTATGCTCAATTCGGTGGGACTGCAAAACGGCGGCGCAAAGAAATTTTTAGAATACGAGCTGCCCAATCTGCTGACAAAGGATACCCGTATTATTGCAAACATAGCGGGAGCGACTGCGGAGGAATGTGCGGAGATAGCCGCCATGCTGGACGATTCGGCGGTGGATATGATAGAACTTAATATAAGCTGCCCCAACGTAAAACAGGGCGGCGCGGCGTTCGGTACAAGCTGCGAGGCTGCCGAGGCGGTAACAGCCGCCGTAAGGAAAAGCCTGCGCCGCAAACCGCTTATGGTAAAGCTTTCGCCGAACGTAACGAGCATTACGGATATTGCAAAAGCGGTCGAAGCCGCCGGCGCGGACGCGCTTTCTCTGATAAATACGCTGCTCGGCATGAGGATAGACATAAAGACCCGCCGTCCGATACTGAAAAATAATGTCGGCGGACTGTCAGGACCTGCCGTGCTGCCCGTTGCGGTAAGAATGGTATGGCAGGTGCATAATGCTGTAAGCATACCGATAATGGGCATGGGCGGCATATCAACGTGGGAGGACGCTGTGGAAATGATGCTTGCGGGCGCTTCGGCGGTGCAGGTGGGCGCGGCTGTCTTCGCCGACCCATACGCCCCGATAAAGATAATCGAGGGAATGGAAAAATACTGCGCCGATAACGGTATCGACAACATCTCGCAGATAGTCGGCTGCGTTGAACCTTGGTAAAATATCAACGATACGGACGAGGAGAGCCTTCGGCGCTTTCTTCGTCCTTTTTATTCTGATGTATTTTGTATTTCCTAAAAGCGCAAAATGCCCTTTTATTTGCCGATTTTCGGCTTAAAACTACCCGAGTTAATAAAAAAGTTACGATTTGATAACAGAATGGCAAAAGTAGAACTTTTCGGGCAAAAGGTTTGAAAAATTGTGCAAAGCTACAAAAAAATATTTTGAGATGAAAAAAACAATTATGTTCTATTGACAAATTTGACAAATAGTTGTATAATAATATACTGTATCATAATGGCTTTATATACCTTTTTTTGCGGTCGCGGCAGACAAAAACACAGCCTGCGGCTGAAAAAAGGGGGCTGCAAATATTGCAATTATAATAAGGAGTGATCTGAGCGCATGGTGAATGTGAATGTAAAGGACGTAAAGCTCGGCAAAAATGTCCGCAAGAGCTTTGCAAAGATCCACGAGGTTCGTGAAATGCCGAATCTAATCGAGGTGCAGAAAAATTCTTACGAATGGTTTCTCACCGAGGGACTTAAAGAGGTGTTTGATGAGTTTTCTTCCATAACCGATTATAACGGCAATCTGGAGCTTTCGTTTATTTCATACCGCTTTGACGATACGCCAAAATATACGATCGCCGAATGTAAGGAACGCGACGTTACCTATGCCGCCCCGCTCAGAGTTACCGCAAGACTTATAAATAAGGAAACGGGCGCGATAGAACAGTCGGAGGTCTTTATGGGCGACTTCCCCAAGATGACCGACAGCGGTACTTTCGTTATCAACGGCGCGGAGCGCGTTATCGTATCGCAGCTGGTGCGTTCCCCCGGCGTTTACTATGCTTTTGATAAGGATAAAACGGGCAAGGATCTTTTCAGATCCACCATAATCCCCAACCGCGGCGCATGGCTCGAATACGAAATGGATTCAAACGACGTCGTATATGTCCGCATAGATAAAAACAGAAAGATACCGATAACCACCTTTATCCGTGCGCTCGGCATAGGCACTAACGAGGAGATAACCGAACTGTTCGGACCTGATGAAAGACTTGAACAGACCATACTTCAAAAAGACCCTACCGCCAACATGGAAGAAGCTCTGCTTGAAGTATACAAAAAGCTGCGTCCCGGCGAACCGCCTACGGTCGAAAGTTCGCAGACGCTTATACACAATCTTTTCTTTGACGATAAAAGATACGATCTTTGCAAATTCGGAAGATATAAATATAACAAAAAACTCGGCATAGCCTCGCGTCTGACGGGACACACCATAAGCAGACCGATAGTAAGCCCGATAACGGGCGAGATTATGGCTGAAGCAGGCGAGCTTTGCCGCCTTGAAAAGGCTGAAGCTATCGAAAACGCGGGCGTTATGGAGGCTTATGTCACCACTGAAGTAAAGGAATATTACGTCAGTGAAATGACGGGCGAAACGCTCACGAAAATGGTCGAGCATGAGGTAAAGATAATCGGAAGCGGAATGGTAGACCTTAAAGACTACATCTCCTGCGACCCGAAAGAGATCGGCATAAACGAAAAGGTCTATTTCCCCGTGCTCAAAGAACTGCTCGAACAGAGCGAGAACGAAGAACAGCTTATAGAATCGCTGAAAGCTAACCGCACGCAACTCGTACCCAAGCATATCATACTTGATGATATAATCGCAAGCATTTCCTATTTCCTCAATCTGTGCGAGGGAGTGGGCAGTATTGACGATATAGATCATCTCGGCAACAGAAGAATACGTTCTGTCGGCGAACTGCTCCAGAATCAGTTCAGGATCGGCTTTACAAGAATGGAGCGCGTTATACGCGAAAGAATGAATATACAGTCGCAGGACATCGAAAAGATAACGCCGTCCGCGCTTATAAACATCAGACCGATAACCGCCGCCATAAAGGAATTTTTCGGTTCATCACCGCTTTCGCAGTTTATGGATCAGAATAACCCCCTTGCCGAGCTTACTCATAAAAGAAGACTTTCCGCACTCGGTCCGGGCGGACTTTCAAGAGACCGCGCGGGATTTGAGGTGCGTGACGTTCACTATACCCATTACGGCAGAATGTGCCCGATAGAAACGCCCGAAGGTCCTAACATCGGACTTATCTCCTATCTTGCGTCATTTGCCAAAATAAATGAATACGGCTTTATCGAAGCGCCCTACAGAAAGGTAGACAAAAAGACAGGTGTCGTTACCGACGAAGTTGTTTATATGACTGCGGACGTTGAGGATAATTATATGATAGCTCAGGCGAACGAACCGCTTACCGAGGATCATAAATTTGCCAGAGCAAAGGTAAACGGAAGATACCGCGACCAGATACTGGAGATAGAGCGTGAAAATATCGACTTTATGGATATTTCGCCGAAAATGGTCGTTTCGGTAGCCACCGCCTGCATACCCTTCCTTGAAAATGATGACGCTAACCGCGCCCTCATGGGATCTAACATGCAGCGTCAGGCTGTTCCGCTGCTCAAGACCGAATCTCCGATAGTCGGAACGGGCATGGAATACAAGGCTTGCCTTGATTCGGGCGTTGCGGTAGTATCCGAAAAAGCGGGCGTTGTCGAAAGCGTTGACGCTGACAAGATAACGGTGCGCGAAGATGACGGAAACCTCAGAGTTTACGATCTTATCAAATTCAAGAGATCCAACTCGGGCACTTGCACCAACCAGAGACCTATAGTTGAAAAGGGCGAACGCATAGAGGCTCATCAGATAATCGGCGACGGTCCTGCGACCTCTAACGGAGAGCTTTCGCTCGGCAAGAACGCGCTCATAGGCTTTATGACATGGGAAGGCTATAACTATGAGGACGCTGTTCTTCTTAACGAAAATCTTGTAAGACAGGATAAATACACCTCTATCCATATCGAGGAATACGAGATAGAAGCAAGAGATACCAAATTAGGACCTGAAGAGATAACGAGAGATATCCCGCAGGTAAAAGAAGAATATCTTGCAAACCTTGACGAAAACGGCATAATCCGTATCGGTGCGGACGTGCGCCCCGGAGATATACTTGTCGGAAAGGTAACTCCCAAGGGCGAAACGGAAGTCTGCCCCGAACAGCGTCTGCTTCGTGCGATATTCGGCGATAAGGAGCGCGATGTGCGCGATAACTCGCTCAAAGTGCCGCACGGCGAATCGGGAACGATAATAGATGTAAAGGTATTTACCAGAGAAAACTGCGAGGAGCTTTCTCCCGGAGTAAACAAGCTTGTGCGCTGCTATATCGCACAGAAGAGAAAGATCTCGGTCGGAGATAAAATGGCGGGACGCCACGGCAACAAGGGCGTTGTTTCGCGCATACTTCCTCCCGAGGATATGCCGTTCCTTGAAGACGGTACGCCGCTCGATATAGTGCTTAATCCTCTCGGCGTTCCTTCGCGTATGAATATCGGTCAGGTGCTTGAAGTACACCTCGGCATGGCGGCAAAGGCGCTCGGCTGGAAAATAATGACACCCGTATTTGACGGCGCTCACGAAGAGGATATAAGAGCCTGCTTCCGCGCCGCACAGGAAAATTATCTTGCCCACAAGGATGATGATTTTGAACTGCACACAATGGACGAGGTCATCAACCCGAATGCACTCAGCATGAGCGAGGACGGAAAGTTCACCTTGTATGACGGCAGAACGGGAGAAAAATTCGATAACCGTGTAACGGTCGGATATATGTATTATCTTAAACTGCACCACCTCGTTGATGATAAGATACACGCAAGATCGACAGGACCTTATGCGCTGGTAACCCAGCAGCCGCTCGGCGGTAAGGCGCAGTTCGGCGGACAGCGTTTCGGAGAAATGGAAGTCTGGGCGCTCGAAGCATACGGCGCAGCGTATACTCTCCAAGAGATACTGACCGTCAAGTCGGACGACAAGGACGGACGCGACCGCACCTATCACGCTATCAGCGACGGACAGAATATACCCAAGCCGGGCATACCCGAAGCGTTCAAGGTGCTTGTCAAGGAACTCCAGTCGCTCGGTCTTGATATCGAGATATTCGACAAGGCGGGCGAAAAACTCGAACTTAAACAGTCTTATGCCGAAGACGATGTTATTGAATATAAACCTATTGACGAAAATACCGATTTCAGCATGATACCTGATGATGACGAACTTGAAGAATCGGGCTTTATGATAGGGGATATAGACGATGAAGATATGCTCGATCTTAACGATGAGGCGGACGATGTAGATATGTTTGCCGATTCGGGGAAAATGGACGAAGATGATCTTGATTCGGATTATGACAGCGGCTATGACGAGAACAACGATAATGACGACGATTTCTGAGCCGTCAGCCATATATTGCTGATACGCCATGTAAACAACACAGTTTAAAGGAAGAGGGTTAAAATATTGGAATCCAACGTTTTTGAATCTATAAAAATATCGCTTGCTTCGCCCGAAAAAATAAGAGAATGGTCTTACGGCGAGGTCACACGTCCCGAAACCATAAACTACCGCACGCAAAAGCCCGAGAAGGACGGTCTTTACTGCGAAAGGATCTTCGGACCTACCAAGGACTGGACCTGTCACTGCGGAAAATACAAGCAGCAGAAGTACCTTAAAGGAAAGATCTGCGAACGCTGCGGCGTTGTCATAGCCAAGAAGGACGTAAGGCGCGAGAGAATGGGTCATATCGAACTTGCCGCTCCCGTATCCCATATCTGGTATTTCAAGGGTACGCCTTCAAGGATAGGACAGATGATAGAAGTCAGCCAGAAAAGACTCGAAGAAGTACTTTATTTCACAAAATATATCGTTATAGACCCCGGCAATACCGAACTGGCCAAGTGCCAGCTGCTCAGCGAAGTGGAATATAACGAAATGTGCGAAAAGTACGATGAGGGCGATTTTAAAGCGGGAATGGGCGCGGAAGCCATAAAAGAACTGCTTGCCGAGATCGACCTCGATAAACTGTCGCAGGAACTTAAAGATGAACTTGAAGGTCTGCCCGCGGGTCAGAAAAAGATAAAACTTCTCAAACGTCTTGAAGTGGTCGAAGCGTTCAGAACTTCGGGCAACAGACCCGAATGGATGATACTTGACGTTATACCCGTTATCCCGCCCGACCTCAGACCTATGGTAATGCTTGACGGCGGAAGATACGCCACGAGCGATCTTAACGACCTTTACAGAAGAGTAATAAACCGCAACAACCGTCTTAAAAGAATGTTAGAGCTTGAAGCTCCCGATATCATAATCAGAAACGAAAAGAGAATGTTACAGGAAGCCGTTGACGCGCTTATCGACAACGGCAGACACGGCAGAGCCGTTACAGGACCTAACAACCGCGCCTTTAAATCTCTTTCGGATATGCTTAAAGGCAAGCAGGGACGTTTCCGTCAGAACCTGCTCGGAAAGCGCGTTGACTATTCGGGACGTTCCGTTATAGTCGTAGGACCGGAACTGAAAATGTATCAGTGCGGTCTGCCTAAAGAAATGGCGCTCGAACTGTTCAAACCGTTCGTAATAAAAAGACTGGTCGACATAAGCACCAATCCCTCGCTGAACATCAACGGCGCGAAAAATGCCATAGACCGCGTTGAGCCTATCGTCTGGGACGCGCTCGAAAATGTTATACAGGGTCACCCCGTACTGCTCAACCGTGCGCCTACACTGCACAGGCTCGGCATTCAGGCGTTCGAG
>CANPYF010000097.1 GCA_947587925.1 uncultured Ruminococcus sp.
AAATACAACTACTATTAAAGGTAAATATAATTTTAATAATCGATTTAAATAATACTCTTTTAAAGAAAACTTTTCTTTTTTAAAAGCACTTATACAAGATAAATATCCACTTAAAGTAAAAAAGATACAAACAGCTAAATAGCCCCCTTTTAAGATATTTAAATGATATAATAAAACCATTAAACAGGCAAAAACTCTAATTATATCTAATTTATAATAATACTTTTTATTTTCCATTTTATTACTCCTAATAAAATAATTATTTATTTATCATAATTGAAGATAATAGAACAACTAAAACTGTTAAAATAATTAAACCTAAAGATAATAAACCAATATTTACATAACCTGATTTACTTAAAGTTCTACTTCTTCCATTTTCAAGAGATTGGTTATTATTATAAACAGGTAAAAGATAATTATTTATTGTATTACTAAGTGTTTGCAATTGTTCTTTACTACAAGTAGCTATAGATTGTTGAGGTAAGTTTGCTTGTGTTATTTGATGATTAGCACTACCAAAATTAATACCAATTTCTGCCATTTGTTCAATAAAATTTAAAATCGTACTTACAACTTTTCCAATATCAATATTTACAATATTATTCTCTTTATTACTTTCTTTTGGTTGTTCAACTGGTGTTATTTTTTCTTGTTGTCTTACAATATTTTGTTTTGATACTGTCATAATCTTATCTTTATAATTATATGGCTTATTTTTTAATTTATTAGCTAAAATTTTCTTTTTATTACGATCTAATTGTTTTATTTTAATTTCCGTTTGACGAATTGCTTTACTGCTAGTTAAAATATCATCTTTAGCCTCTTTAATACTTTCTTTTGAAGCTATAATATTTTCTTGTTCTAAATTGATATTTTCTCGTTCCAAATTACTCATATCAATATTATATTGTAAATTTTGCATCTGATTATCTTTTTGATTTTTTATATTATTATAGTTATCTATACGTTCAAGTAATCTTTTAGTTTTCATTTTGGAAATAACAGCTACTTTATCTAATTTACTTACACGTGAAGACTTTAAAACTTTTTCCAAAGCTTTTTTCTCTTCTTTTGTTAAGGCTTTAATAGTTTTTTTAGTTTGTTTTATTTTAGTATTATACTCTTCAATAGCTTGATTTGATTTTTCAATACTTAAATTAGAATTATTAATATTTTCTTGTTCTTGTCTAATTCTATCAGTAGCATTATTTAAGTTATTTTTTGCATCATTTAATTTATCATTCAAATATGATTGTTGTGATGCAAAATTATCAATTCTACTACTTTCTGGTAATTTACTATTAACTTCTTTTGTTTTTTTAACATCTAAATGATCATACAATTCATTTTTATCGATATCAGGATGTGATGATAATAAAATTATATCATCAGCATCTAAATGTTCACTGACATTTGCGGCAGCCGCACGCATGACCTGCGTTTCATACAGCCTTATCGCGCCCTTGTCCGCAAGCCGCTTTATAACGGCGCGTGTACAGCCTGTCATATAGCATATTTCCTCCGCCGAAGCAGAACCTGCTTCTCCAAGCAGCTTAAGCACATTTTTCTGCTTGGCGCTGAATGAAACTCCCTCGAACCCGCCGCCGATATATTCCTCGCTCAAAGCCGCGTTAAGTTCCGTCTTATCGCCGACATTGCGTTTTAACGCGTCGGTCTTTTCAAGCGCACCTTTATCAGCGAGCGAAGCGGCAAGGCGCGAGAGCCTTTTTTGCTCGGCGGCGTCATTGCTGACAAAAAGTTCGTCAGCGGCTTTTTGAGAATCCGCCTGCATGAGCGCCCTCATCAACTCCGCTTCCTCCTCGGTCAGTTCCGCTTCGGAAATATCCGCCAGGGCGGGCTTATAGTGGGTCTTTATCTTATACCCGAAACCCGCGGGGACCATTGACCTGTAAGCGTCATAATAGGTGCAAAAGCAGGTCTCTTTCAGCCATTCTGTCATCGCCAGCATTTCATCGCCGATAAGCGGTTCGCTGTCTATCGCCGAGATAATGCTTTTGAGCTTTTTGTCCGAAATATCCTGCCAAGCAATATCCATAACAAGCGCGGTGATATGTTTTTCGCCGTGTCCGAACGGCACAAGCACCCTCATGCCCGCTTTGAGCTTATCCTCAAGTCCGCTTGGAACGATATAGGTATATTTTTTATCGAAGCTTGCCGCCGCGCTGCTTATTGCGACAGAGGCGGTACAGACTGTCAATTTTTAAGCGCGGGATCCTCTATGATCTTATAATCGCCCGCCGCAAATTCATCAACAGCCTTTTTTACGGGTCTTTCGTCAAGTATAGCTTTGTTTTCAAAGGATTCGGCTGTTATCTCTCTTGCACGTTTTGCAACGCCTATAACAAGAGAATAATAGCTTTCATTGTTTTTCAGTATCTGTATCGCTGCCGGTCTGAGCATTATTAAGCACCTCGTCAATTCTTTCTTTCATATTTTCTGCCAGAAAGGCTTTTGCGCCTTCCGGCTCTTTTGCCGATATTATTATATTTTTCATATCCGCGACCGCTTTTTCAAGATCGCCGTTTATCATAACATAATCGTATTCATAAGCCCGTTCAATGTCCGCGCGTGCCGTTGCCAGACGCTTTGAGATCTGTTCGGGCGTTTCTCCCGATGTCTGAGCGCGTCTGTTGAGCCGTCTTTCGAGCGAAGCCATAGAAGGCGGGAGTATGAACAGCATTACAGCGTCAGGACGCTTTGCCTTTACCTGAAACGCCCCCTGCGGCTCTATTTCAAGCAGAACGTCACGTCCCGCGGCGAGATTTTCCTCAACGGGGGCTTTGGGCGTGCCGTAATGATTTCCGCTGAAACAGGCGTGTTCAAGAAACCCGTCCTGCTCTATCATTTTATTAAACAATTGCTCGTCGATAAAATTATAATTGACCTTATCGACCTCGCCTATTCTCGGAGCGCGGGTGGTACATGATACCGAAAGGAAAAAATCAAACTCTTTTCTCAACTCTCCGATAAGCGTACCCTTGCCGCAGCCTGACGGCGCAGAAATAATAAAAAGCCTTGCGTTATTCACCGTCTGTACCCTCCGTTTCATTTCCGTTGAGCCTGCCTGCCAGTGTATCGGCGCTCATTGCGGAAAGCACGACATGGTCGCTGTCGGTTATTATTACCGACCTTGTTCTTCTGCCGCAGGAAGCGTCAATGAGAGAACCTCTGTCGCGCGAATCCTGTATCAGCCTTTTTATCGGCGCAGACTCGGGAGAGGTAAGGGAGATTATACGCTCTGCGGAAACAAAATTCCCAAAGCCTATATTTAACATCTGCATTTTAACAGCTCCTTAAACGGTCGTTACTCCACATTCTGTATCTGCTCGCGGATCTTTTCTATCTCGCTCTTCATGTCTACCACAAGACGGGTCATTTCAAGATCCGAACACTTTGAGCCTATCGTATTTACCTCGCGGTTTATCTCCTGAACGAGAAAATCAAGTTTTCTGCCGACAGGTTCGTCCTTTTCAATAAGCGTCCGAAACTGCGAGATATGGCTTCTCAGCCTTACGGTCTCCTCATCTACCGCCGTTTTTTCCGAAAAGATAGCGGCTTCGGTGAGTATCCTCGAATCGTCCACCGTCCTGTCGCCGAGCAGTTCCTTTATCTTCTGATAAAGCCTTTCGCGGTAAGCCTCTGTCACAAGCGGAGAACGCTGTTCTATAATGCCTACCGACTTTTCCAGTCCGTCAAGGCGCAATGAGATGTCCTCGTGCATTTTCACGCCCTCGGCGACCCTCATCTGCATGAATTTTTCAAGGGCAACGGCTGCCGCAGTCCTTACCTGCTCCCATACCTCTTCTTCGTTCTCCTGCATTTTTACCACCGAAAAGAGATCGGGCAGGCGCATTATATGCGAAAGTGAAATATCATCTATCAGCGAAAGACGCGGCGCGGCTGTGCGCAGAGCGTTAAGATAGCCCTGTGCTATATCCATATTTACGCTTATATCGGCGTTTACGCCCTCTTTATTATAAATATATACCGAAATTTCCACCTTGCCGCGCGATATGTCCGAACCAAGCAGAGATTTCAGCTTTTCATCAAGGTATCCGTAGGTTTTTGGTGTGCGGGCTGAAAATTCAAAAAAACGATGATTTACGGAACGTATTTCGACAAGGATATCCCTTTTTTCAAACGAAGCGCGTTCTCTTCCAAAACCCGTCATAGATCTTAACATTAAATCTGCCCCTTTATACTTTTTATGTACTGTCATTATGTTTGCTTTCCCCCGCCGTGCAGCGGGGGAAATGCTGAAATTTATCTGTTTCTATCAAAATACCCATTTATAGATATTATACCATTTTTCATTGCAGATAGCAATACTTGTTCACAGTATATTAAAAATATTTTTACCCGCCATTCAACATATCCAGCAGCTGCGAAATGCCGCCGCAGATAAGCACATGAGGATAACTCTCAAACTGTTCTTTTGCGGTAGAGCCGCTCAGTACCGCCGCAAAATCCACGCCCGCGTTTTGGGCGGCAAGTGCGTCGATAACGTTATCGCCGACATAGAGCGTATCCTCTTTTTTTACCCCGAGTTTTGCGATACAGGCTTCAAGCCCGCTCGGGTCGGGCTTTGCGGCGCTTACATCCTCACCGCCTATTATAACGTCAACGGGCAGCACGCCTGTCTGAAGCTTAAAACTTTCCACTATCCTGTAGCGGTATTTCGTAGAGCATATACCAACCTTAACGCCGCGTCCGCGCAGACTTTCGAGCCCCTGCGGGACTCCTTCGTAAAAAAACGTGTTTTTTGCCATTTGCTCATCGGCTTTTTTAACATACTCCACACGCATATCCTCACGCTGAGGATTATTGTCTATCCCCGTAAGTTCGTCAAAGGAATCGACAAGCGTTTTGCCTATCGTATTGAATATCGTCACATCATCGGGTATGCGGTAACCGAACGCGCCGAGCGTATGCTTAAAACAGATAAGTATTCCCTTCGAGGAATCGGCAAGCGTGAGATCAAAATCAAATACGGCTGCTTTGTAATCCTTCATGTCAAGACCCTTCTTATTCAACAGTTACCGATTTGGCGAGATTTCTCGGCTTATCAACGTCATTTCCGCGAAGTACGGAGGTGTAATAGGCTATGAGCTGGAGCGGCACAACGGCAGGTATCGGCATAAGTATATCGTCCGTTGTGGGCAGCGCTATCTTAAAGTCGGCAACATCACTTTCGACCGTTTTATATGCGTGGGTGACAAATATCACCTTTGCTCCGCGTGCCTTTACCTCTTTGACATTGCTCACCGTTTTATCAAAAAGTTCGCGCTGTGTGGCAACGGCTATTACGGGCATCGAACCGGTCACGAGCGATATAGTACCGTGTTTAAGTTCGCCTGCGGCATACGATTCCGAATGGATATAGGATATTTCTTTGAGTTTCAGCGAGCCTTCCATAGAAAGCGCATAGTCAAGTCCCCTGCCGATATAAAGCAGATTGGAAGCGTTTACCAGTTTAGAGGCGATATATTTGCACTGTTCAGCCTGTTGAAGCACAACGTTGATAAGTTCGGGGACAGCCGCGAGAGCCGCTGTGAGCCTTCTGCATTCTTCCTCGCTTATCGCCTGTTTTGCGTATGCCAGTTCAAATGCGACAAGATAAAACACCGCTATCTGCACCATATAAGCCTTGGTGGAAGCTACGGATATTTCGGGTCCTGCGTGAGTGTAAAGCACCATATCCGCTTCTCTTGCTATCGAAGACCCTTTTACGTTTACTATTGCAAGCGTATCCGCGCCAAGGCGTTTGGACATTCTCAGCGCTTCGAGCGTATCCGCCGTTTCGCCCGACTGTGATACAACAATAACAAGATCGCCGTCGGAAAGTATGGGATTGCGGTATCTGAATTCGCTTGCGACCTCCACGGCTACGGGAACACGCGCAAGCTGTTCTATAACATATTTTCCGACAAGACCCGCGTGCATAGCCGTTCCGCAGGCGACCACGAAAATATTTTTATAAGCCGCCAACTTTTCTGTAGTCATGCCGCATTCGCTCAGGTCGGGCATACCGTCCGTTATCCTCGGAGAGATAGTAGTTTTAACGGCAGTAGGCTGCTCGTTGATCTCTTTGAGCATAAAATGCGCATAGCCGCCCTTTTCAGCCGCTTCCATATCCCAGTCGGCGGTATGCAGTTCCTTTTCAATAGGTATGCCGTGTTTATCAAAGACGCTCGCCTTGCCGTCCTTTAACACAACTATCTCCTCATGATCGAGCAGATAGTAATTGCGGGTATATTTCAATATAGCGGGAACGTCCGAAGCGATAAACGCTTCGTCCTCACCGATACCGACAATAAGCGGAGAATCCTTTCTGACCGCGTAGACGGTATCGGGCAGTTCGGAGAACATTATGCCGAGGGCATACGAACCTTCTATTTCGGAGATGACCTTGCCTATCGTGCCGATAGGGTCACCGTCAAAGTAAAAGTCGAGCAGCTTTGCGACCGTTTCGGTATCCGTCTGACTTTCAAACTCATATCCCTTTTTTTCAAGAAAGCCTTTCAGCCTTTGATAATTTTCAATTATACCGTTATGTACGATGCTCACGCGGGCGCTGGTATGCGGATGAGAGTTTATATCCGACGGTTCGCCGTGAGTAGCCCAGCGGGTATGACCTATACCGCAGTGACCGTTTATCCAGCCCTCGCGTTTGAGTTTTTGTTCAAGGGCGGCGAGCCTGCCCTTAGTTTTCGAGATCTTTATACCGTCATTTTCAAAAACGGCAACGCCTGCGGAGTCGTATCCGCGGTATTCAAGCTTACTCAGAGAATCGAGCAGCACTCTTGTACAATCTTTTTTTCCAACATATCCGACTATACCGCACATAATCAGAAAACCTCCTTATGATAAAAAGCCGCATGACAGATACAGCCAAACAATACTGATACTTTTTTATTTTACCACACCTATTATAAAAAATCAAGGGGATTTTGTGAACATAAAGGAAATTGGCATGTGGTATAGTATTTCAGTACACTCCCTCTTAAAATGATAAGTCCCAAATTTGACATCTAACTTATTTTATGCTATAATATCCCTTATAAAGAACCGCTCACACCGGCGGTATAGACTTTTTTGAAAGAAGGATCATTTTTATGGATACTAACATTCTTATTGAACAGGCTGAAAATATACAGACCGAGCTTGCCGGTATAAGAAGGACGCTTCATCAGCACCCCGAAGTCGGTTTCGATCTGCCCGAAACTGTCGCGCTTGTCGAAAAAAAGCTTGCCGAATACGGCTATCAGCCAAAACGTATGGGCAAGGCGGGTATCGTCGCCCTCGCGGGCGATCCCGATAAAGGCAGGACTATCCTGCTGCGTGCGGATATGGACGCTCTGCCTATCGAAGAGGAAGCAGATGTGGAGTATAAAAGTCTTGTCAAGGGTAAAATGCACGGCTGCGGACATGATATGCATACCGCAATGCTGCTTGGCGCGGCAAAGCTGATAAAGGAGCATGAGGACGAACTTGAAGGCTGCATAAAACTTGAATTTCAGCCTGCCGAGGAGATCTTTCAGGGTTCGCCCGATATGCTGTCATCAGGTCTGCTCGAAGACCCGAAGGTCGACGCGGCGGTCATGATACACGTTACCGCGGGTATGCCTATGCCCGAGGGCAAATTCCTTATATCGGGCGGCGGAGTTACCTCCACCTCCTGCGAGCAATACCATATCACCGTCAAGGGAAAGGGCGGCCACGGCTCTGTACCTCATGAGTCGATAGACCCGATAACCGCCGCGGCGCATATACATATCGCGCTTGCCGAGATAAACAGCCGCGAGATAGACCCAAACAGTTTTGGCGTATTTACCACGGGCTGCTTTAAAGCGGGCAGCGCTTCCAATATAATCCCCGATACGGCTGAAATGTGGGGTACGATACGCACTACCGATCCGGACAACAAGGTCGGCGAGCTTATAAAAAAGCGTATCAGCGAAATAAGCGAGTCGGTGGCGCGTGCATACAGGTGTGAAGCCGAGGCTGAATTTTACGATTACTGCCCTTGTATGTTTGTCGATACCGCGCTTGCCGCAGATGTGCTTAAATATGTCGGAGAACTGCCGAACGAACGCGCCGTTGATCTTTCTGTCGTTTCGGGCGGAAAAGCGGGCGGCGGCAGTGAGGACTTCGCCTTTGTAAGTCACCGTGTACCGACAGTAAGTATGTTCCTTACGGCAGGAAGTTCGCTCAACGGCTATTGTTACTCACAGCACAATCCGAAAGTACGCTTTGATGATTCCGTCCTGCATATCGGCAGCGCAGCGTTTGTACATATTGCATTACGTTGGCTGGAAGAACATAAATAATACAATACAAAAAACGAGCGCCCTTTTACGCATGATCTGCGTAAGAAGGCGCTTTTTCAATTTGCAAGAAGATTTATAAAATAGTCGGAAATTTCACCAGTGAAATTTCCCTCATCTGTCATCATAAAATGTCCGTGATAGACCCTTTCGCACTCTCTAAAACCCTGCACGGCATCAGGGCTTATGAGCGAAACTCTGCGGCAGTTAAAATGCATACACATATCCTCACAAAATGCGCCGAGCCGTTCATGCGGGCAGTTCGTTTCCTTTATACATACACTTCCCTGCCCGTCAGGCATACACACAG
>CANPYF010000098.1 GCA_947587925.1 uncultured Ruminococcus sp.
GAACAGCAGCGGCATCAGGCAGATAACGGAAGATCACACATATGTCGCCATGCTTTATAAACACGGCGAGATAACATATGAGGAAATGCTCAACCACCGCATGAGGAATATCATAACCCGTGCGGTCGGAGTTGAACCAAAGGTAGAGCCTGACTTTTTCGACCTTGAAGAAGACGGCAATTTCGCCGTATTCCTATGCACCGACGGGCTTTATCAATATTGTCAGGAGCAAATTATATACGATACTGTCTTTAACAAGGATCTGGACAAGGGCGTATCTGATTTGATAGATCACTGCAATAACTGCGGCGGAAAAGATAATATATCCGCGGCGGTCGTTGCAAACTAATCGGGATAAAAGAACAGGAGTTGAAGTTTAAATGGGCTATATCGGCACAAGGCTTGATAACAGATATGAGATCACCGAGCAGATAGGCACGGGCGGAATGGCTGATGTTTATAAGGCGCATGATCTCGTGGAAGATCGCATTGTAGCGGTAAAGATACTTAAGGACGAATTTTCGGAAAATGCCGAATTTCTAAGAAGATTCCGCAACGAGAGCAAGGCTATAGCCGTGCTTTCGCACCCTAATATCGTGAAGATCTACGATGTCGGTCTTGATGATGACATAAAGTTTATCGTCATGGAATACATTGACGGTATCACGCTTAAAGATTTTATCGAACAGCAAGGGGTACTGCGCTGGAAGGACGCACTGTTTTTCATAACGCAGATACTCCGCGCACTGCAGCACGCTCACGATAAGGGAATAGTACACCGCGATATAAAGCCGCAGAATATAATGCTGTTTGAGGACGGCACTATAAAGGTCATGGATTTCGGCATCGCAAGATTTTCGCGCGTTGACGGAAAAACTCTTTCGGATAAAACGGTCGGCTCGGTGCATTATATATCTCCCGAACAGGCAAGGGGAGATATGACCGACGAAAGAAGCGACATTTACTCGGTCGGCGTAATGCTTTATGAAATGCTTACGGGCAAAAAGCCGTTTGATGCGGACAGCCCCGTGGCTATCGCGCTGAAACATATGCAGGAGGACTGCGTTGCTCCGCGCGAGATCACGCCGAGTATCCCCGAAGCGCTTGAAGAGATCGTACTTCACGCTATGGAAAAAGATCCCGCAATGAGGTATCAGTCTGCCGCGCAGATGATAAAGGATATAGATACCTTCAAGCTCGATCCTACTGTAGTTTTCGGATATTCGGGCAATGCTCCTATGCCTGTTATGCCCGAACCGGGATTTTATGATAACACTCCCGAACCGCCTGCCGACAATTATTATCGGCAAAGACGCTCCGAACCCGCCGATGATGAGGACGAGGAATATGACGATTATGATGATGAGGAGTATGACGATACCCGCAGAAGTTATGTAGTCCCCATAATGTTCGCCGTTACCGTTGCGGTAGTAATAATGGCGTCGCTCGTTATCGCATATTATGCGATAAAGAATTTCGGTACGGACGCTACCCATAAGGGCAATATCGAGATACCTAACTTTGTCGGCATGAATATCGTTCAGGTCGAGCAGGAATACGGCGATAAGCTGGTATTTGAAAAAGAGGACGAATATAATAACGAGTATGACGAAGGCGTAATAATGTGGCAGTCGCAGACGGGCAAGACCGTTAAAGAGGGCTATACGCTGCAAGTCACGGTCAGCAAGGGTCAAAAACTCATAACCGTCCCCGATATGGTAAATAAAGACGCCGAGATCGCACGAAGCGAACTTGTCAGCGCGGGATTTACTCCCATAATGGTCGAAACGTGGACGGACGAGATAGCAAAGGGCATGGTCGTTAAGACCGAACCTGCGGCGGGTGAGCAGTACCCCGAAAAGAAAGAGGTAAGGGTATTTGTAAGCCAAGGCCCTGTCGAGACCGAAATAAAAGTACCCGATCTTAAGGGACTTACCAAGGAAAAGGCTATAGCAACGCTTAAAGAGAACAAACTCGGCTGCGAGTATCAGGATATGAAGTGGGACGGCGACAAGGGCAAGGTAGTTGAACAGAGCGTCGATCCCGGAAAGTACGTTGAGCGCGGAACGGTAATAACCGTATATATCTCAACGGGCGAGACCGATCCTATAGATATGACTATAAAAATGGATATGCCGCAGGGCATGAGAGGTTCTTACACCTTTGACGTATACCGTGAAGGCAATCTGGCATATACCAAGAACGTGCCTAACGGCGAAGCCATAGCGGGCGGCACGCTCAGTTTTGACGTAAGCGGAAAGAAAACCGAAACGCTTACTGTTTATGTAAGGAACAATGACGAACGCTATAAGGAATATTATATCAGATACGCCACCTTCAATATAGATTATGATAAGCAGACTGCGGAGCTTGACGGCAGCTATGATACCGAAAATCTGCTTAAGATAACTCCTCCTGCCGAAACGACTCCCACACCTTCGGAGGTAGTTCCGCCTGCAACGGACGACAGTTCACAGACCGAACCGCCGACACCCGAAGACCCGTCCTCTACCGACCAGCCTGCCGATAATTCCGAAGCGGCATATTGAGGTAAGTTCTGAACGTTATGACGGGAATAATAATAAAAGCTGTCGGAGGCCTCTACACGGTAGAAGCCTCCGAAGGCATATATGAATGTGCCGCAAGGGGTATTTTCAGAAAAAGAGGCATCTCCCCGATGTGCGGCGATAATGTTATATTTGATGAGAACGAAAAGCTGATAACGGATATACTTGAACGAAAAAGTGAGCTGATACGCCCGCCGCTTGCAAATCTTGACCTTATGCTTTTTATAGCGTCTGTCGTACAGCCGCAGCCTGACACGCTTTTGCTGGATAAATTTATAGCTGTCTGCGAATATAAGCGGATAGACCCCGCCGTTGTGATAACCAAGACAGACCTCGGCGACTGCGGGTATATCAAGCAGATATACGAAAAAGCGGGCATACCCGTCTTTTGCGTTGACAATACCACAGGTGAGGGAAGTGCTAAGGTGCTTGACTATGTAAGCGGCAAGCTTTGTGCTTTTACGGGCAATTCGGGTGTAGGCAAATCCTCTCTGCTCAACAATATGTTTCCGCAGCTAAAGCTGAATACCGCGCAGATAAGCCGCAAGCTCGGCAGGGGAAAGCATACCACCCGCACCGTTGAACTTTATAAGCTGCCCGGCGGCGGCTATATTGCCGATACTCCCGGATTTTCTACATTTGAAACAAACAGATATGATATTATTTTTAAGGATAAACTTGCGGGCTGTTTCAGAGAATTTGCCGAATATGAGTCGGACTGCCGTTTCCGCGATTGCAGTCATACGACCGAACTCGGCTGCGCGGTGATAGAAGCGGTCAAGGCGGGCAGGATAGCCCCGTCAAGGCATGAAAGCTATGTCGCCATGTATTCGGACGCCGCGCAGATAAACGAATGGGAGCATAAATAGACTTTTAAAAGAGGTGCAGTTATAAGTGGAACGCTGTATTATTTTTGCGGGGGGAAGGGCAGAGCTGTACCTTCCCGAAGGCGTTGACCCCAAGGGGGCTTTCATAATTGCCGCTGACAAGGGGTATGAAAGCTGCTGCAGGCTCGGACTTGCCCCCGATCTTGCGATAGGCGATTTTGATTCGCTCGGATATGTTCCGAGCGATTGCGAGGTCATACGCTTTCCCGCCAAAAAGGACTATACCGACCTTATGACGGCGGCTATGGAAGCTCTAAAACGCGGCTGCAATGACATAACCATACTTTCTGCTATGGGCGGACGAGCCGACCATATGTACGGAAATATCCAGACGCTCTGCTATATCGTAAAAAAAGGCGGCAGTGCGAGAATGCTGTCCTGCTGTGAGGAAATAGCCATTCTGCCCGCGGGAGAATATTGTATAAATAAAAAGGAAAACACGTCGCTTTCTCTTTTTGCGTATTCTCCGAGCGTTAAGGGGCTGACGATAAGCGGTGCGGAGTACCCTCTTGACAACGGGCAGATCTCATACGATTTTCCGATAGGAGTATCAAACGAAATAACCGCCGATACCGCGCATATCCGCTTTGAGGAGGGTCTGCTCCTTGTGGTGCAGAGCAGGCTTGACAAGGACGTGCAGTGAACTGTAGCAACTATCCGTTAAGCGGCATAATATGAAATATCCATTGTTAAACCAAACGGGAGGTATTTCATATGAAGGTAGTTGTCGTAAAAAGTCCGAGACTGCTTGCGCCTGTTCTCAGAATGATATTCAGGATAAAAAAAGAATCGGCTGAATAAAATATTTACATATCGCAAAACACCGCAGAGAAAATGCAAATTCTCTGCGGTGCGTTTTTTAATCATCTTTTTTATTCTTTTTTGCTTCTGCCTTTTCCTGTTTTTTAATGCTTTTTGCAACGTCTTTAAGATCGGGCAGCTCGTCAAGCGTAAGCGTGTAGTTGTTGTTGTAGTATTCCTTGAATCTTCCCGACAGTTGAGCCGCCTGTTCTATATCGCTCGACGCCGCGCCTGTTTCGTTAAGCAGATAATCGCCGTTCCACAGCGACGTATACGACCATAACGCCTTTTCCTGAAGCACGCTTTCCATGGCGGGCAGATTTGAACATTCGCTCATTGCAAGCGGCTTGGTGCGGCAGATGTTGTCAAGGAAAAGCAGCGTATTTATCTGCGCGTCACGGTTTCCGTCGGTGTAAACGTCCACCGAAAGCACATCACAGTATTCGTCGCCGACATACCAGTCTGCATTCTGTGCGCTCCATACCCATACAAGGTTGGTAAGCTCGTGATATTCCGTCATGCGGGTATACATAAGCTTCCACAGCCACTTATATGATTCCTTGTCAAGACCCCACCAGTAGAAGCCGTTGCTTGCAACGGGCAGCGGTCTGAACAGTACGGCGGTATAGTTTTCTTTAAGCACCGTAAGTTTTGCGGAAATTTTGTCGATATCTTTAAGGATATAATAGCACTCGTCGGTTATCTCGCCCGAGGTGTGATACTCTTCTATTTCATCGCTCGTCCACAGCGCCATTTCCTCTATGGGGTATTTGAGCTGTTCATGCTTTTGGGTAAGCTGAGATGCCTGCGAACCTGCGCTCTGCTGATCTTCGTTAAGGTCATCGGGGTACTCGTCGGGCGTTTCTTCCACGATAACAGTTTCGGGAACAGCCTTTTTGATGTCAAAATCCATTTCGGATATTTCAAATTTTTTGCTTTCGTGGGTCGGGTCTGTCCAGTACCAGTCGTAAGCGGCGATACCGCCCTTTTCCTTTACATAGCTTATCATTTTGTTTATATCCTTGGGATTGCCCTGCGTATAACCGCCGATGTCAACAGCGCGTATTGCGGGATATTTATCCGTTACCGTCTTGACAAGTTCCGTTTCGGCGTTATCGCCTGCCGTAACGTGCTGTGCGGTCAGTATCTGCTTGCCGTAATTTGAGCAGAGCAGCGAATAAAGGGCTTTGGCGTGGTAATCGGCATTGGGATTTGAAAGCTTCGCTTGTGAAAGATCGGGAGCAAGCGTGCTGATATCCTTGTTCGCCTCGATCTTTATGTAATCGACATCTACCGCATTTTCCGTGGAGGTAAGGGTGATCTCGTTTATACCCTCTTCGAGCCAGATATTTTCAAGATTTTTTTCGCTGAAAACGCCTTCTCCCGACGTTCTGAATATCCATACCTCCGCGCCGTTTATAAACAGCCGGCAGTTTTTGGCGCTGTCCGCCGCCGTTTGTATGGTTATGTTGTAAAACTGCGATTCGGGCAGGTCGAACGACAGACTGTAGTTTTCAAGGTCAGCCCCCGAAATATAGCCGTCGCCCTTGAATGCGGGACGGTCGTTTTTGACCGTTACGGTATCGTTTTTAAGCGTTCCCGATTCAGCCTGATAGGTCTTTGAATATTCTGTATAAGGCACTTCCACAGCGTCAAAATTTGTCTGCGTATAAACGATATCCCCCGAAGGCGTGCCGCCTTCTGCCGGATCAGCTGCCGAATCGGCAGAGGAGGAAAGCTCCGTGACCGCCGAAACGCTTTCTGTCGGCGCTTTGCTGTCAGAATTTTTATTTTTGATCTTATCGTTTTTGAGTATAGATGTTCCGCATGATACGGCAGAAAATGCCATTAAAGCCGCTGCCGCCGCTGCTGCTATCTGCTTAGTTTTCATACAATTTCCCTTTCCTTGCTTGTTTTATGGTATAAGCTCATATATATATCCCGCCGTAAGCTCGGCTGACATTATATCCCCGTCTATGAGAGTATCCGTCATTTTTCCGCCGCTTTCGACAAGTTTTGCCGTCAAAGAGGGCATGACTATCTTTACCGTTACGTCCTTTTGCGGGCGCAGCAGAGCCCGTTTCAGCCTGCCGTCAGCCCACTCGCAGTCTATCTCGACCGCGCCGCGTGCGCGGAGCCCTTTAAAGCTGCCGCTTTTCCACTGCTTCGGCAAAGCGGGCAGAAGCTGTATAATTCCGCTGTGACTTTGCAGCAGCGCTTCTGTTATACCCGCAGCGCCGCCGAAGTTGCCGTCTATCTGAAAAGGCGGGTGCATATCGAAAAGATTTTCGCTTGTCGAGTTTGTCAGCAGCGCCCTTACGTTCTCTTCGACCTTTTGCGCGTCCGCAAGCCTTGCCCAGAAGTTGATCATCCATGCCCGTGACCAGCCTGTATGACCGCCGCCGTGGCTTAACCGTCTTTCAAGCGTAGCGCGTGCGGCTGCCGCAAGTTCGGGCGTATTTCTCAAAGAAATAATATCGGCGGGATAAAGCGCGAACAATTGCGAAACGTGCCTGTGACCCGGCTCGACCTCGTCATAATCCTCCGCCCATTCCTTTATCTGACCGTATTTGCCGATCTCAGGCTGCGGGAGTTTACCGCGCATTTCTCTAAGCTTTTGACTATGCTCACGGTCAATGTCAAGTATATCAGCCGCCTCGATGACTGCCGTAAACAGTTCGTAAATTATCTGACTGTCCATTGAAGGTCCGATACACAGCGCACCCTGTGCGCCCGAAGCTGTCATGTAGCTGTTTTCGGGCGAAACGGAAGGACAGGTGACAAGCCTGCCGTATTTATCTTCAATAAGAAAATCCTCGAAAAATTCCGCAGCTTCTTTTAATGTCGGATATTTTTCCCTAAGAAAATCCTTGTCAAGGCTGAATTTGTAATGCTCCCAAAGGTGCAGGCATAGCCATGCCGCGCCCATAGGCCACTGCGTTCCCGGCATCCAGAGATCCTGCGGAGCCGTATCGCCCCATATATCGGTATTATGGTGACAGACAAATCCGCCGCAGCCGTACATTTTTTTCGCCGTTATCCTGCCGTTCGGACGCATTTTTTCTATATGGTCAAAAAGCGGTCGGCTAAGCGCCGCAAGATTTGCCGTTTCAGCACCCCAGTAATTCATTTCGGTATTGATGTTTATGGTGAATTTGCAGCCCCATGCAGGCCACATATCCTTGTTCCAGATACCCTGAAGGTTCATAGGGAGCGTGCCCTCGCGGCTGCCCGATATCATCAGATACCTTGCGAAATTCCAGTAAAGCACGATAAGACCGTTATCCTGACCGCCGTCCGCAAAATTTTTAAGCCTGACATCGGTGGGAAGATCGTTATCTTCGTCCTCCAAACACAGCGCGGCGCGTCCGTACAGATCTGAAAAATCCGAAATATGCCGCTGTTTAAGTTCGTCATATGTATATCTTTGCGCAAGTTCAACGTCCTGCACAGATTTAGTCTTATAATCGGCAAAGCGGTAGCTTGTCTGCACGCCGAGTATTACGGTGACCTCGTCGCAGTCCTCGCAGCTGAGAAAACTGCCGTATCGGCGGATATTTCCCCCGACAGAGGACGCGCTTATGCAGGCAGAAAACTTTATCCCGTCCTCCGAGCCGCACCCGCCCGTAAACATTATCATGTTATCGCTTATCGGCGAATTATCGTCAAAATAATCATCTCTGCCGTCAATGCGCAGCCGCACATTTATTGCACCCTTTTGCGTCGCTGTAATGCGTATAACGGCGACCTGATCGGGATAGGAAATAAACATTTCGCGCTTGTATGCGATACCGTCCAATGAATATTTGCAGTCGCTTATTCCGGTTGAAATGTCAAGGCTGCGCGATATATAAGACGGCGTGCCGCCTTTGAAATGTATTATATCCAGTTCGCCCAAGGGCATATAATGCCGCTGATTGACAGGCGTTCCGCAGAATGCGTCAAACACTATACTTTCGGCTTCGGCTATCTTTTCGTCAAAGAGCAGCTGACGCACCTTTTGAAGATTTTCAAACGCGCTCGGGTTATTGCGTTCTCTCGGTCCGCCCGACCATATGGAATCCTCGTTGAGCATTATTTTTTCGCTGACGGGTTCGCCGAATATCATTGCGCCTATTCTTCCGTTTCCGACAGGCAGGGCTTTGTTCCAGTCGTCGGCGGGTTTGTCATACCAAAGCCGTGAGGCAGTAGTTTTATACATTGGTTCATCTGTCCTTTCGTGACAAGGTGGGTTCATACCTTTTGTGTACCGCTGCTTTCGGTCTTGTCATCATTATCCTTTGTCTTATCATTATTTTTATCGTTATCCGAAACGGAGTTTATTATTTCTCCGAATTTCTTTTCGGCTTTTTTGCCCTCATAACTCTGACCGTC
>CANPYF010000099.1 GCA_947587925.1 uncultured Ruminococcus sp.
ATTTTACAAATATTGATAACACGACCGACAGCAAATTCAAAATGCCCGCTGACAGCGCGGAGGATAAACTAATGGTATCGGTGCATTATGTTGACAATGCCTGCTACTGGACTAACAATATAGGCGGCGATTATTGGCGCGAATACAGCATAGACCAGTGCGATAAGCTTAAAGCCGCCTTTACCGATAAGGGTATACCCGTATTTGTCGGCGAAACTACTTCGGGTTATCCGCGCTCTAATTTTGCCCGTGACGCAGATGTTACCGAAAGCGCGGACGCGCTCTACTATATGCTCGACCTTATTACAGATTACGGTTTTACCCCCGTGCTTTGGGATACAAACAACAATTTCTATGACAGAACGAACGCCAAGATAAAAGATGATGCAAATGCTTACGTTATCGCTAAAGTAAATGCTGAAAAGTTCGGCGGTGAGCTTCCCGCCGAGCCTTCATCGCCTGACGATAGTTCGGATACCCCTTCGCAGACTGACAGCAGTTCGGTATCGTCTGACGATACCGCGTCAGAAAATTCTGCCGCTGATACTTCTTCGTCAGATAATTCCGCGTCAGGTGCGGACGGTTCAAGCGTGACCGCTTCTGCGGTAAGCAGTTCGTCAAATACGGTTTCAAAAGCAAGCACGTCTCAGTCGGCGGATACTTCAAATCCTGCGACAGGCGCGGCGGCTTCGGCGGCGGTACTTCTGATAGCAGCGGGTACGGCGGCAGTTATTATAAAGAAAAAGCATAAGTAAAAAAGAATAAGTAACAACAACGTCCCTCTCCTGACTGAACAGGGGAGGGACATTTGAATTATATGTAATTTTTATTCTTCGGGTATCTGCGCGGGGATATACTCGCCGCTTTCTTCGTCAAGTACGAAAATTTCCTGCGAACCGTCAGCTTTTGCAAGTGTGGCTATTTTGTCATAGGTATCCGCTTTGGTCTTATATGTATAAAAATCAAAGATATAGCAGCTTTTAGTGCCGTCTTCTGTGCCTATATCGCAAAGCCCCGTGTAGCCGTACAGTTTTCTTCCTTTGGCGTTCGGGAAAAGTTTGTCCGCGGCGGCTGTAACGCTGTCAAGGTCGGGGAGAGACTCTTCTTCAAGCTGCTGATAATCGCCGTCGGGTATGACCTTTTCTTCGTCCGCAGTTTCAACCGACGAGGTCGATGCCGTATCCTTTTGCTTATCCGCCTTAGCCGAGCAGGAACACATGACAATAAGCGAGGCGCATATCAATGCGAGCATTTTTCCTTTCATCTGCAATGCACATTCCTTTCTTTTGCGTAAGCGCTATGACCGTTTTCTTTTTTCGTTTCAAAGTATATCACAAAATAAAATATGTGTAAAGCGGTGTAAAAAATTATTTACAAAAAAATTCCGATTGCAACAAAAATGCCGCGATCGGAATTTTCTTTTTGTTTGTTTTGACAAATTTTAAAGGAGATTTTTAGGAATAATCCACAACGTCAAGCCAGCGCATAAGAAGGTCTTTTTCCTCTTCTATGCCCTTTTCAAGCTGCGCCGCCGCAACTATCGGCAGCCACTGCTGGATATAATGCTTAGCCGTGCCGACCTTTGTGCAGTATTTATCCAAATACATATCGGCAAGTTTCGGTCTTCTCAGAGAAAGCAGCAGATAGGTCTTGGCAACATCAGCGGAAGCGTTGCCCTGACGCGCCGAACCCCAGTTGAGTACATATGTGCCGTTATCGTTGAGTATTACGCAGTCGGGATCGAGATTGTTGTGGCAGAGCTTGCTGTGCTTGGGCATGGAATCGAGCCTTGTGAGCAGCTCGTATTTTTTTATTTCGTCAATGCCGTTCAAAGCCTTTATCTGTCTTGCAAGCTTGTCCTTCAGCTTTGAGAGCAGCGGCATATATCTTTGCTGTATCTCGCACTGTATATCGACAAACTTGTCGATATAGATATCCGCCTTGTCGGGATTTTCGTCTATAAGCATACCGAGGGTCTTGCCGCTTATCCAGTCCATCGTTATCGCCCATTTTCCGTCTATAAGCGAAACCTCGTGCAGTATCGGCATTTTAATATCCGAACTGTATTCGTTCAGCGTAGTTTCAACACGTGCATGGGTGAGGGCGGCGTAAAGGCATTTTTCCTTGTATTTTTCGTCCTTGTAAAGATATACGGCTTTGCCGTCAGCTTCATATATATCGTAAAGTTCCTTTGAATAAAGCAGATTCGTAAGCTCCATAGCGCATACTCCCTTCGTTTAAATGATGATCGTCAAGCGGGCGGGCTGCCCGCTCTTGATGTATATATTATACTACAATAATTCGGTTTTGTCCAGTGTTTTTTGTAGGAAATGATAATGTTTACTTAAATTTAAATATATGTTAATGTTGGCGACATATTTATCCGCCAATTTTTAAAAAATAAAATAAGTCAAAAAATTAGTCACAATCAATAATTTTTATATACGCAATTTGTGGATAATAAATATAAAAACAGGCAAAAATATTGAAAAAGCCGTGCCTTTGACGGTTGACAAAATTTTGCTTATCTGCTATAATAGAGGTTAGAAGTAAGAACGCTTCGCTTTAAAGATGTCAGAGGTCAGAGGGCGTGTCCTACCGCGTGAAAGGAATGATACAGTATCATGTCGAAAAATGAGATAGCTGTTGTTGACAGCACCGAATCGTTGGAAGCAAAAATAGCACAGGTAAAGGCTGCACAGGCATTGTATGCGACCTATACTCAGGAGCAGGTCGATAAAATTTTCAAGGCAGCCGCCATTGCCGCCAATAAAGCAAGGATATATCTTGCAAAACTTGCCGTTGAAGAAACGGGAATGGGCGTTGTTGAGGATAAGGTAATAAAAAATAACTATGCCGCCGAATATATATATAATAAATACAAAAATTCCCAGACCTGCGGCATTATCGAGGAGGACGCGGCGTTCGGCACTAAAAAGGTGCTTGAACCTATCGGTCTTATCGCCGCCGTAATACCCACCACAAACCCCACATCGACCGCGATATTCAAGGCTATGCTGTGCTTAAAGACCAGAAACGGCATGATAATCTCACCCCACCCGAGGGCAAAGAAATCTACTATCGAAGCGGCAAGGATAATACTTGAAGCTGCCGTTGAAGCGGGCGCACCTGAAAATATCATAGGCTGGATAGACGTTCCGTCGCTCGACCTTACAAATATGATAATGCGCGAATCGGACTGCATACTTGCAACGGGCGGCCCGGGAATGGTAAAAGCCGCTTATTCGTCAGGCACTCCCGCACTCGGTGTAGGCGCGGGCAATACCCCCGCCGTAATAGACAAGTCCGCCGATATCCTTACGGCTGTTTCTTCGATAATCCATTCCAAGACGTTCGACAACGGCATGATATGCGCTTCGGAGCAGTCGGTAATAGTCGATAAGTCCATATACAGCGAGGTAAAGAAAGAATTTAAAGTCCGCGGCTGTTATTTCCTTAAAGATGACGAACTTGAAAAGGTCAGAAAGACCATTATAATAAACGGCGCGCTCAACGCCAAGATAGTCGGACAGTCGGCGCATAAAATAGCGGCTCTTGCGGGCGTAGATGTTCCCAAGGATACGAAAATACTTATCGGCGAGGTAACAAAGGTCGATATTTCCGAGGAATTTGCTCATGAAAAGCTTTCGCCCGTACTTGCTATGTATAAGGCTAAGGATTTTGAGGACGCAATGGAAAAGGCTGACAGGCTGGTTCAGGACGGCGGTTTTGGTCACACCTCTTCGCTTTACTGCAATGAGGTGACAGAAAAGGACAAGATAAACGCTTTCGCCAAAAAGATGAAGACCTGCCGTATACTGGTCAACACACCGTCCTCGCACGGCGGTATCGGAGATCTGTATAATTTCGATCTTGCTCCCTCGCTCACGCTCGGCTGCGGCTCATGGGGCGGCAACAGCGTTTCGGAAAACGTGGGAATAAAGCACCTGCTCAACGTAAAGACCGTAGCCGAAAGGAGAGAAAATATGCTTTGGTTCAGAACGCCCGAAAAGGTATATTTTAAAAAGGGCTGTCTGCCCGTTGCGCTTGATGAACTGAAAAATGTAATGGGCAAAAAAAGAGCGTTTATCGTCACCGACAATTTCCTTTACAAAAACGGCTACACCAAAGCGATAACCGAAAAACTTGATGAACTTGATATAGTTCATGAGACCTTCTTTGACGTTGAACCCGACCCCACGCTTGCCTGCGCGCTCGAGGGCGTTAAGGAACTGTCGGCATTTGAGCCTGATGTCATTATCGCGGTAGGCGGCGGCTCGGCAATGGACGCGGCTAAGATAATGTGGGTGCTCTATGAACACCCCGACGCTGATTTTATGGATATGGCAATGAGATTCATAGATATACGCAAGAGGGTCTACACATTTCCGAAAATGGGTGAAAAGGCTTATTTCATCGCGATACCCACCTCATCCGGAACAGGTTCGGAGGTAACTCCGTTTGCGGTAATAACCGATGAAAAGACGGGTACTAAATATCCGCTTGCGGATTACCAGCTCATGCCCAACATGGCTATAGTTGACACCGACCTGATGATGAGCGCACCCAAGGGACTTACCGCCGCTTCGGGCATAGACGCGCTCACCCACGCGCTTGAAGCGTACGCTTCGGTAATGGCGACAGATTACACCGATGGCATTGCGCTTAGAGCAATAAAGCTGATATTCAAATATCTGCCCGCCTGCTATGAAAACGGACAGACCGACATCAAGGCACGCGAGGAAATGGCTAATGCGTCCACGCTTGCGGGTATGGCGTTTGCCAACGCATTTCTCGGCGTATGCCATTCCATGGCGCACAAATTAGGCTCATACCATCATCTGCCGCACGGCGTAGCAAACGCCCTGCTCATAACGATAGTAATGAGATACAACTCGTCATCAAGCCCGCGTAAAATGGGAACATTCTCGCAGTACAAATATCCGCACACTATCGAAAGATACGCAGACTGCGCTAATATAATAGGAATATGCGGAAAGGACGACGAGGACACGCTGGAGAAGTTCATAGCCGCGATAGAGGAGCTTAAAGCGAAGGTCGGCATAAAGAAGACGATAGCGGAATACGGCATTGACGAGAAGGACTTCCTTGACAGGCTCGACCAAATGTGTGAGGACGCATTTGACGACCAATGCACGGGAGCGAACCCGAGGTATCCGCTGATAAGCGAGATCAAGGAGATGTACTTGGCGGCGTATTACGGAACAGAATACAAGGAATAATAAGAAATTTTTCAAACATCAGAACTTTCCCCTTAACCCCCCAACCCCCCTTTCCCCCAAGGGAAAGGGGGGCTTTGTATCCGCTTTACATGGAAAAACAGTATGTTTGCTAAAATCCTATCCATCTTCCAAAGGTGATGTATGCCCCCCTCCCACGGGAGGGGGGATGGGGGGTAGGCAAGCCCCTCCTTGAGGAGGGGTTTGGGGTAGAGTTTTAAATTGTCGCGAAGCGACTGCCTTTTTCCCTAAAAAACCGTCTTCCCCCTATTGCAAAATCGTTCCCAATGTTGTATAATATTTGTAAGGGCGTGTGTATTCACCCGCCGCAGTTTATATTTTTTAAAGGTGGTTGTTGTCATGACGAACAGTTACGAAAGTCCGTTTTGTACCAGATATGCAAGTAAGGAAATGCAGTATATTTTCTCCGCAGATAAAAAATTTACTACTTGGCGCAGATTGTGGGTCGCGCTCGCAAGGGCTGAAATGAAACTCGGTCTGCCCGTTACCGCCGAACAGGTGGCTGAACTTGAAGCTAATATAGATAATATAGATTATCAGAAGGCTGCCGAGTATGAAAAGAAATTCCGCCATGATGTTATGGCTCATGTCCACACCTACGGCGACGCCTGTCCCAATGCCGCGGGAATTATCCATCTTGGCGCGACTTCCTGCTATGTGGGCGATAATACCGATGTTATAATCATGCGCGACGCGCTTAATGTCGTTAAGAGAAAGCTTGTTAAGGTAATAGCCCAGCTTGCGGCGTTCGCGGATAAATATAAATCGCTGCCCTGTCTCGCTTATACCCATTTGCAGCCCGCACAGCTTACTACGGTCGGCAAGCGCGCGACGCTTTGGTGCAATGAACTGCTTATGGATCTGGAAGATATAGATTTTCAGATCGGCAGACTTAAACTGCTCGGTTCTAAGGGTACTACGGGTACACAGGCAAGCTTTATGGAGCTTTTTGAAAATGATACCGATAAGATAAAACAGCTTGAAGCAATGATAGCTCAGGAAATGGGCTTTGAAAACGTTGTTCCCGTTTCGGGTCAGACCTATTCGCGCAAGGTGGATTATGCCGTATGCTCGGCGCTTGCGGGCGTGGCACAGTCGGCAATGAAATTCGGCAACGATATAAGGATACTCCAGTCGTTTAAGGAGATAGAAGAGCCGTTTGAGAAAAATCAGATAGGCTCGTCGGCAATGGCTTATAAGCGCAATCCCATGAGAGATGAAAGGATATGCTCTCTGGCAAGATACGTTATCTGTGATGTGCTCAACCCCGCGTTTACCGCAGGTACACAGTGGTTTGAAAGAACGCTCGACGACTCGGCAAACAAGCGCATATCCGTCGCGGAAGCTTTCCTGGGCGTTGACGCGATACTTAATATAATGATAAATGTTACCGACCCCGAAAACGGACTTGTAGTGTATGACAAGATGATACGCCGCCGCGTTATGGCTGAACTTCCGTTTATGGCAACGGAAAATATAATGATGGACGCGGTAAAAAAAGGCGGCAACAGACAGCAGCTGCATGAGCGTATACGCGAATATTCAATGCAGGCGGGCGCTCACGTCAAGCGCGAGGGTCTTGACAACGATCTGTGCGAACTGATAATCGCCGACCCGATGTTCATGATAACCCGCGAGGAGATAGACGCACTGCTCAAGCCTGAAAATTTCATCGGAAGATGTCCCCAGCAGGTAGATGAATTTATCGCCCAATGCGTAAAACCTGTGCTGGATAAAAACGGAGTTTCGGACGAAACGGCTGAAATAAACGTCTGATAAGAATAGGGAACAGCATGACTTCACTGATATTAAAGCTTTGCGGCTGTGCGGATATTGATGAAAATACCGCCGATAAAAAAATGCGCGGCAGGCTCGGAGTTATCTCCGCCGCAGCTGGAATGATATGCAATATGATCCTGTTTGCGCTGAAATTTGCAGTGGGGACCGTTTCAAATTCTGTTTCCGTCATTTCGGACGCATTCAACAACCTTTCCGACTGCGCGACCTGTATCGTTTCACTGCTCGGCTTTAAAATGGCTGAAAAACCTGCCGACAAGGAACACCCGTTCGGTCACGGAAGAATGGAGTACCTGACAGCACTTGTGCTTGCGGCTGCGATAATCGCCGTTGGTCTGGAACTGCTCAAAAGTTCGGTCGGCAGGATAATTTCACCGCAGCAGGCACAGGCAAGCATACCGATAATACTTTCGCTTTTGCTGTCCGCGGGCGTAAAGCTGTGGATGAGCATTTTCAACACAAGGCTTGGCAGACTTGCCGACAGTCCCGTGATACTTGCCGCCGCTAAAGACAGCCGCACGGACGTTATAGCTACAGCGGCAGCGGCAGGAGGACTGCTCATCTCCGCGTTTACGGGTCTTGACGCCGCAGACGGCGTAACGGGTACAGCGGTATCGCTGTTCGTGCTTTATTCGGGCTACAGCCTTGTGCGCGACACGGTAGATCAGCTGCTCGGAAAGCCTGCGGACGATAAGCTTGCCGAGGAGATAAAACGTATAGCAAACGACTGCGATAAGGTAATAGGTATACACGACCTTATTATCCACGATTACGGTCCGGGCAACCTTATAGGCTCATGCCATCTTGAAGCAAAAAGCAGCGAGAGCTTTGCGGACGTACACGAGGCAGCCGACCGTATAGAGCGCAATATTTTAAGCCTGCTCGGCGTAAGAATGACCGTACACATGGACCCTGTTGACCTTGATAACGAGCAGACGGCGGAATATTTTGAACTTATCAAAGACATAGCGGCTTCGCTTGACGAAAGACTGAGCATACACGATTTCAGAATGATAGCCGGCGAAGATCACAAAAGCGCGGTGTTCGACCTTGCCGCGCCGTATGAATGCAGCTATACCGATGAGCAGATGAAGTTTTATATAGATTCCGAACTTGAAAAAAGAGGGAAGGATATTTATACGGTCATCACATTTGACAGAAAATAATATTTAGTAAATAGCAAAACCCCTTCATTAACCCCCACTGATTTTCAGATAGCCGACTTACAGAGTTAAAGACGCACGAC
>CANPYF010000100.1 GCA_947587925.1 uncultured Ruminococcus sp.
TAACCACTTTGTCGTTGAACTTGTTGGGCAGCCGCGGCGCGGAGTTGGTGTAGAAATACCAGCGGATAGCGTCCGCACCGAATTTGGCGAGCGCGTCAAACGGGTCAACGGCGTTGCCCTTTGATTTGGACATCTTCTGTCCGTTTTCGTCCTGCACCAGACCAAGCACTATTACGTTTTTATACGGCGCTTTGTCAAACAGCAGTGTGGATACGGCAAGCAGCGAGTAGAACCAGCCTCTTGTCTGATCGACCGCTTCGGAAATAAAATCGGCGGGGAACTGTTCTTCAAACAGTTCTTTATTTTCAAACGGATAATGATGCTGTGCAAACGGCATGGAGCCTGAATCGAACCAGCAGTCTATTACCTCGGGTACGCGCTTCATCTGCTTGCCGCATTCGGGACATTTTATCGTTACCGCGTCTATATACGGGCGGTGCAGCTCAATATCCTCGGGGCAGTTATCGCTCATCTCTTTAAGTTCCTCGATAGAGCCTACCGCATGGCGGCAGCCGCATTCACATTCCCAGATGTTGAGCGGAGTACCCCAGTAGCGGTTGCGCGAAAGTCCCCAGTCCTGCACGTTTTTGAGCCAGTCGCCGAAGCGTCCCGTGCCTATGCTTTCGGGTATCCAGTTTATCGTTTCGTTATTTGCGATAAGTCTGTCGCGCACGTCGGTCATTTTTATGAACCATGTATCACGCGCGTAATATATCAGCGGTGAACCGCAGCGCCAGCAGTGCGGATAGCTGTGTTCAAACACGGGCGCGGAGAAGAGCAGTCCTCTTTCGCGCAGGTCGTCAAGCACGAGCGGGTCTGCCTTTTTGCAGAATGTGCCTGCCCATTTTGTTTCCTTTGTCATCTCGCCCTTGGAATCGACAAGCTGAACGAACGGAAGATCGTATTTTTTGCCGACCTTTGAGTCGTCCTCACCGAAAGCGGGTGCTATGTGTACGATACCCGTACCGTCCGTAAGCGTTACATATTCATCGCAGACGATGTAATAGCATTTTTGCTTGGGCGATACAAAATCAAACAGCGGCTCGTATTCCTTATATTCAAGTTCCTTACCCTTATAACGTTCAAGCACGGTATATTCGCCTTTGATAACGCTCGGCGCGAGCGCTTCTGCCAGATAATATATCGTTCCCTCGTTATCTATCTTGACATAATCATGATCGGGGTGAACGCAGAGCGCAACGTTAGACGGCAGTGTCCACGGGGTGGTCGTCCACGCGAGGATATCTGCGTCCTCGTCCTTTGCCTTGAATGTTGCAACAGCGGAGCGTTCCTTAACGTCCTTATAGCCCTGTGCGACCTCGTGAGAGGAAAGCGGAGTTCCGCAGCGCGGGCAGTAGGGGACTATCTTGAAACCCTTGTAGAGCAGTCCCTTTTCGTATATCTGTTTGAGCGCCCACCATTCCGATTCAATAAAATCGTTATGATAGGTAACATAAGGGTCGTCCATGTCCGCCCAGAAGCCGACAGTGCCTGAGAAATCCTCCCACATTCCCTTATATTTCCATACCGATTCTTTACATTTTTCAATAAACGGTTCAAGACCGTATTCTTCTATCTGTTCCTTGCCGTCAAGACCGAGCAGTTTTTCAACTTCAAGTTCAACGGGCAGACCGTGAGTATCCCAGCCTGCTTTACGCGGCACTTTGTAGCCCTTCATTGCTCTGTAGCGCGGTATCATATCCTTTATCGCACGGGTAAGAACGTGACCGATATGCGGTTTACCGTTTGCGGTCGGAGGGCCGTCATAAAATACATACGATTCTCCCTCCCTGCGCGAGTCTATACTTTTTTCAAATATGCCGTTTTCCTTCCAAAATTCCTTCACCTGTTTTTCGCGTTCAACGAAGTCAAGGTTAGGATCGACCTTTTGATACACTTTCAGACCATTCCTTTCTTTATAATAATTATTATTGCATAATGTCCGTAAAAATAAAAAACAGCCCCCGCCCAAAACAGGACGAAAGCCCGAAGACCTGCGTTTATCTACCACCCATTTTGCATATAAAAATGCTGTATAAGTACATATGCTGTATATGTTATATATGCCATATACTTATACCGCGTACATTAAACATACGCTTTTCGGATAACGGTGAAAAATGACCGTCGCCGCTTACTTTGTGCGTCCTGCTCCGCAGATCTTTCAAAAATGCGAAGCATACGCGGCTGTTGGGCAGCGCAGCTCGGAAGTGATCTTCGGCTTTTGCATCGGGACATACCGCGCTCACACCGCCCGCGGTTCGCTGCTTTTCCTTAAAGCGAAAGCTTACTCTCTTCGTCAATGCCTTTATTAATATTATATGTATGTTTATTTTATCATACCGCGCGGCGTTTGTCAATATCTGTTTGCTAATTTTCTGTAAATTTTAGATTATTAGGGATTTTCGTTCAGACCTCTGACTTCTAAAACAAATCCCCCGCACCTGTTAAAGCGCGGGGAAATTATGTTTATATGAATGTGCAATATTCGGTTATTATTTAGAGGATATTGCAGCCTGAGCGGCAGCAAGTCTTGCTATCGGCACGCGGAAAGGCGAGCAGGATACATAGTCAAGACCGATCTTGTGGCAGAATTCAACGGAGGTCGGATCGCCGCCGTGTTCGCCGCAGATACCGCAGTGGAGTTTCGGATTAACAGGCTTGCCGAGTTTGATAGCCATTTCCATGAGTTTTCCAACGCCTGTGGTGTCGAGTTTAGCGAACGGATCGTTCTCATAGATCTTAGCGTCATAGTATGCGCTGAGGAACTTGCCTGCGTCATCTCTCGAGAAGCCGAATGTCATCTGAGTAAGGTCGTTAGTACCGAAGCAGAAGAAGTCAGCCTCAGCAGCGATCTCGTCAGCGGTGAGAGCAGCACGAGGTATCTCTATCATAGTACCTACTTCATACTTAAGGTCGGAACCTGCTTCTGCGATGACTGCGTCAGCGGTCTCAACTACTACCTTCTTGACATATTTAAGTTCTTTTACGTCGCCTACCAGCGGGATCATTATTTCAGGCTCAACGTTCCAGTCGGCATGAGCCTTCTTAACGTTTATGGCAGCCTTGATAACGGCTCTGGTCTGCATCTTTGCGATCTCGGGATAGGTTACGGCAAGGCGGCAGCCTCTGTGACCCATCATCGGGTTGAACTCGTGGAGGGAAGCGATTATAGCCTTGATGTCGTCAACGCTCTTGCCCTGTGCGTCTGCGAGAGCCTTGATGTCCTCCTCTTCGGTAGGAACGAACTCGTGCAGAGGCGGATCGAGGAAGCGGATAGTAACAGGATTTCCTTCAAGTGCCTCATAAAGAGCCTCAAAGTCGCTCTGCTGCATAGGCTCGATCTTAGCAAGCGCAGCTTCTCTTTCTTCAACGGTATCAGCGCAGATCATTTCTCTGAATGCGGCTATTCTTGCCGGGTCAAAGAACATATGCTCGGTTCTGCAAAGTCCGATACCCTCAGCGCCGAGTTCTCTTGCCTTCTTAGCGTCAGCGGGAGTATCAGCGTTAGTTCTTACTTTAAGAGTTCTGTACTTGTCAGCCCAAGCCATGATCCTTCCAAATTCGCCCGCTATAGTAGCGTCAACGGTAGGAATGATACCGTCATAGATATTTCCGGTAGAACCGTCTATTGAAATGTAATCGCCCTCGTGATAGGTCTTTCCTGCGAGTGTGAATACCTTGTTATCTTCGTCCATTGTGATCTCCGAGCAGCCGGATACGCAGCAGGTTCCCATGCCGCGGGCAACAACGGCAGCGTGTGAGGTCATACCGCCGCGGACGGTGAGTATACCCTGTGACGCCTTCATTCCGGTGATGTCTTCGGGAGATGTTTCAAGACGAACGAGGACTACCTTTTCTCCTCTTGCGTTCCATTCTTCCGCATCGTCAGCCGAGAATACTATCTTTCCGCAGGCAGCTCCGGGCGATGCGCCGAGACCCTTTCCTACGGGCGTGGCAGCTTTGAGCGAAGCGGCGTCAAACTGCGGGTGGAGCAGAGTGTCGAGGTTTCTGGGGTCTATCATAAGAACGGCTTCTTCTTCTGTTCTCATGCCCTCGTCAACGAGATCGCAGGCGATCTTGAGAGCAGCCTGAGCGGTCCTCTTGCCGTTTCTGGTCTGGAGCATATAAAGTTTGCCGTGTTCAACGGTGAACTCCATGTCCTGCATATCTCTGTAATGATTTTCAAGTGTAGCGCAAACTTCCTGGAACTGCTTGAAAGCATCGGGGAATTTTTCAGCCATCTGAGCGATAGGCATAGGAGTACGAACGCCTGCAACAACGTCCTCGCCCTGCGCGTTTGTAAGAAATTCGCCCATCAGCTTCTTTTCGCCGGTAGCAGGGTCACGGGTGAACGCAACGCCTGTTCCGCAGTCGTCGCCCATGTTGCCGAACGCCATTGACTGAACGTTTACGGCAGTACCCCAGCTGTAGGGTATATCGTTGTCACGTCTGTATACGTTGGCTCTGGGGTTGTCCCATGAACGGAATACAGCCTTGATAGCGCCCATGAGCTGCTCTTTGGGATCGTCAGGGAAATCAACGCCTATCTTTGCTTTATATTCAGCCTTGAACTGAGAAGCAAGTTCTTTAAGATCATCGGCAGTAAGCTCAACGTCCTGAGTTACGCCCTTCTTAGCCTTCATCTCGTCAATAAGTTCTTCAAAGTATTTCTTGCCGACTTCCATAACAACATCGGAATACATCTGGATAAATCTTCTGTAGCAGTCCCAAGCCCATCTGGGATTTCCGGACTGTTCGGCAATGACCTCGACAACGGATTCGTTAAGACCAAGATTAAGGATAGTATCCATCATTCCGGGCATGGAAGCTCTTGCGCCCGAACGGACGGAAACGAGCAGAGGATTTTGCTTGTCGCCGAATTTCTTTCCGGTGATCTCCTCCATTTTTACAATATACTCGCTGATCTCAGCCATTATCTCCGGATTGATCTCTCTGCCGTCCTCATAATACTGAGTGCAGGCTTCCGTAGAGATGGTGAAGCCCTGAGGAACTCTGTCAGCGCCGAATATCTTGGTCATTTCTGCCAGATTCGCGCCCTTGCCGCCCAGAAGCTCTCTCATGTTTGCGTTACCTTCCGTAAACAGATAACAATACTTCTTTGCCATTGGTAACTTACCTCCAATAAAAATTTTTGACATCGCTTTATATGCGGCGGCTGCGGAAGATACCCCCCTTTGTGACCTCAGCCTTACGGCTTTAGCCGATCGGGTGCATTTATCCCGTCCGCCGACCTGTCATTATATATTATAACAGATTTCAGAACAAATTTCCATAGTTTTTAGTCAAATTTATGCATATAAATTTGCACAATTTTTTATTAATTTTTTTGTGCAACTTTTGAAGCAGCCCTTAACGCGCCCTCAAAGGACTGATAATTGTCGCGTTCTTCGGGGCGGATAACGCCGTATCTCACAAGCACATCAAGCTTATCGGCAAGCGTAAGGCTCCTTATTTTTCTTCTGAGCGGAAGTATCTGATTGGGCGAAACGGAAATTTCGTCTATACCCATTGCCAGAAAAACCTCCGTAAGGTCGGTATAAGCGCCTATCTCTCCGCATACGCCTACCCACTTGCCGTGGCGGTGTGCGCTGTCGGCGGCTATCTTTATCATTCTCAGCAGAGCCTTATGGTGCGGACGGCAGTATTTGTCAAACATGGAGTTCTGCCTGTCGAGCGCTAACGTATACTGTTCAAGGTCGTTAGTACCCACGCTGAAAAAGTCTACCTTCCGCGCAAGTTCATCGCTTAGCATGACAGACGCGGGCGTTTCTATCATGATACCCAATTCAACGCTGTGCGAATAGGGTATGCCCTCCTCGTCAAGTTCGGCAAGCACTTTATCCACCATACTTTTTGCCGTATCCACCTCTTCGGGGTCTATTATCATCGGGAAAAGTATCGCAAGCCTGCCGTATACGGAAGCGCGGAAGAGCGCACGCAGCTGTGTACGGAATATCTCGGGGTGTTCAAAGCATATCCTTATCGAGCGGACGCCCATTGCGGGATTTTCGCCCGAATCGCTTGAATAGTAATCGGGATTTTTGTCCGCGCCCATGTCGAGCGTGCGTATTATCACGCGTTTTCCGCCCATTCTTTCGAGGACTCTTCTGTAGGTATAAAATTGCAGTTCTTCATCGGGGAAGCCGTCATTTTTAAGATAAAGGAACTCACTGCGCAGCAGTCCTATGCCGCCCGCATCGTTTTCCTCCGCATATTTAAGGTCTATAACGCCGTTGATATTTGCATATACCTGCAATTCCGTACCGTCAAGAGTGATATTTTTTCTTCCGCGAAGCCGCATGAGCAGCTCATGCTTTCTGCCTTCTTCCTCGCGTTTTTCCTTCATACGGCGCTTGGTCGCGCTGTCCGGGTCGATATAAAGCACTCCCGCGTAGCCGTCCACGATAGCTTCCGCTCCGTTATATTCCTCCGAAAGGGACTTGCCGAGAGCAACTACGGCGGGGATATTTCTTGTCCTTGCCAGTATTGCCGAATGAGAATTTACCGTACCGTAGCAGGTGCATATAGCCTTTACCTTCTGCTTATCCAGCCGCACCGTTTCGCTCGGTTCGAGATCGAACGAACAGAGAATGGAATTTTCCGCAAAGGTAAGCTGCTGTTCGGGGGTATTCTGTATATGTCGTATCAATCTGCGCGAAACGTCCTTTACATCGGCTGTGCGTGCGCGGATATAATCGTCCGCAGCCCTGCCGAGTTCGCCCGCAAGCTGAGAAGCCGCCAGTTCGACGGCGTAATCCGCCGTGCAGGATTCCGAAGTTATGATACCGCGCGTCTTGGACACAAACTCGTCGTCCTCTATGAGCATTTTGTGTATCTGGAAGATATCCGCATGATCCCTTCCGATATGCTGTATCTCCTGTTCATAAAGCTTGTCAAGTTCTTCGAGGGATTGTTTGATAGCGTATTCATATTTTTGCAGTTCGATATCGGGTCTTGCGGCTCTGCGCTTTTTTACGATCTGCTCGTCCCGCCGATAAAATGCCAGTCTGCCGAATATTATGCCGCCTGCGGCGGCTTTTCCCTTAATGCGTTCCATTCAGCTAACCTCCGTTTTGACCGTGTTATTATACCATATTTATATGGTATACCGATTTACCTTTTGCAGGCTCTCCTGCGCAAAAGCGTCATCAGCGAGGACGCCGCCTGACAGCTCAGAGCCGCCGTAAGGTATTTGACCGGTCTTTCCTCATCAAAAACATAAAAGAAGAACATAAGTGCGGCTGCAAACGAGCAAACTACGCTCATATCGTCAAGCCTTTTGATTTTTTTAATGCGATTCCTCATGATATTTACCTCCTGTTAATTTTTGGATCTGCGGTAATACCTAATGCATCACCCAATAATTATTATACCATATTTTTTCCCGATTTCAACCCCTTTTTTGTTAATAATACGCAAAAATTCGCTTCGGCATTAAACTCAGGGCGGCGGAGCGGACAAAAATGTCTTTACTGTCATGAATATTACGGCAAAACAAGCCATATAAATTTATAAACAGAAGCAAGAAAAAATCTGCAAATCTCTGACTTCTTACTTCTAATCTCTTACTTCTAACATCTAATAGGGAAGGAATGATATATTTTGACGGAAAACAAGATACACGGTGAGTACATAGGGCTTACCCAGGCGGAGGCTGAAAGGGCGTTAAGGAGCAGCGGGGAAAACCGTTTTGCCAAGGCAAAAAAGGTCGACCCTGTAAAGATATTCGCAGGACAGTTCCATGACGTTATGGTGATGATACTGCTGGCGGCTGCGGCGGTGTCGATATTCATAGGCGGCTGGAAGGACGCGCTGCCTATAATCATAATCGTGGTGATGAACGCTGCGCTCGGATTTTTTCAGGAATACCGCTGCGAAAAGACGCTTGAACAAATGGAGCGTCTTACCGCGCCGACCGCTAAAGTATACCGTGACGGTATACTTAAAACGATACCCGCTTCGCAGGTGGTGGTCGGAGATGTGTTCGAGATACAAGCGGGCGACCGCTTCCCCTGCGACTGTCTTATAATCTCGCAGTCGGCGCTGACCTGTGACGAATCGGCGCTTACGGGCGAGACCGTCCCCGCGGTAAAGACCGCGTATATCGGCAGCGATACGGCGGGCGTAGTAAATGCGCTGAATACGCCGTATATCGGCTATATGGGTACGACCGCGCTTAAAGGAAGAGCACGCTGTCAGG
>CANPYF010000101.1 GCA_947587925.1 uncultured Ruminococcus sp.
TTATAGTGACAATTTGAAAACTTTGTCCCTCAAAACTTTGTTATTACTTGGTTTTGGAGTTTTGCTTGGGGCTAATATAATTTAAAAAAGAGGTGATAAGCTTATGAGTTTTATTTCTATAGGTACGGCGGTAAAGGATCTTAGAAAAGAAAAGGGCATGACGCAGGAGCAGCTTGCGGATATGGTGGGGGTATCTGCGCAGGCGGTCAGCAAGTGGGAAAGCGGCGGCTATCCCGACCCCTCGCTTTTGCCTGACATTGCAGACGCACTCGGAGTTACGATCGACCGCCTTTACGGGCGTGAACAGCCCTTTGAAAAGGATATGATGAACGAGCTGGCGGCGTATCTTTGCGAAATTGAGCAGGAGGAACGCTTGGACGCGGCTTTTGAGATATGCAGGGTGATCTGTGCTTCCTTTTGCGGAGCAAATGTTTACAACAAATACCTGTTCCCGGAGGGTATAGGCAATTATCAGCACTCGCAGGTCATCACCGACCAAGGCTATGCGCAGGCTTCTCTTAAAAAGGACGGACGCTTTTTCGTGTTAGCCCCCGAGCCGGAAAACGGCTATAAAAGCTATCTTGAATATGATGAAAAATATGTGACACTGTTTAAATTTCTCGCAATGCCCAACGCGCTCAAAGCCATGTATTTTCTGCAAATGCAAAGCCGGTCGTTCTTTAATTCCGGCGCGTTAAAGACAGAGTTGAATATAAGCGAAAAGGAAGCGGACGAACTTATTGAAAAAATGCTGGAATTAAATTTCATTTGGCGTTCCGACCTGCGCGGACTTTTCGGGAAGGAGGATATTTACGGCTACAGGTTAAGCTGTAATTTCGTCACGTTTATGTATGCCGCATCGCTGATGTTAAATATCCCGAACAATTTCGTTTATAATATGGAAAGCAGAAGCAAGCCGTTATTTATTGACGAAAAAAACATCAAGAATAAAGAAGAAAACGGCACTGATAAAAAAGGGGTAAATAATGCTGTCCAAAAAGAAAAAAGCTAAAGAAACAGACGTTATAAGGACAGAATACGGTATGCTGTCCAATACAAGGTGGATATTGGGCAGGATAAAAAAGTATTCTCCCATGCTCATACCGCTTATGATAATAGGCGCACTTGTCGGTTCTGTGCTGCAATATTTCTGGAGTTTTATAGGCAAATTTGTTATAGATATCATACGTTCGGGCAGCGGACTTGACGCTTTTATAAAGCTGCTTGCCGCCGTGACCGCAGCGGAGGGTGTACTGCTTCTTTCAAATACGGCTGTAAACGGGTATGTATGGCGGAGATTTATCTATACCAGATTGAGGGTGATAGAGGAAAGAGTCGCAAAAGCGCTGTCGATAGAATATGAAAGACTTGAAGATCCCAAAACGCTCGACTGCATGAGAAGGGCGGAGGAAGCCACTAACAGCAACGACGTAGGCGTTGAAGGTATGATGAGTACACTTTACGGGGAGATAATGGAAAAGACCGCCGCTGTTATAGCAACGCTTGCAACGCTCAGCTTTCTGAACATAAAGCTTGTTGCGCTCATCATACTTTTTGCGGCAGCAGAATATATGTTTTTTGTTTATACGGTAAAAAAGGACAGAAAAAACGTCTGGGACAAAATGGCGGCTGTCTGGCGCAAGACGGATTATATGGAAACGGTCACGCAGGATTTTTCCTATGCCAAGGATATACGCATATTCAGAATGAAGGATTGGCTGTCAAAAAAGCAGCATGAAATAAACAAGACCGAATACGGTTTTATGTCGCTCAACAAGAAATACTGGACGTATAACGTGATATTTAATAACGTTATATCGCTTGTAAGAAACGCCGTTACATACGGTTATCTGATATACTGCGTGCTGTATAAAGACCTTTCTATCGCGAATTTTACGCTTTATTTCGGCATAGCGGCGTCATTTTCCGCTTCGCTCGGCAGCCTTTTGAAGGGTATAGGCACCTACAGAGAATGTTCAATGAAGGTAGACGATTTCCGCACGTTTTTAGACCTTCCCGAAGAAAAGGGAGGGAACGTTCCTTTGCCTGACGGCAGGGACGGATATACCATTACGTTTGAAAACGTATCTTTTAAATATCACGGGCAGGAAAATTATGCGCTAAAAGATGTCAGCATTACGCTTGATACGAACAAAAGGCTTGCCGTAGTCGGACTTAACGGAGCGGGGAAAACAACGTTTATCAAGCTGCTCATGCGGCTTTACGATGTCACCGAGGGCAGGATACTGCTTAACGGTATTGATATAAGAGAATTTGACAGACGTCAATATTACAAGCTGTTTTCTCCCGTATTTCAGAATGTGGAAATATTTGCTTTCCCGATGAGCGAAAATGTGTCCATGTCTATTCCCGAGCAGACGGATAAGCAACGGGCGGAGAAGTGTCTGCGCTTTGCGGGCATGGGCGATAAGCTTGACGAGCTTGCGGACGGCGTTGATACTCAACTGCTAAAAGTCATTTATGATGACGGTGTAGACCTTTCGGGCGGTCAGCGGCAAAAGCTTGCGCTTGCGCGTGCTTTGTATAAGGACGCTCCGATAATAGTGCTTGACGAGCCGACAGCCGCGCTTGACGCGCTTGCGGAATATAAGATGTACAGCGATTTTGACCTGCTGACAGAGGGAAAAAGCGCGGTGTATATCTCGCACAGACTGTCATCTACCCGTTTTTGCGACAATGTGGCAATGTTCGCAGACGGCAGGATAATAGAATACGGAACTCACGAGAGCCTGCTCAAAAGCGGCGGAAAATACGCCGAACTGTTTGCCGTGCAGTCGCAGTATTATAAGGATAATGGGGGTGAGCGGTTTGAAGAATAAAGAAATAGACACCTCCTCGTTTTATGTTCTGAAACGAACGGTAGGCGCTATGCTGAAGCTGATAATGCGGCACAAAAAAAAATATCTGCTGTTTCAGATATTGGATATGCTGTTTGTTATCGTAAAGCCGTTTGTGCCGATAATTTTCACCCCGCTGCTGATAGACGAGCTTCTCGGCGCACGGCGTATAAGGCTGCTGATAATTTATGCGGCTGCCATAACGGCGGGCGAGTGCATATGTACGCTCGGCATCAATATAATGAGGATAGCGGAAGAAAAGGCAGGTATAATGTTTGACAATTTAATTGCCGAACAGATCAGCAGACGGGTAATGGAACTTGATTTTCAGCTTACGGAGGATAAAAACGCGCTCGATCAGATAGAAAAAGCCCGCACGGGAATGAGTTGGTATTCGGGCGGCGTACACGGAGTCGCGTGGGCGTTCTTCTCTATCATTTCCGCCGCAGTCAGGGTGATAGGCACGGCGGGCGTAATAGTCTTTCGCGCACCGCTGCTCATACCGACAACCGTTTTGCTTATCGCCGCCGTTGACCTGCTGCAAAAAAAGATAAACAAAATAGAGATAGAAAGCTTCAAAAACCTTTCCAAGGTCAACAGGATATTTTCATATCTGTTTTTTGAGATAACGGGCGTCAAAAACGGAAAGGATATACGCGTTTACGGCGCTGAGGATATGATGCTCAATAAGGCAAGAGAATACAACGAGGGTTCGCTCAGGCAATGGGACGCTCAGCTTAAAGCACAGCTGCCGCATAATGAACTGATATCCGTCTGCGACTGTGTGCGTGACGCGGCAAATTATTTTACCGCAGGATTTCTTGCGGTAACGGGGAAAATAACTATCGGCGTATTTTCGCAGATAATAACCGCCGCCTCCGAACTTCATCAGTCTGTGCGCTCGGTGGTAATTTCCGCCTTGGAGCTGACAAAGCGGTGCAGCTATGCTTATGAATATATAAAATTTATGGAATATCCTCCGGCACTTGCCAAAGGGAACAAAAAGGTCGGCAATGGCGGGCATACAATAGAATTTCGCGGCGTTTCCTTTACATATCCGAACACGGACGTAACGGCGCTCAAAAATGTTTCGATAACCCTTCACCCGAACGAAAGGCTCTCTCTGGTAGGACTTAACGGCGCGGGAAAAACAACGTTTATCAAGCTGCTGTGCAGGCTTTACGACGTAAGCGGCGGCGAGATACTCCTTGACGGAGTAAACATTGCCGAGTATGATTATGAGGAATACATGGATCTGTTTTCGGTGGTATTTCAGGATTTTAAACTGTTCGCGTTCAGTATCGGGGATAACGTTTCGCTCGGCAGGGACGATAAAGAAAGAGTACAAAGATATGTACAGTTAGCAGGTGCGGACGGCGATTTTGAACAGGGTACCGATACGGTGCTTTTCAAGCAGTTTGAAGAAAACGGGATAGAGCCTTCGGGCGGTCAGCAGCAAAAGATCGCCATAGCGCGTGCACTGTACAAGGATTCGCCCGTCATAATACTTGATGAGCCGACCGCCGCTCTCGACCCGCTTGCCGAATATGAGATATACAACAGCTTTGACAAGCTTGTCGGCGGCAAGACCGCGGTGTATATCTCGCACAGGCTGTCAAGCTGCAGGTTCTGCGACCGCATAGCCGTATTCTCGGACGGTCAGATAAAGGAGATAGGTACTCACGAGGAGCTTGTCAGCAAGCCGAACGGCATTTACGCCGAGATGTTTGCGGCTCAGGCGCAGTATTACAACTAAAACTCCTCGGCGCAATTTTAAACAATTTTGGGAATAAAATCGGCTTCTTTTGCTTTACGGCAGAATAAGCCGATATTTTTCATGCATAGGACCGACAGTTATGTGTAATTCAGACCGTGTTTTTGTGGTAAATATTAAGAAATTGTAAAAATATGATTTTGATGCCTTAAATACCTTTTCAAAGGATAAAAAAAATGATATAATAATATAAATACATTGGCAAACGCCTCTGAAATATTTTGAAATATAAGCCGCCAGTTATCTGACGGAGCATAATAGGAGGAGCATCATGAAACTGCTTATTATTGTAGACTATCAGAACGATTTTGTAAACGGTTCGCTCGGTTTTGAGGGAGCTGAGCTGCTCGATCGCAAGATCGCGCATAAGATACGCGATTACCGCAAGGAGGGCGGTGAGATCATCTATACAATGGATACTCACCAGGAGGATTATCTCAATACGCAGGAGGGCAGAAAACTGCCCGTCGAACACTGCATAGAAGATACTTCGGGTCACAGGCTTTACGGTTTTACGGCAAGGGAACGCACCGATAAGGATAAGGTATTTTATAAGGATACCTTCGGATCTATAGAACTTGCCGATTATATCAAGTTCAGAGATTACGAATCGGTTGAACTTGTGGGACTTGTTTCAAATATGTGCGTACTGGCTAACGCCGTTCTCGTAAAAGCCGCGCTTCCCGAAACAGAGGTCATAGTAGATACCTCGTACACGGCTTCCGCTGACGCCGAGCTTCAGGAAAAAGCTTTTGACGTTATGGAGGGATTGCAGATAACGGTCGTAAGACCGCAGGCTGCCGAATGAAAGACCGTTTGGCTTGAAAGGCGCTGAAAAATAAAATGGATAAATTTAATTACACCATGCTCTGCGATTTTTATGAGCTGACAATGGGCAACGGATATTTCAAAAGCGGACTTAAAGACAAGATCACCTATTTCGATCTGTTTTTCAGGCAAATACCCGACGGCGGCGGCTTTGCTGTCTGCTGCGGACTTTCGCAGGTGATAGAGTATATCAAGGCGCTGCATTTCAGCGCTGAGGATATAGAATTTCTGCGTTCAAAAAATGTTTTTGACGAGGGATTTCTTGATTATCTTGCCGATTTCAGGTTTACAGGCGATATTTATGCCGTACCCGAAGGCACGGTCGTATTTCCTAACGAGCCGCTGATAACGGTCAGAGCGCCCGCGATAGAAGCACAGCTTATCGAAACTTATCTGCTGCTTATAATAAATCATCAGTCGCTTATCGCTACTAAGGCAAACAGGATAGTAAGAGCGGCGCAGGGCAGGGGAGTGTCGGAATTTGGTTCGCGCAGGGCGCACGGAGCCGACGCGGCGATATACGGTGCGCGTGCGGCGGGCATAGGCGGCTGTGCGGCGACTGCCTGCACGATAGCCGAACAGAAATTCGGATTCCCTGCAACGGGAACAATGGCTCATTCGTGGGTACAGATGTTTGATGATGAATACGAAGCGTTCAAGACCTACTGCGAATGTTATCCCGACAGCGCGACACTTCTTGTCGATACCTATAATGTGCTTGAAAGCGGAATACCCAACGCTATCCGTGCATTCAATAATATCCTCAAGCCTAAAGGCTATCGTCCCAAGGGCGTGCGCATAGATTCGGGAGATATTACCTATCTGTCGCAAAAAGCACGCAAAATGCTTGATGATGCGGGTTATCCCGACTGCAAGATAGTTGCGTCAAATTCTCTTGACGAATATATAATCAGAGATATGATCTTCCAAGGCGCGGCGGTCGATCTGTTCGGCGTCGGCGAAAGGCTTATCACATCAAAGTCATATCCCGTTTTCGGCGGCGTATATAAGCTTTGCGCAGTCGAGGAAACAGATGACGCGGGCGGTATAAGGATAATACCCAAGATAAAAATATCGGAGAATGTCGCCAAGGTGACAACTCCGCATTATAAAAAACTCTATAGGCTTTATGACAGGTCGAGCGGTAAAGCCATTGCCGACCAGCTGTGTGTTTATGATGAAACGATAGACGACAGCGAAGAACTTGTCATTTTCGACCCCGATTATACATGGAAGAAAAAGACAGTGCATGATTTTACGGCTAAGGAACTGCTCGTCCCCATTTTTCTTGACGGCAGACAGGTGTATGAAGAACCCTCTTATAATGATGTCTGCGCCTATTGTGCGGCTCAGGTGGATACGCTGTGGGACGAGATAAAAAGATTTGAAAATCCCCACAAATATTATGTCGATCTTTCCAAAAAGCTCTGGAGCATAAAGACCGCGCTGCTTGCGCAAAAGCAATAAGGCGGGATAAAACGTACAGATCAATATTGCATAAAGGGCGGCGATATTAAGATATCACCGCCCGGACAGCATAAAAACAGATTTTAATAATGTACATGAAAAATATAAAGACAAAAAAATTAACGCCCACTACAACGATAATCGGCATTCGGTAATGAGCATTAATTTTTCTATATAGAATTATGAAAAGGGATTGGAAAATGTCTTGATCATATCCGCTTTTGCTGCGGATTTGGGTTAAAGTTCAGAAAACATTATCTTTGTCCGCCGACAAAAACGGACTGAGAGAGGGGGAAGATCATTATCTTCTGAACTCTAACCTAAGTCTGCAAAGGATATTCTCATTTGCTGAATACATAATAACATTCCTGTGTGAACCGAATATGAATTTCGGGGTCAAATAACGGACTTTTTTTGATAAATAAAATAAGTTACAAAACGTTTAATGTTTATTCACAAAATTAGAAAAGAAAGGGCAAAATAACTATGTTTTCCATATTGGTTGTAGAGGACGACGCGAACCTTCTCAAGCTAATGTGTGCCGCGCTCAAACAAAACGGGTATGACGCGCGCACCGCAAAGGACGGCTTGGAGGCGCTTGATGTCATGGACAAAATAGCGGTAGATCTTATCATATCGGACATAATGATGCCGAATATGGACGGCTATGAACTTGTAACGAGCATAAGGAACGCGGGGTATGATACCCCCGTGCTTATGGTAACGGCAAAGGAAAGTTTTGCCGATAAGCAAAAGGGCTTTCTTGCGGGAATAGACGATTATATGGTCAAGCCGATAAATATAGACGAAATGATATTGAGAGTGGGTGCGCTGCTCAGAAGGGCAAGGCTCGCTTCCGACAAGCTGCTTACCGTCGGAGGCTGTACGCTCAACTATGACGCGCTGACCGTTTCGTTCGCAAACGGTCCTGACGTTACTATCCCCAACAAGGAATTTATGCTGCTGTTCAAGCTGCTGTCCTATCCGAATCAGATATTCACCCGCCGTCAGCTGCTTGATGAATTGTGGGGCATGGAATCGGAGGTCGACGAACGCACGGTCGATGTCCACATAAAAAGATTGAGAGAGCGGTTTACGCCAAATGATGATTTTGATATAGTAACGATAAGAGGCCTCGGCTATAAGGCTGTAAAAAAATGATAACTTCAAAGGCTGATATTCGGCAAGGGGTGAGGACAGGTTGAAAACTTCGCTTCAATTCAAGATAGCGCTGCTGTTTTTCGGGGTAATGCTGCTTTCCGCGCTTATCTCGGTA
>CANPYF010000102.1 GCA_947587925.1 uncultured Ruminococcus sp.
CCCTGATGTGCGCCTGCTCGGACAGCGAGCCTGAGGTAACGCAGGTGATAGACCCTGTGGAAATATCATTTTCATGGTGGGGCAACGATCAGCGCCATGAATACACCATAGAAGCCGTTTCGCAGTTTGAAGAACTCCACCCCGAAATAACCGTAAAATGCAATTACACCGAATGGTCGGGTTATCAGACGAGGAGCAACGTACAAATGATCTCGGGTACGGAATCGGACGTAATGCAGATAAATTACGCGTGGATAGAGCAGTATTCGCCCGACGGAACGGGTTATTACGACCTCAGCACGCTTACGGATACCCTCGATCTTTCGGGATTTGAAGAGTACGATCTCAGTTTCGGCATGAAAAACGGTAAACTCAACGCCATACCCATTGCCATGAACACGCATACCGTTTATATAAATAAAAGCGTTTATGAGGACTTCGGTCTTGATATACCCAAAACATGGGAGGATTATTTTGCCGCCGCAAAGGTCATGGATAAAAAGGCTTACCCGCTGTCAATGAACGCCAAACCCGCGTTTTTCCTTGTCACCGCCTACGCCGAACAGGTCTGCGGAAAAAAATTTATGGAAAATGACGGCACGCTTAATTTTGAGCCGGAGGATTTCAAGATAATGCTTGAATTTTACTGTCGGCTGATAAATGAGAACGTTATGCCGCAGGTGGAATATTTTGACAAAAAGAATATAGACAGCGGCGAATACGCGGGAACGGTCGCATGGATAAGCGACGGAGCAAGCTACTGCGGCGGAGCGGAAAGCGCGGGCTATGAGATAGTAGCGGCGGATTATCCCGCAAATGACGGGGCGCAGTCGGGCGACGGCTGGTATGCCAAGCCTGCCACCATGTACGCCATGAGCAAAAATACCGCCCACCCCGAGGAAGCCGCCATGCTTATGGATTTTCTGCTCAATTCGCCCGAAGCCGCACAGCTGCAAGGCATTGAAAAGGGCATACCGTTAAGCAGTTCGGCGCGTAAAACGCTTGACGAAAACGGCAGTCTTACGGGTATCCAATACACGGCTTTTGAAAAAATGGAGGAGCACGGCGAACTGGCGGTACTTAGTCCGTACTTTGAAAATGATGAACTGATAGAAGAATTCAGAAATTCCTGCGACCTTGTGCTGTTTGAAAAGGACTCTGCCGATTCCCAGGCGCAGCAGCTTTACGAAATTTTCTCGAAGGCTCTCGGATAACGGCAAAGCGGCAGCTTACACGCCCCCCGCAGATCCTGACCTCTTACCTCTAAAAAGCGCAAGCGCTATTATTTTAATAATAGTGCGGCGTTCTGACTTCTAATAGTAATTGTAAAGAAAAAGTAAAATATTGCGCAGACTGTTGAACTGTACAAAAAAACGTGCTATAATAGTTTAAAGGACGGTGATGCGCTGTGCAGAAAAAATTTTTTATAACCGAAATATCCGAACAAAACGATCATAAGGGTACGCCGATGACCGACAGATTCCGCCGTATAGAACAGCTCAACGATCTTCTTGCGCTCGGCTGGACGATAAAAAGCATGGAAAAGGACAGCGGCGGAACGTTCTTTTTGATCGAAAAGGTCTGAGCGGCATTATTTTTGCAGGAATATCATGTCAAAACTGCAAAATTTATCACAATTACGGTCGGCGTTGTGCATAATAAACAACGTTTAACCTGTTGATTACTGCGAAGTTTAGCATTTTTTTGACGATACGGCGCTTGACAAACCGATGAATTTGTGATACAATAATTATGCAGAACAACGACGTTCAATTTTTTGGGGCATACTGCGCCCTGAAAAGGAGAACGTCTTTTTTTGTCCGAACTTTCATAAAGTTGGAGATGGGGCCGCACAAATGTATTGCGTTGCAATACGCTTGTGCTTACAAAAACAAATAAGGAGGAATTTTGGAATGAAACGAGAGGGTGAAATAAGGATCCCTTCGGGATGTGCCATATCGGGAGTTATCTCAAAAAGCGGCAAGAGCATAAACGGCAGAGAGATGATAACCTCTATCTCGACAATGCACGACCGCTCAAACGGTCTCGGAGGAGGCTTCGCGGGCTACGGCATCTATCCGCAGTACCCCGATCTTTACGCTTTTCACGTTTTCTATGACAGCAATAAATCAAGAGAGGAATGTGAAAGATTTCTCGACAGACATTTCGATATAATCAATCTGTCGAAAATACCTGTGAGAAAAAGCGATAAGATAATCGCCGAGCCGCTTATCTGGAGATATTTTGTAGAACCGCTCAAAACAAAACTCAAGGATTCCAAACTGGACGAAAAGGAATTCGTTTCAAAGTGCGTTATAAACATCAACTCAAATATCGAGGGCGCGTATGTTTTTTCCTGCGGAAAAAATATGGGTATTTTTAAGGCTTTAGGTTACCCGGAGGACGTCGGCGAATATTTCAGACTGGACGAATATGAGGGTTATGCGTGGACAGCACACGGAAGATACCCCACAAATACCCCCGGCTGGTGGGGCGGCGCACACCCGTTCGGAATGCTCGATTATTCTATCGTACACAACGGCGAAATTTCAAGCTATGATTCCAACAGACGCAATATAGAAATGTACGGATATAAATGCACGCTGCAAACCGATACCGAGGTAATAACCTACATAATCGATTTCCTGCTCAGGAAAAAAGGACTCAGCCTTGAAGAGGCTGCAAAGGTCATAGCCGCACCTTTCTGGTCTACCATAGACCATATGGACGAGGAGGAAGCCGCACAGGCAAGGTATCTGCGGGCGGCATTTTCCAATCTGCTTATAACAGGTCCTTTTTCTATCATACTCGGTTTCGAGGGCGGTCTTATGGCTCTTAACGACAGGTTAAAGCTGCGCTCTATGGTAATAGGCGAAAAGGACGACAGGGTATACATGGCTTCGGAGGAATGCGCTATCCGCGTGATAGAACCCGAACTTGACCGCATATGGTCGCCCAACGGCGGACAGCCTGTCATAGTTACGCTTGACAGCTGCAAAGATAAAATATTTATAAAGTAAAAGATCGGGAAGGGACGGTAATGATAAATGGCTGTAAATTATCTGTATCCTGAATATGAGATAGTAAGGGATACAAACAAATGTATTGCCTGTCGGGTATGCGAAAGACAATGCGCCAACGAAGCGCATTGGTTCGACCCCGAACAGGATAAAATGGTATGCGACAACGCAAAATGCGTATGCTGCCACCGCTGTGTTTCTCTCTGCCCGACTAAAGCGCTCAAAATAGTCAAGAGCGACCACACATTCAGAGAAAACGCCAACTGGACGGCTAAGAACATAAAAGAGGTATACAGACAGGCGGGCAGCGGCGGAGTGCTGCTCTCCTCAATGGGCAACCCCGAACCATATCCCGTTTATTGGGATAAGATACTGCTCAACGCTTCACAGGTAACTAACCCTTCGATAGACCCGCTGCGCGAGCCTATGGAGACTGTGACCTACCTCGGCAAAAAGCCGACCAAGATAGAACGAGATAAAAACGGCAAAATAATAAACAATCTTGCCCCGCAGCTTAAACTCTCCACACCCGTTATGTTCTCGGCTATGTCATACGGTTCGATAAGCTATAACGCCCATGAATCGCTCGCACGCGCCGCCGAAGAACTGGGTATATATTACAACACGGGCGAGGGCGGACTGCATGAGGATTTTTATAAATACGGCGCAAACACGATAGTGCAGGTCGCTTCGGGACGCTTCGGCGTTTCTAAGGATTACCTTAACGCGGGTGCTGCAATAGAAATAAAAATAGGTCAGGGCGCAAAGCCGGGTATCGGCGGACATCTTCCCGGAATAAAGGTATCGGAGGATATTTCCAAAACAAGAATGATACCGCTCGGCACGGACGCCATCTCCCCCGCTCCGCACCACGATATTTATTCAATAGAGGATCTGCGCCAGCTCGTTTACTCGCTTAAAGAAGCTTCCGATTACAAAAAACCCGTTATCGTAAAGATAGCGGCGGTGCATAACGTTGCGGCTATCGCTTCGGGTATCGCAAGGAGCGGTGCTGACATAATCGCCATAGACGGCTACCGCGGCGGAACGGGCGCAGCCCCCACAAGGATACGCGACAACGTGGGCATACCCATAGAGCTTGCGCTTGCAAGCGTTGACAGCAGACTTAGGGAAGAAGGCATACGCGACAGCGTTGCCGTAGTGGTCGGCGGTTCGATACGCTCGTCAGCCGATCTTGTAAAGGCTATCGCCCTTGGCGCGGACGCCTGCTACATAGCTACCGCAGCCTGTCTTGCTATGGGCTGTCACCTTTGCAGATCCTGTCAGGCGGGACGCTGCAACTGGGGAATAGCCACTCAAAGACCCGAACTTGTAAAGCGGCTTAACCCCGATGTGGGATATAAAAGACTGGTAAACCTTGTACGCGCATGGGATCATGAAATAAAAGAGATAATGGGCGGCATGGGTATCAATTCGATAGAATCGCTGCGGGGCAACCGCCTTATGCTGCGCGGTATCGGATTATCCGAAAAAGAGCTTGCGATACTCGGCATAAAGCACGCAGGCGAATGATAAGCGGAGGATAAGCTATGAAACGTATATATGTAAATGAAAAATGGTGTCTCGGCTGCCATTTGTGCGAATATTACTGCGCTTTTGCAAATTCGGGAAAGGACGATATGGCAAAGGCGCTCAAGGGCGTTAAGATAAACCCGAGGATAAGAGTGGAGGAGGGCGAAAAAATAAATTTCGCCGTTTCCTGCCGCCACTGCGAAGAACCGCTGTGCGTAAAAAGCTGCATAACCGGCGCACTTACGATAAAGGACGGACTTATAAGTTTCAATAAGGATAAATGCGTAGGCTGCTATACCTGCATAATGTCCTGCCCCTACGGCTGCATAATGCCCGACGGCAGCGGTCATGCGGTGCAAAAATGCGAGCTGTGTACCAAAAATGCCTGCGGCGAACCTGCCTGCGTAAAGGGCTGCCCCAATCAGGCGATAGTTTTTGAAGAAAGATGAGGCGGAAGAAATAAATATGAGCAAGATAGTTATTATAGGAAATTCCGCGGCGGCAGTAGGCTGCATAGAGGGCATACGCAGCGTTGACAAGGCTTCGGAGATAGTTGTCATCTCGGACGAACAGCACCATGTCTATTCCCGCCCGCTTATATCATATCTGCTGCTCGGCAGCACCGACAGACAGCGCATGAAATACCGCCCCGACAGCTTTTATGCCGACAATATGACGGACGTAATGCTCGGCAAAACGGTCGTTGCAATAGACCCGAAGGCTAAAAACGTCAAGCTTAAAACGGGCGAGGTCATTTCGTATGACAAGCTGCTCGTTGCAACGGGTTCTTCGCCGTTCATACCGCCCATGAAGGGTCTTGACAAGGCAAAAAAATGTTTCACCTTTATGAAGCTTGACGACGCGCTCGCGCTCGAAAAGGAACTTACCCCCAAAAGCCGTGTGCTTGTCATAGGCGCGGGACTTATCGGTCTTAAATGCGTGGAGGGTATCGCCGACAGAGTAGGCAGTATAAGTGTTGTGGATATGGCGGACAGGATACTCCCCTCGGTGCTCGACAAAGACGGCGCACAGCTTGTGCAGAGTTTTATCGAAAAACGCGGCGTTAAATTTTATCTGAATGACAGCACGGCTGAAATAAGCGAAAATAAAGCGGTGCTTAAAAGCGGCGCGGAGGTCGACTTTGATATACTCGTAGTCGCGGTCGGAGTAAGACCGAACATCTCGCTGCTCAAAGACATAGGCGCGGACTGCGGCAGAGCGATAAAGGTCAACGAAAAATGTCAGACTTCCATAGAGGATATATACGCGGCGGGCGACTGCACCGAATCGTATGACATTTCGGCTGACACCAACAGAGTGCTCGCGCTTTTGCCTAATGCATATATGCAGGGCGAAACGGCAGGAGTAAACATGGGCGGCGGCGAAAAGGTGTACGATAACGCTATCCCCATGAACGCTATGGGAATGTTCGGCTATCATATGATAACGGCGGGCAGCTATGACGGTGATGTATACACCGAAACGGACGGCATGAATTACAAAAAGCTGTTCTATAAGGATAACCGTCTGGTCGGATACATTATAATAGGCGACGTCGAAAGGGCGGGCATATATACCTCGCTGATAAGACAGCGCACACCGCTTAACGAGATAGATTTTGAACTTATAAAATCAAAGCCGCAGCTTATGGCGTTCTCCGCGCAGAGACGTGCGAAAGAGCTTGCGCAAAGACATTAAGATAACACTAAGATAAATAAGAGGTGAGAAGATAAATGAAGATACAGGTCGATCTGATGGATTTCAAGGAACTTAACGAAAGAATAAAAGCGTGTGCGGACGATTCTATCTTCCTTGACAACTGCATCGGACAAAGATATATAGCGGCGGGCAGAAAAAACGGCAGCGTTATAATAAGCGGCACGCCGGGCAACGCTCTGGGTGCATATCTTGACGGCTGCGATATTACCGTCAACGGAAACGCGCAGGACGCCTGCGGCGATACCATGAACCGCGGCAGCATAACGGTGTACGGCTCTTCGGGGGACGCTACGGGTTATGCAATGCGCGGCGGAGAGATATATGTAAAAGATAATTCCGGATACAGAACGGGAATACATATGAAAAGCTATATGGAGCATATCCCCGCGCTCATAATCGGCGGCAAAGCGGGAAGCTTTCTTGGCGAATACCAAGCGGGCGGATACATTGTCGTACTCGGTATCGGCAGAGAGGGCAGGGACGTTGTCGGACGCTTCTGCGGAACGGGTATGCACGGCGGAAAGATATTCCTGCGCACCGAAAGGCTGCCTTGGGATCTCCCTCCGCAGGTAAAGGCAAAAGAGGCTGACGACAGCGATCTCGAAGAGATAGACGAATATATCACAAAATTCTGCAATAAATTCGACAAGGATCACGACGAGATAATAAACAGCAAATTTTTTGTTTTAACTCCGGACACAAAAAATCCATATAAACAGCTTTACACGGAAAATTAAGTGAGTTATAATATATCTTAAAGAACAGATATTTAGCTGCACTTATAAAATATAAGGTAAAAAAGTTACGAAAAAAATATTATGCTGTTCTTCCCCGCTGTTATGATACGGCGGGGAAGAATGTTGAGCCGCGGCAGGATCGGACAGGCTTTCGATCCTGAGGACAGATAAACAAAAAGGAGAAAATTATGGGCTATACTGAAAGAGAAGTGCTGCAATTCGTTGAAGAAAACGATGTAAAGTTCGTCAAGCTGATGTTCTGTGATGTTTTCGGCAACCTGAAAGCCATATCCGTGCTTTCCGACAAGCTGACCGCAATATTCAAAAACGGTTATTCGTTTGACGCGTCGGTAATGGACGGATTTATGGGAGTAAGCGATATGGATCTGGTGCTGCGTCCGCTGCTCGACACCCTTTCGCTTCTGCCGTGGAGACCTCAGCAGGGGCGCGTTATGCGTCTGTTCTGTGCGATATACCGTGAAAACGGTCAGCCGTTCGAGGGGGACGGCAGGCATTATCTGTCCGCCGCGGTAGAACGCGCAAGGCTCGCCGGACTGGATTTTCGCATAGGCACTTCCTGCGAATTTTATGTTTTTGAACTCGACCAGAAGGGTATGCCCACCAAGCTGCCGCATGACAACGCGGGCTGCTGTGACGCCGCTCCCGCCGACAAGGGAGAAAATCTGCGCCGCGACATCTGCATGACGCTTGAACAAATGGAGGTATACCCTCACAGTTCGCGGCATGAAGCAGGTCCGGGGCAAAACGAGATAGACTTCATTTCGGCAGCGCCGATAAACGCCGCAGATAATCTTATAACCTTTAAAAATACCGTCAAGTCGGTCTCCGAGCGTGACGGGCTTTATGCGTCATTTATGCCCAAACCGCTGCCCGACAGGAGCGGCAGCAGCTTGCAGATAACCATAAGCTGTACACACGGCGGAAATGATGTATTCAAAATGAAAAACGGCTGCCTGAGCAGCCTTGCCGACAAAATGATAGCGGGGATAATCGAGGAACTGCCGTCAATGACGATGTTTTTCAACGGCATAACCAACTCCTACGCGCGGCTTGAAGCCATTGACGACATGAAGCGCGTCTGCTGGAGCGACCGCAATATAAATGTGCCGTTAAGGCTGAAAAAGACCTCGGGCGGCTGCGGACTTGTGATACGC
>CANPYF010000103.1 GCA_947587925.1 uncultured Ruminococcus sp.
TCCCCAAACCCTTCTGCGAGGGGCTTGCCCACCCCCTGCCCCCTCCCGTGGGAGGGGGTATTGGCAATCCTTCCGACATAGATAAGAATTGTTTGATAGATACACTACTCTTCCAATTTATCCATATTGGAAGAACACTTTCACCCCCATTGACAAATTTGATAAACTATGTTATTATATATATAATATGACCCCCAACCCCCTGACACTCGGAAAGGAAGTGCGGCTGTAATGTATGAGGACGCAGTAAAACAGGCTGAAATGCTTGACAGGATATTTGATATGACCTATAGCATTTATTCACAGATGTGTACCACTGATAATAACGCTAAGGATAATCATTCGGAGATATTCAGACTTATCACCGAACTTGGCAGCGTTATCGTATGATATAAGCCGCACATAACCGTGATAATAAATTATCACAATAATAAATTATCACAATAATAAATTATCACGAAAAAAATTATAGGGAAAGAATTTACGGAGCGAAAAATAATGATAAAGAGGATATTAAGCGCGGCGGCTGCCGCAGTTATGACGGTCACCTGCTGCCTGACGGCGCTTTGCGGCATCTGTACCACAAGTGGTACTGCAAGCGGTGATGCGAATGCCGATACCCAAAGTGATGCTAAAATACGCGTGGGATTTTTTCAGTTTTCGGGTTATCACGAAAAAGCCGAGGACGGCGAACTGAGCGGCTACGGCTACGACCTTTTGCAGGAGATCTCGGCGCATACAAACTGGAATTATGAATATATCGGATATGAAAGCTCATATTCCGATTGTCTCGATATGCTCAGAAACGGTCAGCTTGACATAGTTACCTCGGTGAGCAAAACGCCCGAGCGTGAGCAGGAGTTTCTTTTTTCCAAAAAAAATATCGGATATAATTCCACCATAATGACCACTCGGGCGGGCAATGCGGATATAATCGCGGGCGATTACAGCACCTATGACGGTATTAAAATAGGTATGCTCGAAGGCAATTCAAAAAACGATACGTTTGAGCAATTCGCACAGGAAAATTCCTTTGACTATCAGCCCGTTTATTATGAAACGAACGATCAGCTCACCGCCGCGCTGCACGGCAATGAGGTGGACGCTATCGTAAGCGGAAGCCTGCGTGCGCTCCAAAATGAATGGCTGGTCGAAAGCTTTGCGACTACCCCGTTTTATCTGTGTACGAGCAAGGATAACGCCGATCTTATGGAACAGGCGGATCAGGCGATAGACCTGATGGACGAATACAGCCCCAACTGGCGCACCGAACTGAATAAAAAATATTATTCCACCGACACGGCGGGCAACCTTGTGCTTTCCGCGTCCGAAAGAGATTATATAAAGCAGTTCAAGTCTTCGGGCAAGACGCTGAAGATCCTCGTCAACCCCTCGCGCGCGCCCTATTCTTATTTTGAAAACGGACAGGCAAAGGGCATATACCCCGCGGTATTTTCCGCAATGTTCAAAAGGATATCCATTCCGTATGAATACATTATCCCGAAAGATCAGAAGGATTATTATAAGATACGCGCACAGGGCATGGCGGATATAGTTCTCGATTATACCGAAGATCATTATCTTGCCGAACAGGAGGGTTATGTTATAACCGCGCCGTATTATGAAGCAAGCTATTCGCAGATAACGCTGTCAGACCACAGGGGCGAGATAAACTCCTTTGCGCTTACGGGTGATTACACGGTACTTAACAAATATATCAAGGAATTTTTCCCCGACAAAGAAATAACGCTGTATGACACTATGGAAGAATGTCTGGAAGCGTTAGAAAGCGGCGAAGCGGACGCGGCGGCGGCTTATTCGTATATGGCTGAAAGGATACTGCGCGACGACGAGAAAAATATGCTGTCCTCATCACTGCTCGGCTCTATCTCGCTGGTATACGGCATAAACCGAAACACTCAAAATTCAAGCCTGCTGCTTTCGATAATGAACAAATGCGTATCGGCGGTAAACACGCGCGAACTGTCTACCATTATCCGAGGAGAGGTCGAGACCGACCCCTCGCAGTATCACATGACGCTTGTCGGATATATCTATAACCGACCGGTATATGTGCTTATCATAGCGGCGTTCCTGTTTGCGTTCATCACAACGATAATACTGCTTATCTGGAGAACGGCTAATCAGAAGCGGCTGAAAAATGATATTGCCAAGGCAACGAGCGAGCTTGAAGAAAAGACCTCCGAGCTTGAAGCGGCGCTTAAAGAAGCGGATTCGGCAAACCGCGCCAAAACCACGTTTCTTAACAATATGTCGCACGACATACGCACGCCTATGAACGCCATAATCGGCTTTACGGCGCTTGCGACCACACATCTTGACAACAAAGACCGCGCACTCGATTATCTTGACAAGATCTCGCAGGCGTCAAATCATCTGCTGTCGCTCATCAACGATATACTCGATATGAGCCGAATTGAATCGGGCAAGGTGACTATCGAAGAACGTCCCGCCAACCTGCCCGAGATACTCCAAGGGCTTAGAAATATCATACAGTCGGACATACACGCCAAGCATTTGGAGCTGTTTATAGATACCGTCAACGTAAACTGCGAGGACATATTCTGCGACAGGCTGAGGATAAATCAGATACTGCTCAATCTCGTTTCAAACGCCATAAAGTTTACCGACCCGGGCGGAACTATCGCGATACTTGTTAAGCAAAAGCCGTCCGAAAAACCCGAACACGCGGTATATGAATTTCGCGTTAAGGATAACGGCATAGGCATGAGCGAGGAATTTGCCAAGACGATATTTGAACCGTTTACGAGAGAAAGAAGTTCCACGGTGAGCGGCATACAGGGTACGGGTCTGGGAATGGCTATCACCAAAACGATAGTCGATATGATGCACGGTACTATCTCGGTGCAGAGCGAACGCGGCAAGGGTACGGAATTTATCATAGAACTTGAACTGAAAACTGCCGCAGGTACTGCCGAGGTCGGCATGATAACCGAACTGGCGGGATTCAGGAGCCTTGTGGTCGACGACGATCTGGTAAGCTGTCAGAGCGTTGCGGGTATGCTGCGGCATATAGGCATGAGAGCCGAATGGACCATGTCGGGAAGAGAAGCGGTCGTAAGAGCGCAGGAAGCGGAGGATCTCGCAGACCCGTTCCACGTTTATATCGTTGACTGGTCTATGCCCGACATGGACGGAATAGAAACGGTTCGGCAGATACGCAAGGTGGTCGGAAAGGAATCGCCGATAATACTCATGTCGGCATACGACTGGGCGGACATAGAGCATGACGCGCGGCAGGCGGGTGTAACAGACTTTATCAGCAAACCGCTGTTCGCGTCAGACCTGCACAGGACTTTGGAGATAAGCCTCGGCAAAAATACGGAGGAGCAAAAGCCCGCCGAACCGACTAATTATTCATTCGAGGGCAGGAAGATACTGCTTGCCGAGGACAACGAGCTCAACCGCGAGATAGCCAGCGAGATACTCTCGGAAGCGGGCTTTACGGTCGAATGTGCCGAGAACGGTCAGGAAGCGTGCGCAATGATAGCCGACAGGCATACGCATTACGACCTTGTGCTCATGGACATACAAATGCCCGTAATGGACGGCTACGAAGCGACCCGCGCCATACGCGCCATGAAGGACAAATCGCTTGCAAATATACCCATAATAGCCATGACGGCTAACGCCTTTGAAGAGGACAAAAAGCGCGTACTCGGTTCGGGAATGAACGCTTATCTGCCCAAGCCGATAGATATCGACAAGATGATGAAAGTGCTGGACGATATACTTAAAAAGTAGGATGACGGTATTGTGTTACCAATATTATGATAAAAAAGGATATGACCCGCGTAAGTCGGGGGTCATATCCTTGGTTTTTTATTATTTTGTACCCAACCTTTTTGAAAATTTGCACACTATATAATACGGAACGTTAAAAACCATTCGCGCGAAGGGTGATAACAGTGAAAAAAGAAACGGCTGACAAATTGATCTTTCAGTATACGGACAAAATATTCGGATTTGCATTAGACAAGCTGCGCAGCATAGACAGCGCACGGGAGCTTGCGTCGGATATTACCTGCGAGGTGTACGGCTCATTTTTAAGAGCAAATAAGATCGCAAACATAGACGGCTACGTTTACCGCATTGCAAGGAACGTTTATTCGCAGTATGTGGAAAAAGAGCGCACGGGCAGACGCTGCGTAAGCATTGACGAGATAAGCATAGTCCCCGAAGTGCCTGACAGCGGAAATGAAGAGATGCACCGCATACTGCGGCAGGAGATCGGCTTTCTTTCCGAACGTCAGCGGCTCGTCATTTATATGCACTATTACGGCAAAAAAACGGCAGCCGAGATAGCTGAAGATCTGAATATTTCACAAGGTACTGTTAAGTGGCATTTGTCGGACGCACGAAACAGGCTGAAGGAGGGTATAAACATGAATATAAACGAACAGGGGCTTGACATTGCTCCGATAATTTTTACTCAAATGGGTCACGACGGTTCTCCCGGTCAGACGGGAGATACGAGCAATATGTTTGATTCGCGGCTGAAAATGAACATAGCGTGGGCGTGTTATCACCAACCGAAAACGCTGTCGGAAATAGCGAGAGCCATAGGCGTTCCGAATGTGTATATCGCGGACGATCTTGCAAAGCTGGTCGAATACGCCTATATCGACAAGCTTGACAACACCAAAGACCCCAGGTACAGAACAAATATGATGCTCTATGACAGCAGACAGGAGTTTGACTATGGGGATATTTTTGAGCAAGCCGCTCAGCTGCTGTGTGAAAAATATTTCCCCGATATTTTTAAAAATTTTGAGAGCGACCCTAAGCACTGGGGGCTTTGCTGTGACGGCGGCGATGTGAATTATCTGAAATACGATCTGGTAATGCTTGCATTGTTACCGCTGCAAATGTTTGACGACAGCCGCCGTGATGATGTGCGGATAAAGCGTCCCGACGGCGGGTGTTTCGCGGCATTTGCGACCGTAAGCGATGAGGCTCACGCAAAAAACGATACGCCGTATCCTTATTGGGCGTGCGGATATATGACGAGGAGCAGCGAGGAATTTGAAGCGGTATCTATCGACTGCCGTTATGCCGACAGACATGGCGGCTGGGCGGATAATCTGAACTCCGATTGGGAATATCTTGTAAAATTCATAAAGAAAGGCAAGGATAAGCTTTCCCCCGAGGAATATAAAAGACTGTGCGACAAGGGATACCTTTACGAGGACAGGGTGATGCCGACCGTTTTGAAAGCGGAGCTTAAAGAGGGCGAACAAATTTACGATTTTTGGACAAGATTTGCGAGAGAAAAGATAACCGTTCCCGAAGAGGTGAAGGTCTTTGCAAAGCATATGGACGAGGTGATAATAAAAGAGGATCTTAGGCACTACCCCAAGCATATGCGGCAGGCGGTAATAACAAGAAGCATGAACGAACTCGCAGAGGCGGATATGCTGCCGCGCATTGTCGAAAAACTGCTCGAACGCGGCGAACTTAAACCGCTCACCGACATTCAGAAAAAAACTGTGTTTTCAATATTAATTAGAAGTTAGAACGCTTCGCTTTTAAGAGGTCAGAGGTTAGAGGTTAAAGTTTAGAACTTAGTTCGGGCGGGTAAGCGGCATATGCCCGCTTTGCGGGACGAAAAATAATTATTAAAAACATTGTTCCCCCTTGCGGGGGAAAGGCATATACCCGCAACACAGGGCGAAAAATAACTATAAAATCATATCGCTTTCCCCCCGCCGCAGGCGGGGGGAAAGCGGCATTTATATATATCCATGCCTTAAATTGTAAATTTTCCGTTGCATTGCTCGACAAATCCGTCCGAGTGTGATATAATATATCCGCTTAAAACGAATAAGGCTCGGTGATGTGTTTTTGGGAACGAATATAGGCAAGCGTGTCAAAAGGCTTTTTTATGAAGATGATAACGGCAGGCAGCGGCTGTTTTGCTATGACAATCTGAAATTTCTGCTGATATTCTGCGTGGTGCTCGGTCATTTTCTGGACGATCATACCATACAAAGCGGCGGCACGGATAACGAACGGATAGACGATATAATAAACGATATATTCGTGTTTGTGTACGCCTTTCATATGCCATGCTTTCTGTTTATCTCGGGGCTGTTTGACAAAAAAAGAGATAAACTCAATTTCGACAGCCTGCTTTTTTACATTATAATGGGACTGCTGTTAAATATTGAGATCTCCTTTGCGCAGATGCTCTTTTTGGACGACAAGTCGGATAATTATTTCAGCCTGCTGAATGTGGACGGGGTGTACTGGTTTGTTTTCGCGCTTGCGGCGTATAAGACGCTCTGTTATCTTCTGCGCTACGCCGACCCCAAGCTTATCATGACCCTTTCGGTGCTGCTCGCGCTCTTTTCGGGGTATGATGACGAACTTGGCGAATGGCTCAGCCTGTCGAGGATAATAGTATTCTTCCCGTTTTATTATGCGGGCAGCCTTATCGACCCGCAAAAACTTATGAATGTTACCCGCAGACTTTGGGTAAAGCTGTTGTCGCTGTCTGCGGCGGCGGTATGGTACTATTTTTGTTTTTACAGATCGGAAAAAGTGCTTTGGCTCAGAAGGCTTTTTACGGGGAAAAATCCCTACAGCAAGATACAGCTGCCAAACTGCGAATTTTGGCACAGAGGTCTTGCCATGCTTATCTCGGCGGCGCTTTGTATCGCGCTTATTTCGCTTGTCCCCAACATACGGCTGCCGTTTGTCAGCAAATTCGGCAAAAGGACCTTTCAGGTGTATTTTCTGCACAGACCTGTCATATACTGGCTGGAGTATGCGCTTATCACCGAGGAGATACAAAGGATATACCCCAACAGCTGGTGGATAGTGCTTATCGCGGCGAGCATGGCTATAACCATAGTCCTGTCGGCGGAGATATTCCAAAAGCCGTTTGACGCGGCTTTAAGGGCGATAAGCCGAGGACGGGCGGAAATTATAGATGAGAATAAAAATGAGGAGAGTGTAATAAAATGAATAATGACCAAGTTCTGACGGCTGAACAGGCTTTGAATAAGCTTATCGAAGGAAATAAAAGGTATGCGGAAAAAGGCGTATTTGACGGCGACGTTTCCGCAGACGCAAGGGCGGACGGCTGCAAAAACGGTCAGAGACCGTATGCGGTGGTGATAGCCTGTTCCGATTCGCGGGTGATACCCGAAAGCATATTCGGCGCGGGATTGGGCGAACTTTTTGTTATCAGGGTGGCAGGCAACGTCATTGATTCACACCAACTCGGAAGTGTGGAATACGCCGCCGAACATCTCGGCTGCCGGCTGATAGTCGTACTGGGGCATACCCACTGCGGCGCGGTCGACGCGGCTATCCACCACGACCCGGAAGGGTACATCAAATACATAACCGACGAGATAAAGCAGGCTATCGGCGACGAGCATGACCCCGTGAAAGCGTCTGTTCTCAACGTAAAGCGCAGTGCGGCGCTTATCGAGAGCAGCCTTGAAATAAAGCAGCTTGAAAAATACAACGACCTGCACGTTGTCGGCGCACTGTACGACATTGAGAGCGGGATTGTGCGGTTTGGAATTTAGAGCGCTTGCGCTATTAGATGTAAGAACGCTTCGCTTTTAAGAGGTAAGAGGTCAAAATTTTATAGTATATCGGTTTTCTCCCATGGACGGTGGAAAAGTATAGTATTTTAGATTCCTCCCGTGGGTGGTGGAAAAGTATAATATTATGGTTTTCTCCCCCGCCGCAGGCGGGGGAGAAAACCGAAATAAAGATATATTTTAAAATCGTTTTCCGTGAGCCTTGCGCGATAATATATAGAATTGTGTATAAAATGTTAAAAAACATTTTGGCAATCGTAAAAAAAAGACAAACCTCTTGAAAAGCGTCGGGAAAAAGTGTATAATATTATAAGCACTTGATAACGTCAAGTGCGCTTGATAACGTCAAGTGCGCTTGATAACGTCAAGTGCGCTTGATAACGTCAAGTGCGG
>CANPYF010000104.1 GCA_947587925.1 uncultured Ruminococcus sp.
CCTGCTGCCCCTTATCCTGCTGATGTTCAATTACATGATGCTGTATGTGACGGCAGTCACCGATGAAAATAAGCCTGTCTTTTCCGATGTTCTTGCCGACAGCGAAAACATGATAATTCGTTTGCTGATGACCGCCGTGGGAGCATATGCCGCAAGTGGTCTGATCGCAGGCATTTTCGGCGGAGATGACCGAAAACTCTATGCGTATTTCACGGTAAGCACGCCGCAGGGGGTAAGGGGGAGTCTGTATTACAAGTACTTCTTAGCCTTTGCGATGAACGGGCTGTTCATGGTAGGCTCAATATTTGCCGGCAGCATTTATGATACGCTGTACTATGTGATAACAGGAGTGGAAAGCACAAGTCTCAATAAACTTTATCTTGTCATCTTTTTCCTGCTTATGGCAATATGTGCATTGGATATCCCCTTTATGATTCGCTTCGGGCAGAAAAAGGGCAGCTATATCAAGACGGCGCTTATGCTCGGTATTTCAACGATACTGGTGGTCGCATTTGACTATCTGCCCGATACTGCAAAGGATAACCTTATGAAGTTTTTTTCCGCAGTAATGAGCGGGGAGATCAGCGATAATATGCTGCTCGGTATCGGTCTTGTTCTGATATTGTGTGCGGCGGCGTACTATCTGTCCTACAGATTCTCGTGCAGGCTCTTTATGAAAGGGGTGGAGGGCTATGACAAATAACATAGACAAAAAGCCGACTCACGAGAGCCGGCATAACAGTTCTGCTGTTAGATACAGATAAAACTCTTTTCATAATTTTTGTCTTTAGTCATTAATTTCATGTTAAATGGTATATGGTATATAGATCTCAACGTGAAACGATCGCTCACGAATACAATATTAAGCAAATAATTGATAAATTTGTCATTTAGATCTGAATTAATATTGCAGCCAATATCAAAGGGGATATTCCTTTCCATTACGTTACACCTTAACTTTTTAAGCCATGTTAGATTTATATTTACATTTCTATGTGCATAGAACGTTAAAAATCAAGTGTTTCTATGATCCGAAATTTTGTTCAGAATAAAACTCTGACCTTATTCATCTTCGTCATCTAACTTAATATCATAAATTTCAACTCGGTTTTGAATTATTTCATAAACCTCTTGGTAAGCTAAAGCCCTGCCTGAAATAAATTTATCATTAGGATTATCACGCATTTCTTTTTGCGATTCTGAAAATCTCTCCGCTATTACTGACATGAAATCTGTAACAAAAAATTCTAAATTTCTCACATTGTTCATCTCTTACTTTATCCCCCTTTCTTCTGATGTTTTAATACCAAACTTTATTCATCTTCGTCCTCTAACTTAATATCATAGATCATAGCACGGTTTTGAATTATTTCATAAACCTCTTGATAAGCTAAAGAATGACCTGATAAAAATTCGTCCTTTGGATTTTCTAAACTCTTTTTTTCGGAATTTCTGTAACGTTCGTTTATTTCCGAAATGCAGTCAGAAATAAACATTTCTAAAATACTCATTTTTTCTGCTCCTTTTTTATCGTATTTCCCCCACAATAACATTTTACCACATTCCCCGTATACTGTCAACCCCAAACACAAACCGTAAAAAAGCGGCTGAGACACGCTCAGCCGCTGATAGTATTTACTTGTGTTTTTTGATAGTATGTTTTGCCGACTGCTTTATATAAGCGCAATACTCGATCAATGCGATATATTTGTCGGTAAACATTACTACATAGGATTCCGGATAGCTTGGTCTTCCTTTTCTGATAGGCCACATATGCTTTAAGATAACATCTTCTTCCACATCAGACAGATCAAAATTATTTCTGGCATTTTCAAGCGCTATGCGGGGGTGATTTCTAAGATGCTCTTTGGTGCATTTTGGCGATGAATGATACAGGTCGTGAAGCATACCTGCACGGGCAGCCTGTCTTGCGTCAAATCCGAGCTTTCTGCAAAGCAAAAAGCTGTAGTATGAAACATTAAGGCAATGCTGAAAACGAGTGGTGCTGTGGTGATGTGCAAAATATTTCAGATCCTGTACTTCTTCACTGTCAAGCACGTCCTCAACAGCGGTGAGGTACTCAACAGCCTGCGGAGAGGTCTCAACGGTATATCTTGAACCGATTGCTCTTGACATTAAACAGCAGATCCTTTCGTTCCGTTTATTTTCTAACAGTATATCATATTCGGCTTAAAATGTCAACATCATATCTGTAAATTTAATATAAATTTCAGATATTTGCACAAAAAAGTTCTATTAAACACAGTATAATTATATCCTCCGAATGAAAGCCTGCCGCCCGTTTTGCCGCTTTAATTTTTTTATAAAAAAATCCCGCGCGGGAAATGTCGGTGCAGCATTATCCCGCGCGGCGGTATTAAGGCGATATTAAATTGATCAGCCCTTTATTTCAAGCCTTCTGCTTGTCGGAGCCTGCGCCTGTTTTTTGGGCAGGTCGAGATAGAGTACTCCGTTTTTGTATTCCGCAGCGATCTTTTCGGCGTCTACTCCGCTCAGATCAAAACTTCTGCGGTACGAGCCTTGTCTTCTTTCACGGCGGATATAGCCTTCATTTTTGTTTTCATCTGTCTTTTCGCTGCTTCTTTCTGCCGAAAGGGTAAGCGTGCCGCCCGTTATATCTATTTTTATATCTTCCTTTTCAAATCCCGGCAGCTCCGCTTCAAGTACATACTTGTCGCCCTTGTCCTTAATATCGGTCTTGACCCCTCTGAGATCTCCGAAAAAGTCATTGTCGAAATCTCTGAATGCGTCAAACAGATCAAATCCTCTTCTTTCAAACGGTGTTATTCCATACATAATGCGTTCCCTCCTGTTAGATTCTTTACTATTATTATGCTTACTTTTCGGCGGTCTATTCTTTTTTGACCCCCGATTTCTTTCTGCAATTATATGATACGTCTCATTTGTGATAATATTGTTAAAAAACAGTGATATTTTAATAAAAATTAGCACTCTATCAAAAAGAGTGCTAACAAGTTGATTTATGTCAATTTTCTTTTCTTTCTTGCCGAGACCGCTTCAACAGCCGCGCAGATAAGCAGAGCGGTAAGCGCACCGCTTGAATCTATCAGTACGTCCCTCGGCTCGCCGCTTCTCCCTTCGACAAATAGCTGATGAAATTCATCGGTAGCCGCATAGAACATACAAAAACCCAGCGCGGCAGGGTATGGCGCAAATGAAATTCGCGGCACAAATTTCACTTGCTGATCGTTTATAAGCCGCAGTGCATTAAAAGAAAATACCGACAGTATAAAATACAGTGTAAAATGCGCCGCTTTGCGCACAATAAATGCAAGATCTCCGACAAAAGCGGTCCGCTGTGCGTCGGTGAAGCTTTCAAGCTTTGGCGTTATCATTTCACATATAATATAGACGATACTGTCGCTCGATACGCTTGATTCATCGCCGCTTTGTGAAGAAAATGCAAATATCACAACGCACCATAAGGCGGTAAGCAGCGCGTATATCTTCAGCGCTTTGCTTTTTTTATCCTTCTTCATTCGGGCTATCCTTTCCGCAGCCTTGCGCGGCGTATTTTTTCGCAAGTTCCGTAAGTTCGTTTTTATTGTTGCTTACACGTTCTTCTATTACCTCTCTAAGCAGATACTTTAGCGTTTCGCCGATATCTCTTCCGCTTAATCCTATCTGCATCATATCCTTGCCGTTTACTTCAAGCTGCGACAGTTTCATGCACTCGTTGTTTTCCGTCAATTCTATAGCCGTTTTTGCAAGCTCGTCAAGTTCGTTAAGCTTTTCTTTAAGCCTGTATCCCGACTGCGCCAGCGTATCCGCACGCCTTACTTCAAGATGATCCATAAAGAAATCCGCGTCATATTTTGATATAAAGCGTCTTACCGATCTTTTATCTGCGGGTATCCTGTTGTCATGCTCTTTTATAAGCGCACAAATACGGTGTCTTGAATCATTGTCGCTTTTAAGCCTGAGTAAAATTTTGTTGGCATATTCCGCGCTTTTTTGAGGGTGACCCTTAAAATGACCTATACCGTTTTGGTCAACGGTAAACATTTCGGGTTTTGCAATATCATGCAAAAGCATGACCATGCGCAGCAGCGGGTCCGGACGGCAGTTTTCGACCGCATGGATAATATGTTCATAAACATCATAACAGTGATGCGGGTTTCTTTGTTCAAATCCGAAGCAGGGCCTTATTTCGGGTATTATCTGCGCTATTATTTCGCGGTATCTGTCAAGCGCCTGCATAACATTATGCTGAATGAGCAGTCCCTTTAGTTCCGAAAGTATCCTTTCGGCGGATATGCTGTCGAGAAGTCCGCGCATCTGCAAAGCCGCGCGTTCTGTTTCACTTTCGGTATCAAATCCCGTCTTTGCCGAAAACCGCACCAGCCTGAGTATACGCAAAGCGTCCTCGTCAAACCGCTTGCGCGGTTCGCCCACACAGCGTATTATTCTTTGTTTTATATCCTGCTGTCCGCCGAACGGATCGTATATATTCCCCCTGAGATCGCAGCAGACCGCGTTCATCGTAAAATCTCTGCGTTCAAGATCGCTTTTTATATCTCTTACAAATTTTACGCTTTCGGGGAAACGGTGTTCGACATAATCGCCGTCTGTTCTATAAGTGGTGACCTCCACCTGTCTGCCGCCTGAAAATACCGTTATCGTGCCGTGTTTTATCCCCGTTGGTATAACGTGCATATCTTCAAATACTTTGAGCATTTCATCGGGCATTGCCGATGTGCATATATCCCAATCGTGCGGCAGAGCCGAGCTTATGCCGAGCTGTTTGCAGACAGCGTCGCGCACGCAGCCGCCGACGCACCAAGCCTCATAGCCGTTTTCTTCAAGACGGCGCAGCACAAACGCGGCATGGTCGGGTATTTTTATATCTATCAAGGACATTATGTAAACACTCCTTTTTATTAACATTTCCTGTGTATTTTTTTGAAAAAATAACGCGCTCCGCAGACCTGTCCGCGCCATATGCAATGATAACGCCGAAAATTTTGTACCACGTACTTGACAATCGGCAGTAAAAGTGTTATAATCTAATGGTAAACGTCGGGCATTTTGATACAATAAATTTTCGCCCATTCCGATACTCGGCAATGACCGCCTTTTTTGGAGATACGAAACTTATTATGAATGAAAAAATTAAAAAAGCTTATGAAAATAAACGTCTGCAAATTATTTATATGATCGCCGCGGGAGTTTTTGCGGGTCTGCTTGAAGGCGTCGGCATATCGCCTGTCCTTTGCCTTATAGGTATGCTGCCGCTGTTCAGCGTGCTTGAATGCCGTCAAAGTTCCGCAAAAAAGCGTATTGCAGCGTCTGTAAAAAGGCTTGTGCCTTTTCTTGCGGCATATAATTTTACAAAGACCTGCTTTTTGCTGACTCTTTACGTTCAGCTTGATTTTCCGCCCGCTGCGGGTATCTTGCTCTGCTTTGGCGCGGCTTTTGGCACTGCGCTGATAATGTTTACCGCTCAGCTGCTGTGTATTTCGGTATTTGCGGCTGTCAAAACGGATAAAGCATTTGATGTTATCCTGCTGCCGCTGCTTTTTTCTTTCAGCGAACTTATCTGCGAAAACATAGGACTTATGTCCTTTCCGTGGCTCGGCGTATGGGCGCAGGCAGACGGCGCCGAAGCGGTGCTTATGAGCGCGTCATTGTTCGGCTGCCGATTCACTTCTTTTATAATACTTCTTGCGGTAGGCACTGTTTATCTTGCGCTGCGCAGTATTTTTCTTAAAAAATACATCTCGGCTGTAATTCCGTTATGCTGCTGTCTTGCGCTTGCAGCTGCGGTATTTATATTCGGCAATATGAAAATAAAGTCGCTCAAAGCCCAAAGCGCCGACGCGCCGACAGTGAACACTCTTGCCGTTCAGCTTGACTGCGAGGGCTATGAAAAGGACAGCATGACGGCTTGGGAAGCCGCCGATGAATATGCGCGTCTTATAAAGGATTATATCGGCTCGTCAGACACAATGCCCGACCTTGTTTTCCTGCCCGAAACCGCTGTCCACGCTTCGTTTGACAACGGTGACGCGTTCAGGATATATGAGAAAATGACAAAAGAAAACGGCTTTACGGCGGCTCTCGGCTGTTTCAGAAGGGAAGACGGCAAAAAGTACAACAGTGTTATAGTCTATACTCCCGACGGTCTTTCGCAAAGTTTTCATGATAAAAGACATCTTATCCCGTTCGGAGAATATATGCCGTTTTCAAATTTAACAGGCGCGGACAGGCTTCTTTATGAGCCGAGCGAATACGGCGATATGCTTGTTATGGACGATATCGGCGTTGCCTGCGGGATATGTATCGAATCCATTTATTCTGATTCCTTTGTTCATCAGGTGAGACAGGGCGCACAGCTGATATATATACCTACGAACGATTCCTGGTTCGGCGATTCCTTTGCCCGCCGTGCGCATTATCTTCATTCAAAAATGCGCGCTATCGAAAATTCAAGATTTGCCGTGCGGGCGGGAAACTGCGGCATTTCGTCCGTTATTACTCCTTGGGGAAGCGAGCTCGCTGTAGAAAACGGCAAGCAGAAGGCTGTCGTAGACGCTCAGACCCCGCTGCTAAGCGGAAAGAGCCTTTACACCAAGGTCGGTGATATTTTCGGCGCAGTCCCTTGGATATGCGTGCTTGCGGCTGTTGTTATCAATTTCCGCAGGCGGCGTTCTGACGACTAAAATTCGAGCATAAACAGCCTTGCGCTGTTTTTTGAAGGCAGCTTTACAAAAAGCTCGCCTTTTTGGGCGGACCATTCAAAATATTCTCCGCCTATATCGGGATAGATACAGCTTACCCTTGCAGCCTTGCCTTTAAGAAATTTTATCGGCAAAATTATATCGTCATTTTCCGCGTCTCTTCGCCAAACGGCTATATAGGCGCGGTTTTCATTTTTCATGCCGAGCGAAGCCCACGGATCTGAAAATGAGGAGATACCGATACTCCAGAAGGGAAGTGCTGTCTTTATATCCCGCCTTATTTTTTTATAGACCTCTATGCCCTTTTTGACAAGAGCCTTGTTTTTGTCGTCTATCGTCCCGAGATGTCCGCTTTGATGTATTCTGAGCAGCATTGCGTTTATCATGTTAAAGGCGGTCTGTTCGCTGCCGCACCCGTATATAGGAAAGCTCCATACAGCCGCCTGTTCGGGCGTTACGGCAAGCGGAGCGTTGACCGCTATGGTGCAGTAGCGCAGATAGTCGTCCTGATCGGAGGTGGATTGTATCGAATAGCGTGAAAGCATCGCATAATCCATTCTAAGCCCGCCGCTTGAACAATTTTCAATTATCAGATCCTTATGACGCGAAAAAACTCCGTCAAGCCATGCCAGATACGCTCTCTGATGTCCGAGCAGACCGTCGCCGAAGCTGTCCGCAGCCGTTTCAGTGCCTATCCCCGGTTCTATGTTGTAGTCCATTTTTATATAACCTACGCCGTACTCGCTGACAAGTCTGTCTATGACCGAATCGGCATATTCGCGTACCTTGCTGTTCCTGAAATCGAGCTGATAGCGTGAACGGTCGAAAACGCGCTTGCCGTGCCGCATGAAGAACCAACTGTCGTCACAGACGTTCTTTGCCATTTCACAGTTTATCCCCATTACCTCGATCTCCAGCCAGACACCGGGTATCATACCCTTTGAGCGTATCAGGTCGGTAAGTTCCTTTAATCCGTTCGGGAATCTGCGGCGGCTTTCTTTCCATTCGCCTACGCTGTCCCACCATGCGCCGTCTGCGTACCAGCCCGCGTCTATGCAAAAATAATCACAGCCTGCCTTTGCCGCCGCTTCGATAAGCGGAATTTCCTTTTCGGTAGTAGGGTCGCCCCAAAGGCAGTTCATATAGTCGTTGAAAATTACAGCAAGAGTATCGTTGTCACGATTTTTGCGACGTATAAG
>CANPYF010000105.1 GCA_947587925.1 uncultured Ruminococcus sp.
TCATTTTCCGCTACATAGGGCTTGTAAATTCGGTGGATACCGATAAACGTCTGTACGGCGACAAGGACGCTGAAATTAGCGATCCGAAGGTGCAGAATATTCTGCTTATAGGCAGCGACGCACGCGATGAGGATACCCGCGGCCGAACCGATACCATGATAATGCTTTCCATAAACAGCGAAACAAAAGAGATCACTATGACCTCGTTTATGCGCGACAGCCGGGTCGAGATACCCGATCACGGCTGGGCGAAAATGAATGCCGCGTATGCTTACGGCGGCGCTGAACTGCTTATGGATACTATAGAGCTGAACTTCGGCGTTGATATTGACAGGTATGTGTATGTAAGTTTCTATTCGTTTATAGATATAGTTGACGCGGCAGGCGGCATTGAGCTTGATATATCCGATGAAGAAGCGATAGGCATGACCGACCCTATGGCTGAGCAGAATAAGTATCTCGGCAACAAAAAGGGTACGGATTATCTCACTAAGGGCGGAAAGGGCATGACCGTCAACGGAAACCAGGCGCTTGCATACGCAAGATTAAGGTATGTCGGCAATGCCGATTTTGAGCGGACGGAAAGACAGCGCACCGTAATTTTGAAGATAATAGAAAAAGCAAAGACTCTTTCGCCGCTTAAATTAGATAATTTTGTCAAGGTCGCGGCATCTAACCTTACGACAAATATGTCGTCGTCTGAAATGTATCTGTTTTTCTATAAGCTGTTATTCAGCATGAAATTCGAGATAGATCAGCTTCGCATACCTCCCGAGGGCGCGTTCTATTACGGCAATCATGACGGTCAAAGCACTCTCGATCTCGATTTTGACAGGTGCAAAAAAGAAATATCCGATAATATATATAAATGATAACAAGTTCTGAGAAGTATTCTCAGACCGCTTGCGGGCGGCATACAAAACTTAAAGCAGAGGTGTTATTTTATGAGCGAGGTCATAAGAGATATAAGGCAGGCGATGAAAGACGGTGAGCTAAAAGCATTCTATCAGCCGCAGTTTGATTCGATAACATCTAAGCCTGTCAGCGCGGAAGCGCTTGCAAGGTGGGTACGCGCCGACGGTGTGACCGTACCGCCCATGGCGTTTATCCCCGAACTTGAAAAAAGCGGCGATATCCGCGAGGTGGACTGGTATATCCTTGCAGAGGTATGCCGTTTTCTCACGCGGTTAAAGAACAGCGGCGTCACGCTGCTGCCTGTTGCAGTCAATTTCTCCAGAGTACATATCCGCGAAAATGATTTTGTCGAAAAGCTTTGCGAAACAGTTGACGGCTTTGGCGTTGACCGTTCGCTTATAGAGGTAGAAATAACCGAATCCGCGCTGATAGACGATCATTATATGATAAAGGACTGGATAAAAAAGATCAGAGAAGCGGGCTTTTCGGTCGCTATAGACGATTTCGGCAGCGGACTTTCATCACTCAGCTTTGTAAAGGATATGCCCGCGGACGTGCTTAAAATAGACCGTTCACTGTTGAGCGGTAACTGCGAGAACGAAAAAGAACGTATCGTTCTTGAAAGCATATTCTATTTTGCCCACAGGCTGAATATGACGACCGTTGCAGAGGGCGTTGAAACAAAAGAACAGCTCGGTTTTCTGCGTACCTGCGACTGCAAAAAAATACAAGGCTTTATTTTTGCAAAGCCTATGCCTGAGGACGAATTCTATAAGCTGTGCGAGGTTCATAAGGCGGCAGCCGAAACGGCGGATATACTGGAGATACAAAGCTATAAAGGTGCGGCAGATCTGCTTATGGACGTTATATTCAAAAGATATCCTCTTGTTATCTTTTCAAATCTTACTCGCAACAGTTTTTATATGATGTCCTACGAAAATTTCACATCTACAGGCTGCCCGTCAACGGGCGCTTTTGACGAACTTATCATTCACGGCGCGTCCTCCATGCACCCGGACGACCAAGATATTTTTGCCGCAACATTTAACAGGCATCACCTTATTTCGGAATATGAAAGCGGAAAGAGCGAGGTGCGCCTTGTTACCCGTCAGCTTGGCGACGACGGTATCTACAGGCGTGTCGAAACTACCGACTATTTTGTAAAAAGCCCGTCTGTTGACGATCTGCTTGTAATAACCCTCTGCGATAATCTTCCCGATGAATAATTACCCCGCATAAAAATGTCCCCTGTTTCAGATTGAACCAAAACAGGGGACGTTTTATTTTTCTCCCTTTAATTCCTTTATTTTATCGCGCAGAAAAGCGGCGTGTTCAAATTCAAGCAGCTTTGCGGCTTGCTTCATCTGTGCGGTAAGCTTGTCGATAAGCGCCTGAGTCTGCGCCTTTGACAGCTTTGAACGCTGTCTTGCCGAATACTCCACCTCTTCCTTGGTGGATATTTCGATAACGTCGCGTACGTCTTTTATAATGGTTTTCGGTATTATGCCGTGCTCGGCATTGAATGCCTGCTGAAGTTCGCGGCGGCGGTTTGTTTCGCGTATGGCACGCTCCATTGAGCCTGTGACAAAATCGGCATACATAATGACCTTTCCTTCACTGTTTCGCGCGGCTCGTCCTATTGTCTGTATCAGCGAACTTTCGGAGCGCAAAAAGCCCTCCTTATCCGCATCAAGTATCGCGACAAGCGATACTTCGGGCAGGTCAAGACCTTCACGGAGCAGGTTTATACCGACAAGCACGTCAAACTCTCCAAGCCGCAGATCGCGGATTATTTCCATACGTTCAATGCTGTCTATATCGTGGTGCATATATCTTACTTTTATGCCGAATCCTTTAAGATAAGCGGTAAGATCTTCCGCCATTTTTTTGGTAAGCGTTGTTACAAGCACGCGCTGTCCCTTTTCTGTACGCACATTTATCTCGCTCAGCAGATCTTCTATCTGTCCTTCTGTCGGTCTGACGCTTATTTCAGGGTCGAGCAGACCTGTCGGGCGTATGAGCTGTTCCACCGTCTGATCGGAAAGTTCGCTTTCTATAGGACCGGGAGTAGCGGAAACGAACACCGCCTGATCTATATGCGAGGAAAATTCCTCAAAGGTCAGCGGGCGGTTATCGAGAGCGGAGGGAAGTCTGAATCCGTATTGTATAAGCGTATTTTTTCTTGCACGGTCGCCCGCGTACATTCCGCGCACCTGCGGCAGACTTACATGACTTTCGTCAACGATAAGCAAAAAATCCTCGGGCAGATGATCAAGCAGCGTATAGGGTACAGAGCCTGATGGTCTGCGTTCGAGTATCCGCGAGTAATTTTCGATACCCGAACAGAATCCGACCTCTTCGAGCATTTCCATATCATAATTTGTCCGCTGTTCTATCCTCTGCGCTTCGATAAGCATATCCCGCTCTTTGAAATATTCAATGCGTTCTTTAAGTTCCTGCCTTATCTCCTCGACAGCCTCCGCTATCTTGTCCTTTGCAACGATATAGTGTGAAGCGGGGAATATCGCCGCATGGCTGAGCCGAGCGATAGTTTCGCCCGTTAGCGCGTTTATCTCGCTTATCCTGTCTATCTCGTCGCCGAAAAATTCTATCCTCAGCGCGGTATCCGTGCTTCCCGCAGGATATATTTCCACGGTATCTCCGCGTACTCTGAATTTATTCCGCGAAAAATCTATATCGTTCCGCTCATACTGTATATCCACAAGCTTTGCGATAAGCTCTTCGCGCGCCATTTCCATGTTAGGACGCAAAGATACGACCATTGCCTTATATTCTTCGGGATCGCCGAGCGAATAGATACATGAAACGGAAGCTACTATGATAACGTCCTTTCTTTCCGCGGCGGCAGTTGTCGCGGAGTGACGCATTTTGTCTATTTCATCATTGACCGAACTGTCCTTTTCTATATACACGTCCTTGCTCGGTATATATGCTTCGGGGCGGTAATAATCATAATAGCTGACAAAATATTCTACCGCGTTATTCGGAAAAAATTCTTTAAATTCGGAGCAAAGCTGTGCGGCAAGTATTTTATTGTGCGCAAGCACCAGCGTAGGTCTGTTGACCTTTGCAATAACGTTAGCCATAGTGAACGTCTTGCCCGAACCTGTCACGCCGAGCAGCGTCTGATACTTCATTCCGCTGTTTATGCCTTCAACGAGCCTGTCAATAGCCTGCGGCTGATCGCCTGCGGGCTTGTAATCGGAAACAAGTTCAAAATGATCCATAGATCAGCCTCCATTCATCGTTTTACATCTCTCGCCGTCATAATCGTAGTATACAATATTTCTTTATAAAAGTAAAGAATTTTTTTCACAATAATGTGTTACATTTATATTAAGGCGTATTAACGCTTATTTACATCTGAGGAGGAACTATCCGTGATATATCAGAAATTTATCGCTCACCGCGGACTGCACGGTATTTCATCGGCTGCGGAAAATTCGCTTAGTGCATTTGAAAACGCCGCGTCGCGCGGCTTTGCCATAGAGCTTGACATAAGGTTTACCCGCGACAAAAAGATGATAGTCTTTCACGATCCCGACCTGACGAGAATGTGCGGAGAAAATATTTCCGTTGCCGACTGCACCTATGAGGAACTGCGCGGATACCGCCTTGCGGGCGGTTCTGACAGTATACCCGCATTTGCCGAAGTTTTAAAACTTGTCGGAGGCCGCGTGCCTTTATATATCGAACTGAAGGATTCGCCGCACGTCAAGGACGCCGAAAAACGCGCCGCGCACCTGCTTGAAAAATACTGCGGTGAATATGTTGTCCAGAGTTTCGATCCGTTAGCGCTTATGCGCTTTCGCTCTGTTGCTCCAGACGTTCCGCGCGGTCAGCTCGTTTCCACATATAAGGGCGAAAAGCTGTTTCTCCGTCGGCTCGCTTCAAAAAAAGCGGCGTTTGCCTTATCCAAGCCGGATTATTTTGCATGGGATCTTCGGTCGGTCACTCTTGAAGCGGCGGTCAGCGCCGCCGAGAGGGGAGCAAAATTTGTTTCATGGACTGCCGACAGCATAGAACTTCTTGAAACTGCGCTCGAATTTTCAGATTCTGTAATTTTTGAGAATATTCCTCTTGATTATTTCTCAGACAAAATTTGACAATTTTTAAAACCGTGTATTTATCAACGAAAAACGAACGTAAAAAACGTTTTCGATTTTGAATATTCAGTAAATTGAATTATGCATTTTATCATTAGCAAAAATGTTTCATAATAATTTATCGTTATTTAAGAAATTTTTCTGCCAAAGTGATATAATATTATTAGAAAATAAAATAATATGAAAGCAAGGTGACAGTAAGAAAATGACTAACACGCGCACGGTTTGTTCTGATGAAAGCGCCGAAGAGTCAGAGCAGGAACGGGAATTTCTGTATATTAAGTCGGTATGTATTGTAAACGATTACATCGTTGTCAAAGCGTATTCCGACATGAAGATACTCGATCTGTACCTTAACGACAGGCTATGCTGCCGACAGCAGAGAGAGGGCATGGATTTTGAATTTTTCCTTCCGACAGACAGCTGTCTTGGCGCTGAGATGTTTCTGGCGGCAAAAAGCGACCCGAAGATCTTTAAAAGAATGAAACTTGATCTATAAAAAGACCCGTCTGCTGCGGGTCTTTTGGTTTTTTCGGCGCGTGCGCATAAAAAGTATCCTGCCATACTATAATGAAGTACGGCAAGTCCGACAGTGAGGGACGTTTACAGATCTTGACAATGATCAATCATGCTTGGCAAAAACACTAAAAAAAGCAGCCGTATTTTGTGTGTATCTACATAATTTTTCTAAGTAAAAAATTTCGTATAAAAAAATCGAAAAATCGCTTGAATTTTATAAAAAAATGTTGTATAATAATGATTGTAGTGTATATCATCATTGATATTGTGATACTATCTGACAAAATATATCAACAGGAGGTTAGTGTTATGAATGAAAAACCCCAGATCGCATTCAAGGGTACGGTCGTTCAGGAAAAAGCCCTGAAGGAAGTCATTGACCGTCACCGCGATCAGCCGGGAGGCCTTATGCCGATATTGCAGGAGGCTCAGGAGATCTACGGTTATCTGCCTATTGAAGTCCAGATAATGATCGCAGACGGACTCGGCATTTCGCTCTCCGAGGTATACGGAGTTGCAACTTTCTATTCACAGTTTTCGCTTACACCAAAAGGCGAACACAAGATCAGCGTCTGTCTTGGTACTGCTTGCTATGTTAAGGGTTCGGATAAGGTCCTCGAGGCTATCGAAAACCGTCTTGGCATAAAATCAGGCGAATGTACCGCCGACGGACTGTTCTCTATCGATTCCTGCCGCTGCGTCGGAGCTTGCGGACTTGCGCCCGTTATGCTTGTCGACGATGACGTTTACGGAAAGGTAACGCCCGAACAGGTAGACGGAATTATAGATTCCTACCTTGCCAAAAAAGGAGGTAAGAAATAATGACTATAGAACAGCTTAACCAAATAAGAGATCAGTATAAGGATCTCGTTATGGTAAGAAAGGTAGTCGCTGAGGAAGGCGAAAAACTTGCGGCTCAGACAGGCTACCGCAAGCAGATACTTGTCTGCGGAGGTACAGGCTGCACCTCTTCGGGAAGCATGAAGGTAATAGAGGCTCTTGAAAGCGAACTGAAAAAGCAGGGTCTTGAAAATGAAGTCCTTGTTGTAAAAACAGGCTGCTTCGGTCTTTGCGCACTCGGTCCTATAATGATCGTTTACCCCGAAGGCGCGTTCTACGCTCAGGCTACCCCCGAAGGTGTTATCAGAGTTGTAGACGAGCATATCAAGAACGGAAATATCTGCAAAGATCTGCTTTATCAGGAAACCGTTCATGCCGACGGCTCGATAATCTCACTTTCGGAAACGAATTTCTATAAAAAGCAGAAGAGAATAGCTCTCAGAAACTGCGGCGTTATCTCTCCTGAAGATATCAACGAGTACATAGCTACAGAAGGATATCAGGCTCTTTATAAGGCTATCACATCTATGACTCAGGACGAGGTAGTCAATGAACTTCTTGAATCGGGTCTGCGCGGAAGAGGCGGCGCGGGATTCCCGACAGGCAAGAAGTGGATGTTCGCAAAGGCTTCCGAGGGCGACATCAAGTATGTTGCCTGCAACGCTGACGAAGGCGACCCCGGCGCATTCATGGATCGTTCCATTCTTGAAGGCGATCCGCACGCTATCATCGAAGCTATGGCTATCGCAGGATATACTATCGGTGCAAAGCAGGGCTTTATCTATGTCCGCGCCGAATACCCCGTTGCCGTACAAAGACTTAAAATAGCTCTGGCACAGGCAAGAGAATACGGACTGCTCGGCGATAACATTTTCGGAACAGATTTCTGCTTTAATATTGAAATAAGACTTGGTGCAGGCGCATTCGTATGCGGCGAAGAGACCGCGCTGCTGACTTCTATCGAGGGTCACCGCGGCGAACCCAGACCGCGTCCTCCGTTCCCTGCCGTAAAGGGACTTTTCGGAAAGCCTACCCTGCTCAATAACGTTGAAACATATTCCAACATTCCTCAGATAATCCGCAAGGGCGCTAAGTGGTACTCTTCATACGGTACTGAGACCTCTAAGGGTACAAAGGTATTCGCTCTCGGCGGAAAGATCACTAACGTTGGTCTTGTTGAAATACCTATGGGTACAACACTGCGCGAGATCGTTGAAGAGATCGGCGGCGGCATACCCAACGGAAAGAAATTCAAGGCGGCTCAGACCGG
>CANPYF010000106.1 GCA_947587925.1 uncultured Ruminococcus sp.
TATCTCCTTGACATTTTTATCGGTAAGCTTTTGTATCTTATCCTCGCCGATCTTTATATCGTCCTCTGTGATCTCGTTATTCTTTTTCATCGTTTTGAGCTTATCCATGGCATCGCGGCGGATAGAGCGCACCGCGACCTTACATTCTTCGCCCATTTTCTTTATATCCTTGACGATCTCCTTACGTCTGTCCTCGGTAAGCTGGGGGAATATCAGGCGAAGCACCTGTCCGTCATTCTGAGGGTTTATGCCCACATCGGAAGCCTGTATCGCTTTTTCTATCATTCCGAGCGTAGATTTGTCCCACGGAGAGATGACCAGTACCCTTGCTTCGGCAACGGAGACCGCCGCCACCTGATTTATGGGCGTGGGAGAGCCGTAGTAATCTATCTTTACTCTGTCAAGCACGGCAGGATTTGCTCTTCCCGCTCTTACAGCCGCAAAATCATCGGTCATAACGTTTATGGATTTCTGCATTTTGGTCTTTGCCTTTTCAATTATGGTATTCATAATAACATTCCTTTCTTAATAAAAAATTTTTATTTTACTGTAGTTCCTATATTTTCGCCCATGCAGGCATCATAAATATTTTCGGGTCTTTCAATATTGAAAACAAGTATGGGTATATTGTTATCTTTGCAAAGCGCGGCGGCGGCAGCGTCCATGACTTTAAGATCCTTTGCAAGCACATCAAAAAATGTAAGTTCGTCATATTTTACCGCGTCAACAAACTTGTGCGGGTCTTTATCATAAACTCCGTCGACCATTGTAGCTTTAAAAATTATATCTGCTTCTATCTCGGCGGCTCTGAGCGCGGCGGCGGTATCTGTCGAGAAAAACGGGTTGCCCGTTCCGAATATAACTACTCTGCCCTTCTGGAAGTGCCTTACCGCCTTGTTGCGTATATACGGTTCGGCGACCTGCGGCATGGATATGGCAGTCTGGACGCGCACCTCAAGTCCGCAGCTTTCCATTCCGTCGGCAACGGCAAGTGCGTTCATGGCTGTCGCCAGCATACCGATATGATCGGCTCTTGTTCTGTCCATTGCGCCGCTCGAACGTCCCCGCCAGAAATTTCCGCCGCCTACGACTATTCCGACCTGAACGCCCGCGTCTACGCACTTTTTGACCGTGCGTGCAAGGCTGTTTATAATATCGTAATCAAGTCCCGTCTTTTTATCGCCCGCGAGCGCTTCGCCGCTCAGCTTCAGCAATATCCTGTTATACTTAGGTCCCATTGAAAGACACACTCCTTAATTTTTTGTACAAAGACATATTCCGTCACTATGGGCATATACTGCCCTATTTTAAATTATACAATATTTTTACCCGATTGTAAAGAGCTTTTTGCAAATTTTTACGAAAAAAGAAGCAGAGCCTTCCTATTAACGGCGGAGGGCGCTGCTTGATAAGAGATATTATTTTTCCCCGAGAAAATCCTTTTCCGTTTCCTGCTTTTTAGGTCTGTCCATAAGCGCGGATATCGAATCGCGGGGATTTTTGCCTTCAAAAAGTATTGAATAAAGCTGGTCTGTTATAGGCATTTCTATGTTAAGACGCGCGGCAAGCTCATGCGCGTTTTTGGTGCATGAATAACCCTCGACCGTTCCGACGCGCTCGACCGCCTCGTCGGGGGCTGTTCCCTGTCCTATCAATATGCCCGCTCTGCGGTTGCGGCTGTGCATACTGCAGCAGGTAACGATAAGATCGCCTATGCCGCTCAATCCGCCGAAGGTATCGGGATTTGCGCCCATAGCCGCTCCGAGTTTAGAGATCTCTCTTATGCCGCGCGTCATAAGCGCAGCCTTTGTATTGTCGCCCAGACCAAGACCGTCACATACTCCTGCGGCAAGCGCAATAACGTTTTTAAGCGATCCGCCAAGCTGACAGCCGAGCATATCGTCATTGACATATATCCTGAAACAGGAATTTGACAGGGTATTCTGAACATAATAGGAGACCTCGCGGTCTTCGGAGGCGACAACTATCGTAGTAGGTATGCCCCTTGCAAGTTCCTCGGCATGGGAAGGCCCTGTAAGTATGGCTAAGCGGTTGTTGGGCAGCGTTTCTCTCATTACCTCGCTCATTGTTTTAAGAGTAGAATTTTCCAGACCCTTCGCGGTGTTGACAACTATCGCTTCCGGCAGGATATACTCAGCCGCCGTTTCGCAGACCTCGCGGCAGAAAGCGGTCGGTATTCCGAGTATCACAAGATCTTTTCCGCTGACTTGGGAAATATCGGTAGTAAGCTTGACCGACTTGGGTATTTTTGCACCCGGAAGTTTTACTTTGAGTTCACCTGTTCTTTTTATAGCGTCTATCTCATCGCTGAATTTCGACCAGACGGTAACGTCATGTCCCGCATTTGAACACATTATGGCTATCGAAAGCCCGAATCCGCCCGAACCTAAAATAATGATCTTTGCCATATAACTTACCTCCTTCACATTTTTACAATTTTTTGCAAAAAACTGCTTTAAGGCTTATCCTTATCGGCAGTTTTCTTATTTTTCTTTCCGAATTTATTTTCAGTACCCGCTTTAAGGCGCAGAATGTTGGGCTTGTGCATATAGATTATCAGCAGACCTATGACAAGGGCGAGCAGCGTGTTCATAAGCCGTCCTTCGGTATGTCTTATCGTCTGAGTGACAAAGGTAAACAGCGGGTAAACCGCCGCGGCGGAGATCGAGCCGACAGAAACATATTTTGTTGCCGCAAGCACTATCGCGAATACCGATAACGACAGCAGACAGGTCAGCGGATCCATGGCTATCAGCGTTGTTGCCGCAAGCAGTACTCCCTTGCCGCCGTGAAAGCCGTAGAATATCGGAAATATATGTCCTAACATTACAAACAAGCCTGCCACATAGCCTATAAAAATTTTATCATTGAAAAAAACTATGTCAAGCAGTCCCGAAACTATCAGTCTGGCGGCAAGGACAGCCGCCACCCCTTTGAAAAGATCGCATATCAGCGTTATCAGCGCGGGCATTTTGCCGTATACCCTGAGAACATTTGTCAGTCCCGCATTACCGCTGCCGCGGTCTCTTATATCCTCATGCTTCAACAGCCTTATAACTATTATCGCCGAGTTCAGACTTCCCCACAAATAGGAAAGCAGCGCCGTAAGCAGCAGACACAGCGCATATTTCATATAAAGTCCCCCCGATGTCAGGTTTTTACATCGTCCCTGTTTCTCTCTCTTACCATAAGCACTATCGGCACAGAATCAATGCCGAACGTTTCTCTTATCTGATTTTCAATATATCTTCTGTATGAAAAATGAAAAAGCTCCGCGCGGTTGACAAACGCCACAAAACAGGGCGGCTTTGATGACGCCTGCGTCATATAGTATATTTTTAGCCGTCTGCCCTTATCCGAGGGCGGCTGAACGCGTGCCGTTGCAATGCTCAGCATATCGTTCAGTCTTCCTGTCGGAACGCGTACCGCGTTTTGCTGTGCCGTATATACGATAAGTTCCAAAAGCTTATCTATCCTCGTGCCGTTTTTTGCGGAAATAAACACTATCGGCGCATAACTCATAAAGCTCAGATCGACCGCAAGCTTTTTGCGGTATTCGTCCATTGTATGAGTATCCTTTTGCTGTGCGTCCCACTTATTTACGGCAATAACGCACGCTTTGCCCTTTTCATGCGCATAACCCGCTATCTTGGAGTCCTGCTCGGTAAAGCCCTCGAGCGCGTCTATCATTATCACAGCGGCATCGGCGCTGTCTATCGCCATGTACGCTCTTAGAACGCTGTAGCGTTCTATATTTTCATATACCTTTGATTTTTTGCGTATTCCCGCCGTATCAATAAACACAAATTTACCCTGTTCGTTTTCCACAAATGTATCCGAGGCATCACGGGTAGTACCCGCTATATCGGATACTATAACGCGCTCTTCACCGCAAAGGCGGTTTATCAGCGAGGATTTTCCGACATTGGGTTTGCCTATTACCGCTACTCTTATGACATCGCTGTCGGTATTTTCCTCCTCGTATTCGGGGAGCGACTGCAATACTCTGTCAAGCAGATCGCCCGTACCGTGACCGTGTACGGAGGAAACGGCTGTCGGATCGCCCAGTCCCAGATCGTAAAACTCGTAAAATTCGGCAGGCGGCTCGCCGATACTGTCGCATTTATTGACGCAGAGGATAACGGTCTTGTTAGACCTTCTTAACATTGCGGCGACCTCTTCGTCTGCGGCGGTAACGCCTGTTTTTATATCAGTAACGAAAATTATAACGTCCGCTTTTTCTATCGCAAGCTGTGCCTGACGGCGCATCTGGGAAAGTATGACGTCCTGCGACTGAGGTTCTATACCGCCCGTATCGACCAGCATAAATTCCCTGCCGAGCCATTCGCACTTTGCATATATCCTGTCGCGGGTAACGCCCGGCTTGTCGTCAACTATAGCGATACGCTGCCCCGATAATTTATTAAAAAGCGTGGATTTTCCCACATTTGGTCTGCCGACCACAGCTACAAGCGGCAGTGACATAATTTTATTTCATCTCCTTCGTTTGATAACAAGGTCACACAACTCGGCTGCCTAACACGGCGTCAAGGTATTCAAAGCCGTCATTTGCAACGGGAGTTATCTTTACTTTGAGAGCCGTACTCAACTCTTCAAGAGTTATATCGTCTAAAAAGATCTGCTCGTCAGCTTTTAACATTGAAGCGGATATGAGCAGCTCGTCACCGAGTTCTTTACCGGAAAGCTGCGACATAAGATCGCTGCCTGTTATCAGACCTGATACCGTTATTGTTTCCCCGAAAAAATGATTTATTATCGGAACTACATTTATGCTTATATCTTCAAATGCGGCGTGGATCTCGTCAGCAAGCTGACGGTGGAGGTCTGCCGCAGCAGCGCCGCAGGCGATCGTCACTGTGCGTTTGCCGCCGACATATTCTGTCTGCCCGACAGCGCTTCGCGTTTCGTCTATCAGCGAACGGCACAAGCCTACTCCGTTTTCATACTGCGGATAATCCTCGTAAAAATCCCCTTCGGGAAAAGGCAGACCCGCCGTTATATAAAACTCGTCCGAAGCAAAGACCATTCGCGTGCCGTAATTTTCAAGGGCTTTTTTCTGTACCTGCGAGATAATGTCTATTACCTCCCGCGCACCGCTGCTGTCAAAAAGTCTGAGCGGATAAAGCCCCTCGCGGAATTTTGTAAGACCGACAGGCACGACCGCGACCGACTGTATATTCGGCATAAGCGAATAAAGATCGTCAAGCGTTTTTTGCAGCTGCACGCCGTCATTAACGCCCGCGCAGCAGACTATCTGGCAGTTGAGTTTAAGTCCCGCGTCGGTCATCATCTTTATATAGCGCAGCTTTTCACCCGCAAAGCGGTTGTTCATCATCATGCAGCGCAGCTGCGGATCGGTCGTGTGTACCGAAACGTTAATATTCAGCCGCATATCTATTATTCTTTGTATATCCTTATCGGAAAGATTGGTCAGCGTGACATAATTGCCCTGCAAGAAGGATAATCTTGCGTCGTCGTCCTTAAAGTACAGCGTTTGGCGCATATTCGGGGGCATCTGGTCGATAAAGCAGAAAATACATTTGTTTGAACAGCTGCGCTTTTTATCCATAAGAAAAGACTCAAATTCCATTCCGAGATCGTCATATTCGGCATTCCTGACAAGCTTTTCATAGCTTTTGCCGTTACGCTGCAAACACAGCCTTACGCTCGGCTCAGCAGCGTAGAACATATAATCGAGTACGTCTTCTATCTCGTGACCGTTTATGGATATAAGCGTATCGCCCGCTTTTATGCCCGCCCTGTGGGCACGGCTCCTCTTTACGACACCCGTGACCTTTACCGACATTATGAAAGTCTTCTCCCTTCGCCGTGCGGCACGCCGCTTTATAACAAGAGCAGAGAAAGTCCTGACCTCCTCTGCCCGCAAAAAATATTCCGACCAAAGACTGCCTTTACAGAACCGCGATGGGCGCGGTCAGACCTTATCGCCCGTCACGTCTGCAAACGCCGCCCGATAGATCATCAGGCTTCTTCTTTGCTTATTACCTGTACTCCCTTGTAATATCCGCAGTTTTTGCATACCTTGTGGCTTGCGGTAAGCTCGCCGCAGTTTGAGCATCTGCTGAGAGCGGGTGCGTTAAGCTTCCATACAGCCGAACGTCTTTTATCACGTCTTGCCTTGGAAGTTTTTCTCTTTGGTACTGCCATTTTCGGCACCTCCTTAATTCTTGTTGTTGCAGATCTGTCCTATAACGACAGTCATTGACCGCAGCCGCAGGCTCCCTCGTTCAGATCTTTGCCGCATACTGCGCATAAGCCCTTGCAGTCTTCTCTGCAAAGTATTTTTGTCGGCAGCGCAAGCCTGAGATCCATTAAGGCAAGCTCGCCGAGATCGAGCGTATTTGACAGACATATGATATTATCTTCATTATCAAAGCCGTCCGAACCGTCTGTCAGCGTGTGAACGAACCTTTGATCGTAGCGCCGTTCAAACTCCTTGCAGCATCTGTCGCAAAGCTGCCTGAGGCTCACGGAAACATCTATGGTCAGCGCGGTGACTCCTGCGCGGTTTTGCGCCCTGCCTTTGATATGCATATCAGATGAAAAATCCTCATAGCCGCCCATTGCGGAAAGCTCCTCGGCGGTAATATTTTCATCAATATCTATACTCATGCCTTCGATATCGAAAAGCTGTCCAAGCTGCAGTATCATCAGCAGTCACCCCTTCACACAGCGTAACAAATTCCATTATATACCCGAAGCGGCGTTTTGTCAAGTGCTTATTACAGTTTATTTAAAAACTTTTAATATTTTGCCGATAAAAGACCTTATTATTTAATAAAAGCTCTTACCTTAGCGGGAAGTTCTTCGGGGTCTGCCGAAACGGTGAAGACAAGCTTTATATCCTTGCAAAGGATAGCTATTTTTTCGATCATTGCGCCAAATTCGTCATAATCTCTTCCGCCTATCCTGAGTATACCGTCAACATATATTTCCTGTATATCGTAATTTCCGGCGAGGAATCCCGCTACAAAACCGTAAAACGCATCATAGCTCGTTATACCGTATTCCTCGGCATCGACAAGCCTTACCTTATGAGGTATATCATAGGTCAGCTTCATTCCTCTTTCGATACATACAACATAACCCGTTGCCTTTTCGGCTGATTCTTTTATTGCATCGACAAGTATCTTGGTCTTTCCGGTGCCTTTCTTTCCGGGAATAAGATTGATCATATTTAAAATCTCCATTCTGTCTGACGACATTTATTTTATGCTTACGCGCCCGCCGATAAACAGACTGTAAGGCGCGGTAAACGACCTTTTTTAGACAAGCTTTGCTTCAAGCTCGTCCTTTTGCGCCTCATAGCCGGGCTTGCCGAGCAGCGCAAACATATTTTTCTTATAGCTTTCAACTCCGGGCTGGTTAAACG
>CANPYF010000107.1 GCA_947587925.1 uncultured Ruminococcus sp.
TCGCAAGGTCGTCAAACTTTGTCATAGAGGTCGTCGGAGAATAGTGTATGCTGCCGCCCTTTTTCTCAAAAAGGTCAAGTTCGGTACTCTTTTCTTCAGATCCTCTTGAAGGATTAAGGTCAAAATAAGACAGCCAGTCAAGCTCGCTCGGCGCGCCGTCAGGTATAGCCGCGATAGTTTCGGTATCCTCTACCTCTACTTTAGTTTCATAAGAACTGGTCTCGCTGCCGCTGCTGCTGTCTCCCTTAGAACAAGCCGCAGCCGAAAATGCCGTAACAAGCGCAAAGCTTGCCGCAAGCATTCTTTTAGCTTTATTCATTGTTTATTACCTCCTTTATTAATGCTTAAATTAAAATTGTGTAAAAAAACATATTAATTTATTATAATTATATCATATCCAAAATAAAAAGTCAATGAAAACGATTAACTGACCGATAAATTTAGCTATAATGTACAAATAATGATTTAGCTTTTATTAAATATAACCATAGCCGTAAATTTTTATATAAATATATTGACCTGATAAAAGTATATGCTTACTGTTCGTTTTTATCGGTCGGCGGGGAGGTCGATTCGCGCAGTATCACCTTATGCTCAACGGTGTATTTTGCATTGTCGCGTTCAGTTTCCTCCGTAATATTTGCAATAAGTCTGCGGACCACAAGTTCGCCAAGACGTTCGCAGGGCTGTTCAACAGTGGATACCGAAGGTATCATCATTTCGCACATGGAAATATTGTCAAATCCCATTACGGAAATATCCTTTCCGACCGTCAGATCCATTTTGTGCGCCTCGTTTATAACGGATATTGCAAGCAGGTCCGAAACGCATAAAACGGCGGTAGGCGGATCGTCAAGCGACATGAATTTTCTCAGCGCTACCGCTCCGTGTTCATATTCAAAACTTCCGCTGTACATATATTCGCTCCTGATAGGTATGCCGTAATATCCAAGGGCGCGTTTGTAGCCGTTTGTCCTCTGTACAGATGAAACGGCATCGTTTGCGCCCACGAACGCGATCTTTTTGTGACCGAGCTTTACGAGAGCGCCTGTGGCGTCAAAAGCGGCGGCTTCATCATCTATGACCACGGTAAGCACATTTGCACCGTTTACGCCCTCACAGCAAAGCGCAATGTTATATTCCGCCGCAAGTGCGTTGAGGGTCGCGGCGTCGTACTGTGTACCGAGCATGATAACTCCGTCGACGGTGCGGTTAAACAGCATATTCATCTGTCTTATCTCTATCTCCGAGGTAGAATTTGAAGAAGCGCAGATTATGTCGAATCCGCGCGGCTGTGCATATTTTTGTATGCCCGCGACTATTTTCATATAAAACGAATGCTCGGAGGTCGGCATTATCACAAGTATAACATTGGTGCGTCTGCACCGCAGATTGCGTCCGAGGTAATTCGGCGAATAATCGAGTTTTGCAATTGCCGCGTTTACGCGCTCCGCCGCTTCGTCCGATACGTTTGCGCTTGCGTTCAGGACTCTTGAAACGGTCGCAACGCTAAGTCCTGCCTCTCTTGCAACGTCTTTGATCGTGGCTCCCATATTTCCCCCTTATTATTGCTGTCTTTTTCGGTGTTAGCCTTATGTGGATATTATATCATTTTTTTCAATTTTTTTAAATATGCAATATCTACAAACAGTTTATCCCGTTTTTGTTATCTTTGAACATATAACAGGCATAAGCGCGATGTGATGAAATAAACTAAATGTAGATCATTTCTTTAACGCCAACGCCGTTATATCCCTCTGACTTTTATAATTAAAATAAAAAATACAAAATGTTAATATATTTTTTTGCGAATCTCTTGACAATATCCATGATTTGTGATATAATATATAAGTCGTCGGGGTGTGGCGCAGATTGGTAGCGCGCTACCTTGGGGTGGTAGAGGCCGTGGGTTCAAGTCCCGTCACTCCGACCATTTGCCGCTCGCGCTCTGCTGCGGGCGGACTTTTTATCGAGGTGTGGCTCAGTTTGGTAGAGCGCTACGTTCGGGACGTAGAGGCCGCAAGTTCAAGTCTTGTCACCTCGATTTTGTTTACATCTTGTTTAAGCCTTGAAACCGTTCGGTTTCGGGGCTTTTTTTCTAAATAATTTATGTATTATACGGTACAAAAATTTGTACAGTTATGACATGACCGCGCTTTAACATAATGATAAATAAAAAAAATAATAATATTTTGTGCATAACGCCGATTTTGACAGATCATCTGAAAAAATAATAACCTAAGACCAAGCTGTGCGTCTAAGTATTGAAAAACAAAATTCTCAAAAACGGGAGGTCTTGTTAATGGATACTGAAAAACTTGATATATATGTTCAACGCGCTAAGCTTGGCGATAAGCAGGCTCATGCTGTTTTGTATAACGAATACTACGATAAAATATACTGTTTTGTGCTTAAAAATGTTCGGAATAAGGCTGACGCGGAGGATATAACTCAGGAAACATTTGTAAAGTCAATGAAAAAAATAGGCGAGTTGAAAGACTCCTCAAAATATGATCCATGGCTGTATTCCATAGCATATAACGGCTGTATCGACCATTTCCGCGACGCTAAACGCTGTACGCACTTTGAAAGTGACGAAGAACGCGAAAGGGTGTCCGCAGAGCTTGCGCTTAATGAACCGCTCATGCTTCCCGAGGATTATTCCGTAAACGAGGAGCGCAAGCAATATATCAGGAAGGTAATAGACGAACTTAAACCCGATATGCGAAGTGCGGTAATTCTTTATTACTATGATAATCTTAGTATAGCAAGCGTAGCCGATAAACTCGGTATCAAAGAAAATGCCGTAAAGCAAAGGCTTTTTGCCGCGCGTAAGAAAATGAGGAAAAAATTTGACGCTATGTCCTCCGAAGGCGCAGTCCTTAGCGCAGTACCTGTCGGCAGTATGCTTTTGTCAGCATTGCCTCCCGAATATGCCGAAAATACAGCCGCATATGCAGGTGTTAGTTCTGCTATACCCGTTAAGGTATTGGCAGTATCGGCGGCGGCAGTCATGGCGGCGGGCGTACCGCTCGGCTATGCTTTGTCCGACAGCAATAATAATGATTACGGCGATTTTGGCAATACGGAGGTCTATGACAGCGAGCCGTCAGCGGATACTGACAGTGAAACGACCGCAGAGCCTTTGTATAGCAATACACTTGACGAACTGCTGTCAATGACCGTAGACGATGCGCTAAAGATCGGCGGCAGTTATCAAATAACGGATCTTGCTTATGATGACTTCAACTTTGCGAGTACGGATAATGATACGGTATTTGATTATTATCAATGTGAAAATTTCCCCGAATACTGCTTTAATTCCACGCTAAGTCCTACACACCGCATAAATAAGATACAGGCGACCGAAGGCGCGGAGCTTGGCAGCGGAGTAACGGTCGGCGACAGCTGGAACGAGATAGAACAGGCGATAGGCGAGGATCTTTCGGCAAGCATATTTACCGCAAATGAAAGTGTCATTGTCTGCACCGATGTCGACGGCAGGCAATGGTGGATCGAATTTGACCTTTCGCCATATGAAGGGCTTTATGAAAAAGCGCTTGATGAAAATATCCACGACTTTTCCGAATATGATGTAAAGTCGATAACCGCTGTTTTTAGCGGCTGTACGTCTTTTAACGCGGAAGTTGACAAAATCATGTCAAAGCCTGTTGATGATGTTTTAAAATATTATGTTGACGACTATGAACTTGTTGACGCCAAGGGCGTACCGAACGGAAAGCAGGTCAAGCTTTATCGCTGTTATACTCACCCAGGCTTTGCGTTCGGCAGTATGGACGGCGAGAACGGTCTGACGGATATAATAAATGTTTATCCCGGCGAACAGGGAAGTGTTGATGGCCTTATAGAAGACGTTATCGCTGTCGGCGATAATTATGACCTTATAAAACAACAGATGTATTATTCTGATGATCCGCTTGGCGATCAATGGATAGGTGTTAAAAAGACGGATGACGATCTTGAATATGCGCTGTTTTTAACGATAAACGGCAGAGTATGGGAGATAGGTTTTGATCTTAGCGAAGAGGACAAAGCGCTGATAGCTCAGCGGCTTGAAGAAAGCGGCGGAGAGCCTGTGGATATTTCCGATATTGATCCTGTATCAACTATCGGAGTGTTCAGAGCAGACCTTAATTATAACTCGGAAGATTCTTCCGACGAAAGCGGCTGACAAGCACGGCTTTAAAGGCGGTGATGCGCTATGGGCTGACAGGTCATGACTTGTGTGTGTTTGGCAGAAAAAAACAGTTTGGAGATAACATTTACTTTTTTTCATTCAAGGTAATAGATTTCCTTTTAGAAATTTATCCTTAAAAATTACGGCGGCAGGTTTCCTTTATCCTGCCGCCGTTTTTTGTATATATCCGATCGTTAAGCCGTTATTCTGACATCAGCCCATAACTACCGTAATGTCGTTGATATCTTTCATCTTGCACTCGCAAACGAAATTGCCGTCAAGTTTTTCGCCGTTTATTGTTACCAATTTAACTCCGCTTTGAACATGATCGGGGTTCTGAATGTCGATATGCAGCTTTTTGCCGCGGAATGTTTTTTCGATCTTAAAGCCGTCCCATGTGTGGGGGATAGCAGGGTCTATAACAAGTCCGTCAGCATTAGGTCTCATGCCGCAGATACCCTCAACACAGCCTACCATAACGGTCGAGCCCGTACCTGTGAGCCAGTGAACGTGCGAACGTCCCGCATAAGGAGATCTGGTCGATTCGGTGAACTGACCGTGAACGTATGGTTCAAGCACACGGATCTCCGCCTTGTCGTTCATGCTTGCAGGCGAGGATTCAAGGAAGTATTCAAATGCTCTGTCGCCGTGTCCGAGAAGCGATTCGGCAAGTATAGCCCAGCCCTGAGTCTGTGAGAAGATACCGCCGTTTTCCTTTGTGTCTGGATTGAATATGTGCATGAGCGCACCGTCAAAGTAATTGTCAACATAAGGCGGCTCGAGCAGTTTTACGCCGTAAGGAGTATTGAGTATCTCGTGAACGCTGTTCATGGCAGTTTCGCCCTGTTCCTTTGTGGCAAATCCCGAGATAACTGCCCATGACTGCGGATTGAGCCACATATTGGCTTCGGGATCCTTCTTCGCTCCTACAACAACGCCGTCCTCGCGTATGCCGCGGATAAATCTGTCCTCGTCCCAGCAAGCCGCAAGGCTCTCGCCAAGCTCAGCCTGAACCTTTTCAATGTAAGCAACATAGTCGCTGTCGCCGCGCTCCTGAGCATAGCCCTTTATAACGCTCATAGCATAATAAAGCTGGAAGGCAACAAATGTAGATTCGCCCTTCTTGCCCATTCTCAGGCAGTCGTTCCAGTCTGCATGAAGTCCCGCAGGCATCTTGTGTGCGCCGAGACGCTCCATTGAAAAGCGGATAGCACTTTTAAGATGATCGTAAACGGTGTCTTCGCCGCCGTTTGCATAAACGATGACCTCGTCAAGGAACGCCTTGTTGCCCGTTTCTCCGATGTACTTAACTACAGTCGGGAAGAGCCAGAGCGCGTCGTCCGCTCTGTAAGAGGGGTGACCTGTTTCCTTTGCATAAACGCTGTTTTCATCATTTTCATCGGGGCAGGTCTCATGACCCGCGTTGTGGTCGAATTTAACAAGCGGGAGTCCTCCGCCGTTATCCACCTGTGCCGAGATCATAAAGCGGATCTTTTCGGCTGCAAGTTCGGGATTGATATGTATTATTCCCTGAATATCCTGAACGGTGTCGCGGTATCCGTAACCATTGCGCAGTCCGCAGTAGATAAACGAAGCCGCTCTTGACCAGATAAAGGTGATAAAGCACTGATAAGCGTTCCAAACGCTGACCATATTGTTAAATTCGTCCGAAGGAGTCGTAACTTGGAAATTATCAAGCTGTCCGTGCCAGTAATCTATAAGCTCCTTTATTTCAGCATCGCACTTGCCCTTTTCTTCATAAGAAGCGAGGATAGCCTTTGCTTCCTTGGGACATTTCTGACCGAGAACGTAAACTATTTCCGCAGTCTCTCCGGGCGCGAGCATGATCTCAGACTGTAAAGCGCCGCAGGCGTTTGAGTTGTAGTTGCACTTGTTATCGCAGAATCCGCGCTCAACGGCGATAGGATCGCTGTAGGTTCTGTACGATCCGATAAAGCTGTCAAGATTTCCGTTATAAGCGGAAACAGGTGCGCCGACCTGACCGAAGAAACGCTCGCGGTGGTTAGAGCCTTCGGCGTCCTTGCCGCTGTTTTCGTTGATATGCTGAACGATCATATTTTTCTCAAAGGAGGTGCGGGTTATGAACAGGGTATACTGTAAATTTACCTGATCCTGCTCATAATTGTTTTCGTTAGTAAACTCAACAAAGCCGAAAAGCGAAAGGCTTCTTACTCTGTCGGAATTGTTGGTTATTTTAGCTCTCCATACTTCATAGGTCTTGTTGAGCGGAACATAGTAGGTGACCTCTGAATGTATGTTGGAGTAATCTGCTTCAAGGGTGGTATAAGCAGTACCATGGCGGCAGACCGATCTGTATTCGTCAAGCGGCTTGCCTACAGGCTGCCATGAAGCCGACCAGTAGTCGTAATCATCATTATCGCGGATATAGACATATCTTCCCGGAAGAGCCATATTTGAATTGAAACGATATCTTGCTATTCTTCCGTTTGCACCGCTTTTTACAAAGCTGTAGCCGCCCGCATTATTTGAGATGATAGCGCCGTATTCGGGTGAACCGAGATAGTTTGCCCAAGGTGCGGGAGTATCGGGGCGTGTGATGACGTATTCTTTGTTTTTGAGGTCAAAGTAACCGTACTTCATAGAAAAATTCTCCTTTTTTCGATATTGTGCGGCTTTTACGCCCCGCACTCAGGCGTTTTACCGTTCAAGGCAAAATTTACAATTTAATTATACCACATTTAATAGATAATTGCAAGGGGGTAAACGATATTTTATGCAAATCGCCCGAATTATGATACGGGCATTATTTTTTTGTTATACTTCGGTCGGACAGAAATTGCATACAGCCGCAAAAAATCCTCAGGATATTGTCATATCCTGAGGACGGTGATCTTATTTTTGATCGCATCTTACAGCAACTCTTGCATATCCCGAATAGTTGCAGGTAAACAGTGTCAAATCGTAATCGGAATTATTCATTTCGTCTATTGCGGTCGCTGCAAGCGTTTCTGTCAGCTTAACGGTGTAATGATATGAATTTCCATCCGGGTCGGTAAAAATTACTTCGTCATTTTGCTGCAAAGCTTCCAGCCTGCCGAAATGTGTACTGTAGTTATGTCCGCATACGACCATGTTATTTTCTAAGTATGATCCCGAATAACGGCAGGGAGCAATGCTCATTTTGTCGTTGTCCCAGTC
>CANPYF010000108.1 GCA_947587925.1 uncultured Ruminococcus sp.
CACGAAGAGGTAATACGCACTACTCTTTCACAGGCGGCCGAATATTACAGCGTCAATGCGCCAAAGGGCGAATTTGTGCTGGTGATAGAGGGAGCAAAGGACGAGGATGGCGCTGACGAGACGCTCGCAAGCGCACTTGCAAGAGTCAGAAGGCTGACAGAGAACGGTATGCGTCCCGCAGACGCCTGCCGCGAAACGGCAAAGGTGAGCAGCTTTTCAAAGGGAGAGCTTTATTCCGCTTTTTTGGAGGAGCAGGACAAATGATAAATATTATCCCTATGAGTGAGGAAAACTACACGCAGGCGGCGGCTATAGAAGCCGAATGTTTTAACGACCGCCCGTGGACTGCCAAGCAGTTTTACGAAGAACTTTCACTTGATTTTTCCAGAACGTTTATCGCGTATTACGGCAATCAGCCCGCAGGCTTTGTGAACATCTGGCTTACTCCCCCCGCGGCTATAATAAACAATATCGCCGTCTGTGAGAAATACCGCAGAAAAGGTATCGCTTCGGAACTTATCAAAAAAGCTGTAGGCGAATGCAAGCAATGCAGTTCGCTTTCGCTGGAGGTCAGAGTGTCGAACCTGCCCGCGATAACGCTCTATGAAAAATACGGATTTTCCAAAGTCGGCGAGCGAAAAAATTTTTATGAAAACCCTGTCGAAAACGCATATATAATGACAAAATTTATGAAAAAGGAGTGCGCAGAATGACACAGGCAGCGGGTCTGAAAACCGAAAAACTCGGGCGGATACAGCTTTATGTATCGTCCGCCCACCGATTCGGAACAGACGCTTTTCTGCTGGCGGATTTTGCCGCCCCGCGTCATAAGGATACGGTATGCGATCTTTGCAGCGGCTGCGGGATAGTCGCCGCGGTGATGTACGAGCGGTTTTTGCCAAAATATATTGAAACGGTCGAGATAGCCGAGGAAGCCTGCGGGCTGCTTGAAATGACTGTACAAAAAAACGGACTTGAAAATTTTAAAACCGTATGCGGCGATCTGAAAAATTACAAGAGCGGCATAATGTTTGACGTTATTACCTGCAATCCGCCTTATAAGCGCAGCGGTGCGGGAATAAAAAGCGCTCAGACCGCCGATATAAACGCCCGCCACGAGGTGCTATGCACCTTTTCGGACGTATGCAAAACAGCGGCGGCGGCGCTGAAATTCGGCGGCAGACTGTGCGTATGCAACCGCCCCGAAAGGCTTGCGGATATGATCTGCGATATGCGTTCAGCGGGGATAGAACCCAAGCGGGTACGCTTTGTGTCCAAAAATGCGTACACTTCCCCTTGGCTCGTACTTATAGAGGGAAAAAAGGGCGGAAGCCCGTTCATGCAGGTCGAGCGCAGCTTTTACACGCAGAATGAGGACGGCACGCCGAGCGAAGATCTGCGCGGGATATATATCACACAGCTTGACAAAACATAAATTTATAAAGGACGAATAAAATGAAGATCTTGGGAATAGAAAGCTCATGCGACGAAACCGCAGCGGCGGTCGTTGAAGACGGCGTTACAGTGCTTTCAAACGTTGTTGCAAGTCAGATAGACGAACACAGGCTTTACGGAGGGGTCGTACCCGAAATCGCGTCGCGCAGACACGCGGAAAATATATCGTGGGTGGTAAAAGAATCGCTGCTTAAAGCGAACGTTACACTTGACGATATTGACGCGGTGGCGGTGACATATGCGCCCGGGCTTATCGGTGCGCTGTTGGTAGGAATAAGCTTTGCAAAAGGCTTGGCGATAGCCGCAGACAAGCCGCTCATACCCGTACACCACATTGCGGGTCACATAGCGGCAAATTATCTTACCCACCCGAACCTTGAGCCGCCGTATATCTGTCTTGTCATTTCGGGCGGTCACAGTCACATCATAAAGGTTTGCGGCTATACGAAATATCAGGTGATCGGCAAAACGCGCGACGACGCGGCGGGCGAATGTTTTGATAAGACGGCAAGGGCGCTCGGATTCGATTATCCCGGAGGAAAATATATAGACGAAGCAGCAAAGCACGGTGACCCCGACGCATTTAAATTTCCCAAGCCGAGAATTGCTGACAGCGAATTTGATCTAAGCTTTTCGGGACTGAAAACTGCCGTTATCAACACCGTTCACAACGCGCAGCAAAAGGGTACGCAGATCAACCGTGCGGATATTGCCGCTTCCTTTCAGCATGTGACAGCGCAGACGCTGTGCGAACGAACTATAGCGGCGTCGGAAAAGACAGGCATCAAAAAAATCGCAGTTGCAGGCGGAGTTTCCGCAAATTCGGGCGTTCGCGGAGAATTTGAAAGGGTATGCGCCCAAAAGGGATACGAGCTTTTTCTGCCCGATATGAAATACTGCGGAGATAACGCGGCAATGATCGCCTGCCAAGGATATTTTGATTTTTTAAGCGGCAAACGCGCCGACTCCTCGCTTAACGGAGTTGCAACGCTTTCTCTTGATAAAATAAGCGAAAATTAACGGAGGGTGAATATATTATGAGGATACTTGCTATAGACGGCAACAGCATAATGAACAGAGCATTCTACGGAATAAGAATGCTTACTACCTCAAAGGGCGTTTATACGAATGCGGTCACGGGATTTATGAATATTTACCTTAAAGAGATCGCCGAGGTCGAGCCCGACTGCACGGCAGTGGCGTTTGATCTCAGAGCGCCGACGTTCAGGCATAAAGCTGACGCTTCATATAAAGCCAACCGCAAGGGTATGCCCGAAGAGCTTGCATATCAGATGCCGTTTATCAAAAAGCTGCTGCGCTGTCTCGGCGTTAAAATAATCGAATGTGAGGGATACGAGGCGGACGATATCCTCGGCACGGTATCCAAAATTTTCAGCGGAGAAAATGACGAATGTTTTATACTCACAGGCGACCGCGACAGCCTTCAGCTTATAACCGAACGCTGCACCGTGCGACTTGCGACAAACAGAGAAACTATAAACTATACCCCCGAACGTTTTCGCCGCGACTATGGGTTTGAACCCATTCAGCTGATACAGCTAAAAGCGCTTATGGGCGACAGTTCGGACAATATATCGGGCGTTAAGGGTATCGGCGAAAAGACCGCTTCGGCTTTGATAAAAGAAAACGGAAGTGTTGATAAACTGTACGAAAATCTGGACAATTTAAATCTTGCTCCCTCGGTGCGAAAAAAACTCGAAGCCGGATATGACGACGCAAAACGCTCCGAATTTCTTGCGACCATATGCCTTGACGCACCTATTGAAAAGGATATTTCGGCATATGAAAATACCGAAAAGGATATCAAGACGCTTAAAGAAATGCTTGCCGAGCTGGAAATGAACAAGCTTTTTACAAAGCTCATTTCGGAAGATGAGGAAAGCCCTGTGCCCGAAACATCGGACTCGGCACAAAAGTTTGAACCGCTTCCTACAGACGAACTTACGGCTGAAAATATGCCCGACGGAGATTCCGCATTTACCTTTGACGGAAAAACACTTGCCGTTTCATACTGCGATCAGATATTTCATACCACAGACGAAAAAAATATCATATCATATTTTTCATCAGAGCATAAAAAGAAATGCTTTGACGCAAAGACCGCTCACCGCTATGCCTTCGAGCATGGTTCACAGCTTGTCGGCGTTGTATTCTCGTGCGATATTGCAGGTTATCTGCTCAATTCTCAGGCAAGCGAATATACGGCGGAAAATCTTTGCGCAAGGTATCATGTCACTTACCGCAGCGATATGAACGAATATGCCGCCGCAGCTTCTGTTTCGGAACTGTCCGAACGGCTGGAAACAGAGCTTGAGGCGCTTGAAATGAGCAAGCTGTATTACGACATAGAGCTGCCGCTTTGTGAGGTGCTTGCCTCTATGGAATTTTACGGAGTGTATGCCGATACGGAAGGGATAAAAAAATTCGGCGAGGAAGTTTCGGAAGAATTAGACGGCATCACCAAGCAGATATATGAACTTGCGGGACAGCAGTTTAATATAGCAAGTCCGAAACAGCTTGGAAAGATATTATTTGAAGACCTTGGTCTGCCCTGCAAAAAAAAGACAAAAAGCGGCTATTCTACAAATGCCGAGGTGCTTGCCGAGATAGAGGATAAGCACCCGATAATACCGCTGATACTTCGTCACCGCACGCTTTCAAAGTTAAGCTCGACCTACGTTGACAGTCTGCTCAAACAGGTGCATGAGGACGGCAGAGTACACAGCATTTTCAAGCAGACCGAGACCCGCACGGGACGAATAAGCTCGACCGAGCCTAATATGCAGAATATCCCGGTCAGAAAGGAAATAGGCAGGCAGATGCGCAAATTCTTTACCGCCGAGGACGGTTTTCTGCTTGTCGACGCAGACTATTCTCAGATAGAACTGCGCGTCCTTGCGGGAATATGCGGCGATAAAAATATGCAGGAATCATTCCTGTCGGGAAAGGATATCCACACATCTACCGCGGCACAGGTCTTTGATATCCCCGAAGATATGGTAGCACCCGAAATGCGTTCGGCGGCAAAGGCTGTAAACTTCGGGATAATATACGGCATAGGGGCTTATTCGCTTTCAAAGGATATAGGAGTAAGCGTAGCCGAAGCAAACAGATATATCAAAAATTATCTGAATAACTTCCCCAAGGTTTCGGAATTTATGGATAACACTGTGGAAAACGCAATGAAATGCGGCTATGTCACAACTATATTCGGCAGAAGAAGATATATCCCCGAACTGCACGCCTCAAATAAGGTAACGCAGGCGTTCGGCAAACGCGCGGCTATGAATGCGCCTATCCAAGGCGCAGCGGCTGATATAATCAAGCTGGCAATGGTGCGCGTATACAAACGGCTGAAAGAGGAGTTAAGCGGCGCACGGCTTATTCTTCAGGTACATGACGAACTTATAATAGAAGCCCCCGAAGAGCTTGCTCCTAAAGCTGCAAAAATATTAAAGGAAGAAATGGAATCTGTCGTCAAACTTGACGTTCCGATGATAGCGGACGTCCATTTAGGAAAAAGCTGGTATGACGCTAAAGGCTGACAATAAATATTTTATATAAAAGGAATGATTGATTTATGGAAAGAAAATACGCACTGCTCGGAGAAAAATTAGGACATTCAATGTCGCCGCCCATACACAAGGAACTGTTTGAGCTTAAAAACCGCGAGTTCTCTTACGAACTTACCGAATCAAAGCCCGAAGAACTTGAGCAAACGGCGGCTTACCTCAATTCGCTTGCGGGATATAATATAACGATACCCTATAAAAAGGATATAATAAAATATATCGACAAGCTTGACAGCAGCGCGGCAAGATACAATTCCGTCAACTGTGTTGATATAAAAAACGGAGTTAAGGTCGGTTACAACACCGACTGCATGGGTTTTCTCAGATCTATTGAGGCTATGCAGGTCGAGTTGAACGGAAAAGTGCTGCTTATCGGCTGCGGCGGCGTTGGCAGAATGATGGCTATAGAAGCGGCGCTTGCGGGTGCGGAGCTGACTATCGCGGTGCTTGAAAGCGATCTGCCGCTTGCCGTACAGGCGAGAAAAGATATAATTGACATGAAGCATAACGCTAAGGTCGAGATAGTACTCAATACCGCCATAGACACATCTAAAAGGTACGATCTGCTTATGAACGCCACGCCTGTGGGTATGTACCCCAAAACGGAAGCCTGCCCTGTTACAGATGAAGTGATAGCCGCAAGCGGCGCAGTATTTGACGTTATTTATAATCCGGGAATGACGGTACTGCTTAAAAAGGCATTTGAAATGGGCAAAAAATTTTCAAACGGTATGTCCATGCTCGTATGGCAGGCTGTGAAAGCGCATGAGATATGGGACGGCGATACCTATACCGACGACGAGGTAGAGGAAATAATCAACATGATGCAGCGCAAGATAGACAGAGATTTTATGTTCTGACATTCGGAGGTGGATTTATGCTGAAAAAAAACAGACCTGTGTATCTTTGCGGGTTTATGGGCTGCGGAAAAAGCACGATCGGTGCGCTGATAGCGAAAAAACTCGGCAAGGAGCTTATAGATCTGGATAAATACATAGAACAGCGCGAAGGAATGAGCATACCCGAAATTTTCGAGCAAAAAGGAGAACCTTATTTCCGCAGCGCCGAAAGCGCCGCGCTTGCCGATCTGCCAAGTTCCGCGGGAGTAGTTGCAACAGGCGGCGGAGCGCTTTTATCCAAAGCAAACGGAGAGCTTGCAAGATCTATCGGAACAGTAGTGTTCATCGACGCTGATTTTGAACTTTGCTATTCGCGTATAAAAAACGATCCCAACCGACCGATAGCTTACAATTCCACGAAAGAACAGCTAAAACAGCGTTTTGACGACCGCAGACCGCTATATATGGAAAATTCAGATATTATCGTTGACGGAAACGGCACGCCTATGCAAATAGCCGCGGCTATTTTAGGATAAAAATTGCAGGACAATAATTTTAAAATAAAAGATCAAAAGCCTGCACGGCGTTAAGTACCGTACAGGCTTTTTTATGATCCGATAAAAAATTATTCCTGTGAAAACTGATCCTTGCCTACTCCGCAGAGAGGGCATACAAAATCATCAGGAAGATCTGCAAAAGCGGTTCCTGCGGGAATACCGTTGTCGGGATCTCCGATAGACTCATCATAGATGTAACCGCAGACATCGCAAACATATCGCATATCATATGCCTCCTTTATTAAAACAGTAAAATAATTTTAGCATAATTTGTTTAATAAGGCTTTAATATACTGTGTATAAATGATAAATCATATTGTTATATAATTCTGCTGTTCCCTGCCCTCGCCTATAATACTGCGAAAAAAAATATAAGTTCTATCGTGTAATGCTCATGTAACAAATTGTAACCAAAATGTATTTGAAAAAAACTTCCATATAATTTATAATTAAAATATAGGCAGAAATTTGTATAGCATTATAGAGCAAGTTTCATTTTACTTTTGCGTTGATAATAAGATAGATCTGAATATATTGGAGTAATAATATGAAGAACAGAACGATAATTTTGATATTTGTAGTCCTTGTTTCTTTTGTTATTGTTATGGCAAATCTGTATTCTTTAAGAAAAGCTCTGATTTTTCTTATTCTAATATCAATTGGTATTGTATTTACTTCTCTGCCTTTATTATATATAGGAAAAATGCTGAAACTTGACATAGCGATTATGAAAAACGGAGAAAAGCAAACAGGAAAATGTATCAGATATGAGCATGGTTCTTGCAGCAGATTTGGGGCTTTAGTTGTTGAATTAGAAGATAATAATGGCAAGACAAGACATATAAGATTTAATGCAATGAGGTTTCGTTTTAAGTATCCATATGATATAACTGTTTACAGACTTAATAATTCTTATATTTATT
>CANPYF010000109.1 GCA_947587925.1 uncultured Ruminococcus sp.
GGATTGGTGCGTTCCTTGATGCGGATTACTGTTTTCCTTGTTGCGGATCGGTGCATTCCTGAATGTGAAATAATCATAATGATCTTTGTCTATAAAATATATCGGCAGAAATTCACCGTTTTTTGTTATCATAATTTTTGAGATCTGCAATGTGATATTGCTGAAATAACCGCTGTTTTTCACCTTATTTTTATATTCGGATATGTCAATTTTTTCAGGCTTAATATATTCGCTCAGATCCTCCGTATTTACGTCAGATATGATTTCAAAGATCATATCGCTGTCATATTGCGCTAAGATCGTTCCGTCGCCCGGAGTATTCATATTGTCAAAGCAGCGCACCGCATAGTCTACCATAACAAACAGCGATATTGAAAGGCTCATTGAAATTATCGTTATGATAAATCTCTTTTTGTAGCGGCGGATATTTCTTGCTGCAAGTTTGCCGCTTATCCCGAAAATTTTTGCGGATAAGCTTCTTTTTTTCACTTTTTCGACCGCCGCTTCGCGCGAACGTATTGCTTCGATCGGGTCTTTTTTAACACATCTTATTCCCGTGCCGTAGGCAGAAAGCAGCGCCCAGATAATACCCGTCACTGCGGACAGCGCTAAAAGCGGCGGGTATACATAAAAATTTATCAGTTTTTCGCCCGCTGTCGGATCTGCTGTAACGGTCTCGGCGATCCCGCTTGTAAGCACAGCTTTAAAAATTATAAATGCAAGAAGTATGCCCGCGCCAAGACCGAGCGGTACGCCTATCAGCGAAAAATAACCGCCCTCGTAAAGCAAGATCCGCGCGATCTGCTTTTTTGATGCGCCTGCCGAACGCAGTATTCCAAACTGTCTTTCGCGTTCCTTTGATGAGATCTCAAACGCGGTATCTATGATAAAACGTGAACAAAATATCATAAAAAGAACAAAAATATACAGTACGGCAGCCATTTGCAGCAGGTTATATTTCGCGTCAAATCCTATTACCTGATAAAACAGCGCACGGTTATTAAGATAATATTCCACTTCGTTTTGAGAATAACCCCATTCGTTAAAACATTCCTGCAGCGACAGATCGCAGTCGTCGACCTTTCTGTTGAACATAACTTCTGTTACCGTGCGATTTTTGTTCTCACCGAATTGATCGGTAATATTTTCTTTGCTGAAAATAACTTTATCGACAAAATCTTTTTGTTCAAGCAGCTTCGCCTGCTCCTGCGTCAGATCGTATATTTTTGCATGATAATTATTTTCATATGTCGAAATATTTCCGGCGCTTATCCAATAACAAGACGCAAGTGTAAATATCGCCGTTATCAGCGCGACCGCCGCCGTTATGCTCAATATAGTCAGCAGGGAATGACGCTTTTGTGCAAAAATATATTTGCGTGCAAGATATGCGGAAAATTTCATACTATCACCTCGTCGTTGACGATATGCCCGTCATCAAGCGTTATTATCCTGTCGCACTGCAGCGCTATGCTGCTGTCGTGAGTAATAATTATCATAGTTTGCTTTAGTTCCTTGTTTGAACGGCGCAGCAGTTCTATTATCTCACGGCTGTTTTTTGAATCAAGATTACCGGTAGGCTCGTCCGCAAGCACTACCGCAGGCGAATTGAACAATGCTCTGCCGATAGAAACTCTCTGCTGCTGACCGCCCGAAAGCTGCGAGGGAAGATGTCCGCGCCTGTTGGCAAGACCAAGTTTTTCAATAAGCCTGTCAAGATATTCTCTATCAGGCTTTCTTCCGTCCATAAGCGCTGGAAGTGTTATATTTTCCTCGACATTCAGCACGGGTATCAGATTATAAAACTGGTAGATAAGTCCGACCTGACGGCGGCGGAATATGGCAAGATTTTCGTCCTTTTGCTGATAAACGTCCTGTCCGTCAAGCAGCACAGCCCCTTCGGTCGGCCGCTCAACGCCGCCTATTATGTGCAAAAGCGTTGATTTTCCCGAACCCGAAGGACCGATTATCGCCGTCATTTGTCCTTTAGGTACGCTAAAGCTGACATTATCGAGCGCCTTGACAGCATTTTCACCTTTGCCGTAGATCTTGCTGATCTTTTCTATTTTCAAAATATCCTCCATAATACACAGCTCCTTTCATTTTTAATTATACCATATGATAATGACTTTGTAATGACTTTTTGCTTACAAAAATGTCACTTTGGCGTATTATAGTGATTTTTTCATACCCTTATTGACAAATTGCATTTTACTGTGATATAATTATTTTGTCGGATATGGATAGATCTATGTGATATTAAAAGGGGATAGCCAAAAAATGAATAGTATCCTGTTTGTTGAGGACGACTGCGATATTGCGCAGCACCTTATAGAATTTCTTTCCGGAGAAGGGTTTACGGTCACCCACTGCATGGGACAAACCGAGGCACTGCGGCTTTTTAACGAAAAAAGCTTTGACTGCGCATTGCTGGATATTTCGCTGCCTGACGGAAGCGGATTTTCCGTTTGCTCGGCGATAAGGGCAAGATCGGATATGCCTGTGATATTTCTCACTGCTTCGGGTGACGAGGGCTTTACAGTCGCGGGACTTGAGATGGGAGCGGACGATTATATCGCAAAACCGTTCAGACCAAGAGAGCTTTCGGCAAGAATAAAAAATGCAATGCGGAAAAAGGGCGGCTCACAGCTTATCGGCTGTAGGGATATTATGATAGATACCTCAAAGGGTACGGTTTTTAAAAACGGCAGAGAGATATTTTTGTCCGCACTTGAATACAGACTGCTGCTGATATTTTTTTCAAATCTCGGCGTGCTTATAACACGCGACAGACTTGCCGAGGAGCTTTGGGCGGCTTCGGGCGCGTTCGTTTCGGATAACACATTGAACGTTTATATAAAGCGGCTGAGAGAAAAAATAGGCGATGATCCCAAAGAACCGAAAATAATAAAAACAGTCCGCGGACTGGGGTATAAGGCGGGTGAATAATATAGAAATTTTTTCGGAACCTCAAATAAAAAAATACACGGCTATTCATGCTGCATTAACGTTTATAAGCTCCGTGATATGTTTATTTTTTTCACCTGTCTGCGCGGCAGTCTGCCTTGTTTTAGGGATATTGTTGTTTGCGGAAAAAATATTTTTTGATAAGAAAAAATATGCGGCGATCGCCTCGCTTTCCTCCGATATTGACAGAGTACTGCACGGTATAGACAGCGTTTTATTAAACAGTTATACCGAGGGCGAATTAAGTATTCTTTCGGACGAGATCTCAAAACTTACCATACGCATGAGAGAACAAAATGCACTTTTAAAGCAGGAAAAATTAAAGCTTGCAAACGCGCTTGCGGACATTTCTCACCAGCTGAAAACACCGCTGACTTCCATGAATCTTATAATTTCAATACTTTCGGAACGTGAACTTTCAAGGCGCGAGCAAATAAATTATCTGCGCGATATGACCGAACTGCTTTCAAGAACGCAATGGCTGATAGATGTACTTCTGAAAATTTCTCAGCTTGACGCGGGCGTTATAACAATGGACCGCAAAAGAGCCGACTGCGCCGAACTTATTGCGCGGGCAATAAAACCGCTTGAAATTGCAGCTGAACTTAAACTTGTTGAAATTAAAGCAACAGTTGCTGCGGGAGCGGGGTTTTACGGAGATATAAAATGGTGTGCGGAGGCTCTTGAAAATATACTGAAAAATTGCATAGAACACGCGCCCGAAAATTCTGCTGTCAGAATAAGCGCGGCTGAAAATCCTATCTATACGGAAATTGTCGTTTCAGACAGCGGAAGCGGTATATCCTCCGAGGATATGCCTAATATTTTCGACAGATTTTACAGATCAAAAAGAAATTCCGCAGGATACGGCATAGGTCTTGCGCTTGCAAAGCAGATAATAATATCTAACGGCGGCATTATCCGCGCCGAAAATTCCGACAATGGCGGCGCAGTTTTCAGAATAATTATAAACAAAGGTAATTGACAGCATTAAAAATGACCTGCTCGGACTAACAAGAAAAAATATTTTAAAATTACTTGAAAAAAATGTTAGAGTATGTTATAATATATACATTGTTTGCATAAACGAACAAAAATTTTCAAACAACAGTAAAAAACGCGGTCTGAATCTTGATAGACCCAACCAAGACGAAGTGAGACGGATCCGTGAAAAAAGAAGAAAGGAAGAATATGAGGAAAAGAATTTTGATTTTGGTACCGCTGTTGCTGACCATGCTCCTTTTTATCGGGTGCGGTAAGAAGGATAAGGGCGGCAGTGAGCGAACGACCTTTACGGTCGGATTTGACGCGGAGTTTCCGCCGTATGGTTATCAGGACGATAACGGTGAATATGTCGGTTTTGACCTATCTCTTGCCGAGGAGGTATGCAAACGGCGCGGCTGGGAGCTTGTAAAACAGCCGATAGAATGGAACTCGAAAGATATGGAACTTAAAACCGGCGCGATAGACTGTATCTGGAACGGTTTTACGCTCAACGGACGCGAATCGGATTACACATGGAGTACGCCTTATGTCGATAATTCGCAGGTGGCGGTCGTAAAAAAGGATTCCGATATTAAACAGCTTTCGGATATGAGCGGAAAAATAGTCGCAGTGCAGTCTGACAGTTCGGCGCTCGCAGCGTTTACCGGGGACGACGCAACTGATGAAAATAAGGCGCTCGCCGAGAGTTTTAAGGAACTGCAGCAGGTCGGTGATTATAACAGTGCGTTTTTGAATCTTGAAAGCGGCGCTGTAGACGTTATATGTATGGACATAGGCGTTGCCAATTATGAACTTGAAGCACGCGGCGGAGAATTTGTAATGCTCGACGAGCATATTTCCTCGGAGGAATATGCGATAGGCTTTTTAAAGGGCAATACCGAACTGCGTGATGAGGTGCAGCAGACCCTTCTTGAAATGCTTGATGACGGCACGTTTGCTAAGATCGCCGATGAATGGGGACTTTCAGACAGCGTCTGCCTTAGCGCGGACGATACTGTGACCGATACAGCCGCAGAGGAAACCGAAGGTTTCGGTCAGAAGCTTGGCAGGATATGCGGTCAGCTTTTAAAGGGCGTGGGCTCGTCGCTTGCGATATTCCTGCTGACGCTGCTGTTTGCGCTCCCGCTCGGACTTGTTATCGCATTCGGAAGAATGTCAAAATTCAAGCCGCTAAGTTGGCTCGTTAAGCTGTACATATCCATTGTCAGAGGAACGCCGCTTATGCTCCAGCTGCTGGTAGTATTTTTCGGTCCTTACTACCTGTTCCATGTCAATACCTCGACTGCGTACCGATTCTATGCGGTCATAATCGGATTTACGTTAAATTATGCCGCATATTTCGCGGAGATCTACCGCTCGGGCATACAGGCAGTACCGATAGGACAGCACGAAGCCTGCGAGATACTCGGCTACAGCAGATCGCAGAAATTTTTCAAGATAGTTTTCCCGCAAATGATGAAGAACATAATCCCTTCTATCACAAACGAGGTCATAACGCTTGTAAAAGATACGTCGCTTGCGTTTGCTATATCCTACACGGAAATGTTCACGCTTGCAAAACAGGTATCGGCAGCCGAAGCTACGATCCTCCCGCTGTTTATTGCAGGAGTATTCTATTATGTATTTAATTTTGCGGTAGCGTTCATTATGGAGCGTATCGAAAAGAAACTCAGTTATTTCAGATAAGGGAGGTATGATCTGCTCATGAATTTGCTTGAAATAAAAAATCTGAAAAAAAGCTTCGGCGAACTTGAAGTGCTTAAAGATATAAGCATGAATGTTGCCGAAGGCGAAGTGGTATCTATACTCGGTCCGTCAGGTTCGGGAAAATCAACATTTTTAAGATGTATTTCAATGCTCGAGACCATAGATGCGGGAAGTATGATCTATTGCGGCAAAACAGCGGTCAGCGATGATAACGGCAAAGCCGTTTATGTATCAAAGGACGAGCTTAAAGAGATAAAAAGTTATTTCGGACTTGTGTTCCAGAATTTCAATTTGTTCCCGCATTACACTGTTCTTAAAAATATCACGGACGCGCCAATACACGTTCAGAAAAGGGATAAGGGCGAGGTAATGGCGCAGGCTGAAACGCTGCTTAAAAAAATGGGACTTTCGGATAAGGGTGATTATTATCCCTACCAGCTTTCGGGCGGTCAGCAACAGCGCGTAGCGATCGCAAGAGCCCTTGCAATGAAGCCGAAAATGATATTTTTTGACGAACCTACCTCCGCGCTTGACCCTGAACTTACTGCCGAAATTTTAAAGGTACTCAAAGAGCTTGCCGCGGAAAAAATGACAATGGTGATCGTAACTCACGAAATAGATTTTGCAAAAAGCGTTTCCAGCCATGTCGTATTTATGGACGGCGGTCTTGTCGTAGAGCAGGGAAGACCTCAGGACGTCATCGACAATCCCTCAAACGACCGCACACGCGCTTTTCTTAAAAAGCTTGAACATTGATACGATTTTTATGAGTACAAAAAAACAGACAGATAAGAAATTGCCCTCCTATGGTTTGTCATGAACCGAACCAGTAAAAAAGGACAATGACAAAAAAGACCTCCTATGGTATAATAGAAAACATAGGAGGTTTTGTT
>CANPYF010000110.1 GCA_947587925.1 uncultured Ruminococcus sp.
TACACCTTGTCGCAAGGTCTACCATAGGCACGCCCGTTACCTTTGAGATATAGGGTATCGTTCTCGATGAGCGCGGGTTGACCTCTATAACGTAAAGTTCGTTTTCGTTTATAAGATACTGGATATTTACCAGTCCCATTGTTTTGAGAGAAACTGCAAGTTTCTTTGAGCAGTCTATAATGCGTTCTATCAGTTCGTCCGAAACGTTCCATGCGGGGTAAACGGCTATCGAGTCGCCCGAATGTACGCCCGTGCGCTCTATATGCTCCATAATGCCGGGGATAAGTATATCCTCGCCGTCACAAATAGCGTCTATCTCCAGTTCCGTACCCATAAGATATTTATCTATCAGTATGGGGTTTTCTATCTCCTGCGCAAGGATTATCGCCATGTATTCCTTTATGTCCGCGTCGCCGAAGGCTATTATCATATTCTGTCCGCCGAGAACGTAAGAAGGACGCATGAGCACGGGATAACCGATACGGTTAGCCACCTCGAGCGCTTCTTCGCAGGTCATTACGGTAAATCCCTGCGGACGTTTTATGCCGTGCATTTCAAGCAGTTCGTCAAAGCGTTCTCTGTCCTCCGCCGCGTCTATGGAATCGGGGGGAGTACCCATTATGTTGACGCCGTTAGCCGCCAGATGCTTGGTAAGTTTTATAGCTGTCTGTCCGCCGAACGCCACAACTACTCCGTAAGGCTTTTCGATATTGATGATGTTCATTACATCTTCGTTGGTAAGCGGCTCGAAATAAAGTCTGTCGGCGGTGTCGAAATCGGTCGATACCGTTTCGGGGTTGTTGTTGACGATAACAACGTCAAATCCGCGCTCTTTAAGCGCCCATACGCAGTGTACGGAGGCATAGTCGAACTCTATGCCCTGACCTATTCTTATAGGTCCCGAGCCGAAAACTATAACGGTGGGATTGTCACTGTGCTTTGAGGCTATAAATTCCTCCGCTTCGTCCTCGGTATCATATGTCGAATAGAAATAAGGCGTAGTCGCGGAAAACTCAGCCGCGCAGGTATCTACCATTTTATAGACCGCGTGCAGCTTTTTGGCGATCGGCTTGCCCGTCAGCCTTTCTATGACCTTATCGGTAAAGCCGAGCTTTTTGGCTGTTTCGTATGTTTCAAAGGAATCGTCGCCCGTCATGAGCGTCTTTTCCAGCGCAATGACTTTGAGCAGTTTGCACAAGAACCATTCATCTATCTTGGTTATATCGTATATCTCCTCAACTGCAGTACCGCGCCTTAGCGCTTCGCATACTACGAACAGGCGTTCATCACTGCAATCGTAAAGTTTTTGGTGTATCTGTTCGTCGCTCATTGCTTCAAATTTCGGGGAGATAAGACAGTCAAGACCTATTTCCGCACCGCGGACGGCTTTCATTATCGCCTGTTCAAAGGTCGTGCCTATCGCCATTACCTCGCCGGTGGCTTTCATCTGCGTGCCGAGCTGACGCTTTGCGTAAACAAATTTGTCAAACGGCCATTTCGGCAGTTTTACGACCACATAGTCGAGCGCAGGCTCAAAGCAGGCGTATGTCTTGCCCGTTACGGCGTTTTTGATCTCATCAAGGGTGTATCCTATGGCTATCTTTGCCGCGACCTTGGCTATCGGGTAGCCCGTAGCCTTTGAAGCAAGCGCAGACGAGCGCGAAACTCTCGGGTTGACCTCGATAACGGCGTATTCAAAGCTGTCGGGGTTAAGCGCGAACTGACAGTTGCAGCCGCCCTCTACCTTCAGCGTATCTATTATTTTAAGCGCGGCTGAACGCAGCATCTGATATTCCTTATCGGCAAGCGTTACGCAGGGCGCGATAACGATAGAATCGCCCGTATGCACGCCCACGGGGTCAAAGTTTTCCATTGAGCAGACGGTTATCACGTTGCCCTTGGAATCGCGCATTACCTCGAACTCTATCTCCTTCCAGCCCGCAATGCACTTTTCGATAAGCACCTGCGTTATCGGCGAAAGATAAAGTCCGTTGCCCGCTATCTCGCGCAGTTCTTCTTCATTGTTGACTATTCCGCCGCCTGTGCCGCCGAGAGTGAATGCGGGGCGCACGATAAGCGGGTAGCCTATGCCCTCACTGTTTGCGAACGCGACAGCGTCCTCGACGGTGTTGACCACCTGTGAAGGTATGCAGGGCTGACCGATAGACTGCATGGTGTCCTTGAACATCTGTCTGTCCTCGGCTTTATCAATGGTAACGGGGTCTGCTCCGAGCAGTCTTACGTTATTCTTTTCAAGAAAACCCTCTTTGGCAAGCTGCATGGAAAGGGTAAGTCCCGTCTGACCGCCGAGAGTCGAAAGCAGGCTGTCGGGACGTTCTTTTTTGATTATCCTTTTAACTGTTTCAAGGGTAAGCGGTTCTATGTATATCTTATCCGCCATAGCGTTATCCGTCATTATGGTGGCAGGATTCGAGTTTACGAGAATGACCTCAAGTCCCTCTTCTTTAAGAGCGCGGCAGGCTTGTGTTCCCGCATAGTCAAATTCAGCCGCCTGACCTATAACTATAGGGCCCGATCCGATAACAAGCACCCTTTTTATATCTTTATTCAAAGGCATTGATAAGTCCTTCCTTTCATAATATTAAGACCTGTATATTAAGACCTGTTTGAGTCTATCAGAGCGATAAATCTGTCAAACAGAAATCCCGTGTCGAGCGGGCCGCCGCAGGCTTCGGGGTGGAACTGCACGGAAAAAGCGGGCATATAGTCATAGCTCACACCCTCGCAAGTGCCGTCATTGGCGTTGACAAACGCCGCATGAGCGCCCTCGGGCAGCGAACTGTTTATTACCGCGTAGCCGTGGTTCTGACTGGTGATGTATACTCTTCCGGTCGCCGTTTCTTCGGCAGGCTGATTTGCTCCCCTGTGTCCGTATTTGAGTTTTTCGGTCTTAGCGCCCTGTGAAAGCGCAAGCAGCTGATGTCCCAGACATATACCGAATGTCGGTATACGCATTTCGCACAGCTTTTTGATCTGCTCGATTATCTCAACATTTTCAGCGGGATCTCCCGGTCCGTTTGACAGCATTATGCCGTCTGGCGCAAGTTCCTTTATCCGCTCGGCGGATGTAAACGCGGGTACTACCGTTACCTCGCAGCTGCGTTTTACCAATTCGCGGCAGATGTTGCGCTTTGCACCAAGATCATAAAGCGCGACCCTGCGCTTTATTTCGCCCTCGGGCTTGAACACTTCTTCTGTTTGGCAGGTAGTATTTTTAACGGCGTCGACTATTTTGTAGCTGCGCAGATCCGCAAAGCTGAGCGCCGTACCCTCCGTGACTATTTTGCCGTTCATAACGCCCGATTCTCTTACTATCCTTGTAAGTGCGCGGGTATCTATACCGTAAAGACCGACAATGCCGTTATCCTTTAAAAAAGTGTCAAGAACACCCTCACATCTGAAATTGCTGGGTTCCTGACACTGATCTCTGACGATATAAGCTCTGACCTGCGGACGTGCGCTTTCAAAATCGGCGGGAATAACGCCGTAATTTCCGATAAGCGGAAATGTCTGAACAACGATCTGACCGTAATAGCTCGGATCGGTAAGCGTTTCAAGGTATCCTGTCATAGCCGTTGTAAAAACTATTTCTCCGACCGCTTCGCCCTGTGCGCCGAAGCTTTTGCCCTCGAAGATAGTTCCGTTTTCTAATATAAGATATGCCTTCTGCACCTTCGTTTCCTCCTTACACGCAATTATTCACATTATATTATAACACAGCTTCCTTGATTTGTAAATAGACTTAATAAAAAATTTTCAATAAAAAAGCCGCCCTGTTCTGCGGGCGGAAAAAGACGAGCTGTTTTCAAAATGTGCGGGGGCGTTTTACAGCAGTTTATAATATTTGCTGACGTTGGTAAGACCGAGGATATAATCAACGTTAGTTTTATGAAATTCGGCAAGTTTTATCAGTATGGAAGTAGGGACATCATTTTCCCCCGTTTCATATTTTGAATAACCTGTCTGCGACATATTGAGCGCCTTAGCGACCTGCGTCTGCGTCATATCCTTGTCTTCTCTCAAATTTCTGATTCTCGGATACATGGTATCGACCTCCTTATAAACCGATAAAATAATTATAAATAATTTAACAAAGGGTATTGACATTTAACCTGAAATAGGTTATAATATAGTATAGGTACAGAAAAAAGCGGGTCGATCGACATTTGGGAAATTCGCCTTGGCGAATTTCAAGGGCGTGCAAGTTGCTTTGAGCTATGCTCAAAGCAAAATAAAAGCCATATCAAAAGAAAGGACACGCCCCATTGACATTTAACCTGAAACAGGTTATAATATAGTATACGCACCGAAAAAGCGGTTATCCATGCAAAAATTTTTCGGGAATAAACAAATGTTTTAGTTAAAAGAAAAAACTTCCAAAAAATGTTGACATTTAAACCATAATAAGTTATAATATACTTAAAATATCCAAGCCTGTGCTTGTCCGCAGGCTTTGAGTATTATAAATTTTTTTGAAAGGACAGATGTTTTATGAAAAATCGCAGGATAATAGCCGGCGTGCTGGCGCTTACGCTGGTCTTCGGCTCGACAGGTCTGCCGTCGGCAGTTATTGATATGCCTTCGGCGGGGATAGCGGCAAGCGCAAATGAGATCGTTATTGATGAAGACTTTAGATTTAATATTTCTGAAGACTTTAACGGAGATAAAATAGTTTCCGTAGAATCTTATAACGGCAACGAAGAAAATGTTGTTATCCCTGATACCATAAACGGTGAAGCGGTAACTATACTCGGAGCTAATTTATTTGAAAACAACACTACGATAAAAACCGTTAAGATACCTGATACGGTAACATATATCGGCGGTTCCGCTTTTAGCGGCTGTACAAATTTGACTGATGTTAATTTTCCTGAAAGTCTTTCGTCTATAGAGTTTTCTGCTTTTGCCGAATGCAGTTCTCTTGAAAGCATTGTATTGCCGGAAAACGTATCATATATTGGTTTTTCGGCTTTTTCAAATTGCACATCCCTTAAAAGTGCTGACCTTTCCTCCTGCTGCGTATGGCAATTACCCTCTGCACTATTTTTTAACTGCATGGCTCTTGATGATATAAAAATCCCGTCAACAGTTGAGTCTGTAATGGACTATGCTTTTGAAGGAACTAAATGGCTAAATGATAAAAAAGAAAATGAGAAGCTTGTAATTGTAAATGATATAGTGATTGACGGTAAAAATTGTACAGGTTTTGTGGAAATACCCGACAATGTAAAAACGATAGCAGCCGAAGCTTTTGACAGTGCTGAAATAACAGGTGTAAAGCTTCCGCAGAATCTGGAGCATATAGGCAGATTAGCATTTGATGAATGTAAAATTGAAAATGTTGAATTGCCTGATGGTCTTTTAGATATAGGTGAGCTTGCATTTTCAAGTACATTGTTAAAAAGTGTGAAAATTCCCGAAACAGTTGAAAGTATAGGAATTAACGCATTTTCTTATTGCAAACAGCTTGCTGATGTAGAATTGCCGGAAAAATTTCAATCGTCAAGAGCAGACTATTTTGCAGGTACTCCGTGGTTGTTAAATCAGGCAGATGAAAACGGTTTTGTTATTATTGACGGCGTTCTTATTGACGGAACTCAAGCTAAAGGAGATATAGTTATCCCCGATACAGTAACGGAAATAGGTGTAGGCGCTTTTTCAGAATGCAATAATATAACAAGTGTAAAGTTCCCGAATACAGTAACAAAAATAGACAATTTTGCTTTTTCAGGCTGCAATGGTCTTACAAGTGTAACGCTTCCGGATACTGTAACAGAATATGGTGTTGCTATTTTTTTAAGTTGTTCAAATCTTGTAAGTGTCGAATTGCCGGATAATATGGAAATAATACCATATGGTATGTTTAATTTCTGCACAAATCTTTCTCAAGTAAATTTACCGCAGTCGTTAAAAGTGATCGAAGATCAGGCTTTTGCAGAATGTGAAAATCTTACTGAAATTGAACTTCCGGACGGACTACAGCAAATATGGTTGTGCGTATTTGCTGATTGTGGATTAAAGAGTATAACTATTCCTAAAAACACTAATTTAGATGTCGATTCAAATGCAATAGGATATGAACAGAAAAAAGATGCAGAAGAAGCTTACGAATTTGTAAAAGTCCCCGACTTTACGATCTACTGTTATTCCGGCTCATCAGCCGAAACCTATGCAATAGAAAACGGTTTTGATTATGAACTGTTAGACGCACCCGCCCCCGATCCTGATCCTGACCCCACACCAACTCCGGATCCTGATCCCACACCTACCCCCGACCCCGAACCGACCCCCGATCCCGAGCCTACCCCCGACCCCGAACCCACTCCCGACCCCGAGCCCACTCCCGACCCCGAG
>CANPYF010000111.1 GCA_947587925.1 uncultured Ruminococcus sp.
GACGAGATCGCGCGTGCGATAAAAAAGCGCGACAGTACCCGTGTGGCTTTGAAAAAGACCGCCTGCGGTGCGGTAATGATAAACGGTATGCCGTTTTCCGTAAGCGTCGAGAGCGACGGGGCGGCTTCCGACAAGGGCGTAATGCTCTCTATATCGGGAGAAGCGGTGGAAAACGGTTCGTTTAAAATAGATATGGTGGACATGATCTATCCCGCGCGCGGCGGTCCTAAAACTATCAAGCGCAAGCCCGAATATTACAAAAAAAAGGACGGCAAGCATATTTACAGATGCCCGCTTGACGAAGCTAAGATACCGCTGTGCGACGATAAAAGTCTTTTTGGCAGAGCAATGAGCGAGGAGGAGCTTGTCAACTCTATGAAAAAACAGATCGTTTTTCGTTTTGTGCCAAGGTATTCGGGCGAAAAGGACAGCGAATTGATGATAAATATTTATCCGTATGCCAATCCTCTTGACGGCAGCGTTACCGAGTGGGTAAACGTGACCTCCGACCGTGATTTTTTCGAGCATGGGGGATTTAAGGCGATAAAGAAAAAATGACAGCATAAACGCTAATACTTATCAAAGGTTTTAAAAGGAAAGAATCATATGAGAATGAGAAGAAAAAAACGTCTGGAGGAGCGTATAGCCGCCTGCGGCGGGCTGATAATATCTATGGAACGCGCCGATAGAAATTATACCGTAAAGGACGATAACGATATGCTCGATATTGACGGACTGTTCGGCAGACAAGCGCCGCTTACGCTTGAAATAGGATGCGGCAAGGGCAGATTCATCACCGAACTTGCGTTAAGTCAGCCCGAAATCAACTTTATTGCTGTTGAAAAGTCCGCAAATGTGGTAGTGGACGCGGCTGAAAAGGCACAGCGGCTCGGACTGAAAAACGTGCGTTTTTTGAAAGGCTCGGCAGAGTATCTCGACTGCTATATCCCGCAAGGCTCCGCCGAGAGGATATACCTTAATTTCAGCTGTCCCTTCCCCAAAAAAAGCTATGCCGCACACCGTCTTACTCACAGGAATTTTCTTGCCATATACGAAAAACTTCTTTCAGCGGGCGGCGATATAAGACAAAAGACGGATAACGCGGGTTTGTTTGAATTTTCTTTGCAGGAATTTTCGCAGTGCGGCTGGGGACTCAGAAATGTATCGCTCGATCTGCATAATTCGCAGATAGATAATAATATAATGACCGAGTACGAGGAAAAATTTTCCTCCCAAGGACTGCCGATATATTATCTTGAAGCGTATAAGCGCGGATAAGCATTATCCGAATAAGCGTTATTCGCTCGGCAGCAGTGCCGTTTTATTCGCCCGAAAGGACAATGGAGATAACAATGAACAAAAAACAAAAGATGATCACATTTTGCAGCATTGCCGTTTTGCTGACAGCGGCTGCGCTCGCTTCCGTCAAGCTGTTCAAACCCGATAAGGAACAGGCGGTTTCCGTATCTTCCGCCGATTCGCAGCAGCAAAAGATAGAAGTAAAAAAACCGATATTTGTGGAAAATGATACAGATGATGAGCGCATTTACGGAACAGATGTGCTGTATCATCATGACGGGCTTTCCATAAAGCTTATCGGGTCGGAAAATGACAACATAACGCTTTTGTTTGAAAACGAAAACGATAAGGAATATTCAATGTTCACCGATTACGTTGTGGCAAATTCCGCGTCTATAAGAGCCTCCACTATCGCGATAGTCGAAGCGGGCGGCTCGGAGGAGCGTACTCTCGGCGGCTTGACAGACCAGCTGCCTGATGATGATGTGTATTCTCTTTGTCTGAGGTTTGAATTTTATGACGAGTTTTATGATGAACATTTTTTCAGCGAGCCTATAAATATAGTATATCAGAAGCATGAAGATGAATATATCCCGAAAGAGACTGCCGTGCTTGTTTATGAAGATGAAAATATACGCATTTACAACAACTCCGCAAGGTATTATGCCGATAAAACTCCAGATGACGATTATGATGATGAAAAAATAGTGATGTGGTGTTATTATGAAAATAAGTGCGAAGACGATCTTTCTGTTTATGTTGACAGCGTGCAGCTGATATTTGATGACGGCAGTTTGTCGGATATGTACGGTATGTGCTCGACCCGCCTGCCCGCGGGTACTATCGGCACGGATAATGTCACCATAAGACGTCCGTTCGGAGAAGAGGATATACCGATAGACCGCGCGGTATCCGTACTGCTCAGATACGAAATAGATCATAATGACGGGCAGAGCAGCGAAACTGCGCCGCTTGATGCAATAGATATATCATACGAAGAATGAGATAATTAAGGGGGGCGGCTTAGAAATGTCAAGACTGCTGATAGTTCTTATAAAAGTATTTGCCGCCTCGGCGATAGTCACGCAGATAGCGGTCGCGGCAGCGTACAGATTTTCTCTGCTCCCGATAGCGGGCGGAGCGTTCGCTATGCTTGTGTTCGTTGCCATGTTCGCACTGTTTTCGGCGGTCTTTTTGAGCGCGGAGCGTATGCCGAGGGCATCATTCATGTCAGAGATAAGAAAAAACGGCTTTACGCCGAAAGCGGCGGCGGGCGTACAGCGTTGGGTGGACAAATGCGCTAAAAGAGGAATGAAAAACAACGCCTGCATTTTGCTTGCCCAGATGCTTTTCAGCTGCGGAAGATACACTGAGGGATTCAGCAGTCTTGAAAAGGTGGATTATCACACGCTTGAAAAAAGGCTGCGACCCGTTTATTATAATGTATGCTTATACGGTGCGGTGCTTTGTTCGGATATAGATACCGCCGAAAGGATATACCGCTCGGGAAAAATGCAGCTGATAAGCGTTACAAATGACAAGCTGTCGGCTTCGATAAAGCACACGCTGGGCTGTTTTGAATATCTGCGCGGAGATCTTTTTGCAGCCGAACGCCTTTTTATGCAGTCGCTCGAAACCGCTTCGGGGCCGACCGCCTGTGACGCGCTCTTTGGTTTATCGGCCTGTTGTCTTGACACGGGAAGACTTGCCCAAGCCAAGCAGTTTGCCGAAGAAGCCTCCCTGATCGCCGACGATGCCGAATCGCAAATGAAATTAGAACGCACCATGCGCCTTGTCGAGCAGGCTTACAGAGATGAGATAGAGGCGAAGGGGTAAGCATGATATGAAAATGTATAGAAAACAGCGGCTGTATGTCTTTTCGTCAGCCTTCCCCTTTTTCACCATATTTTCACACCATTATTCATAACGCGTTCATAGTTGTGTGCTATAATCATCATAACAGTTATCAAGGCAGGTGCAAATTGTAATATAATGGATAAAAAAGATAAATTGTATACCGACGCTGACAACGGCACACTTATACCCGACGAGGACGAGGAGTATGAGCGTACCCTTGCGGAGGAAGAACGTATACGCCAGCAGGCTGTCGAACGTGCTCAGCAAAAATACGAAGAGGAGCGGGAACGCTTGCGCAAACAGCAGCAAAAGGCGCGTGACGCAAGCATTGCCAAGGATAAGCTCGATCTTATGAAAATGAAAGCGGGCATTGCCGAGGAGGACGAGCAGATAAAGGAGGAGCATACCCCCGAGCGCAAACTGACCCCGAAGGAAAAGCTGGCTAATTTCTGGTATCACGATAAGATATGGATATGTCTGGGCGCGTTTGCGGTGATAGTCACGGCGTTTTTGGTGTATGACACCGTTACAAGGGTGCGCCCCGATATGCAGATAATGCTGATAGCCGACGACGGGCTGGATTATTATTCCGCTGAGCTTGAAGATATTTTCGAGAGCGTTTGCGAGGATAAAAACGGGGACGGCGAGGTGTATGTGCAGGTCATGAATATGCCGCTTGACAGCGCGCAGTACGATCAGATACACGTTGCGAACAACTCCAAGTTTCTGGCAAATCTTCAGCAGGGAGAAATAATAATGGTGATAACCGATTCAAATACCGATGAGGATATACAGCAGATATTCGCAGACGATCTTCCCGAAAAGCTGCCCGATAATCCGTATGTCGATGAAAAGGGACTTTCGCTCAACTTTGCGTTTCTGGCAAGGGATATAGGGTTTGAAAAAATGCCGAACGATCTTTATCTTCGCCTTCGCCGCCCTATAAATCCCATGGACGGTACTATAGAAGAAATGCAGGATAATTATGACGAAGCCCTTGAATATTTCATCAAGATCGCGGATATGTTGAACGAACGCGCGGAGCTTGAAGATGATAAGGGTCTTACGACCGAGCCGATAAAAAAAGAACATCAAACGGAGGTCGTTCCAAAGGACGATAGCAGCAGTTCCGATAAGCAGTGATGAAAAAACCACCCTTTTGACGGGTGGTTTTCTTTATCTTTAAGATAGATCTTTAAGTCAGTTTTTCAAACTCAAAACCGTTTTTGCGCGTCTGGTCGATAAAATCGCCGAGGATATCCGCATTGGTCTGCGAAACGGAATGAAGAAGATATATCGCTCCCTCGTGTGCGCGTTCGTTCAGCTTTTTGAGCGACTCTGCGGGGTCGGGCTGAGACTGCGTATCCCAATCGGCATAGGCGAAGCTCCACAGCATTGTTCTGCACCCGCAGTCGGCGGTTATTTTAAGCGACTGTTCGGAAAACTCCCCCATGGGAGGGCGAAACAGCGTCATATCGTAGCCGAATTTTTCCTTCATATACTGCTGCATACCGTTTATTTCCTCCGCACATTCCTCGGGCGAAAGTTCCGGCATTGAAAGGTGGCTCACCGAATGATTTCCGACTATGTGTCCTTCGTCTATCATTCTCTGCACAAGCTGAGGATTACGCTCGGCGTAATCCTTTAATATAAAGAATACCGCCTTTACCTTTTTTTCTTTAAGCGTATCGAGTATCTGTGCGGTAAGCCCGTTTTCATACCCTTGGTCGAAGGTCAGAAGTATGCTCTTTTCATTTTCTCTTATCGCCTGCGCGTTGTATTTTCCGTAACAATTGTTAAAATCGAGCGCAGCCTGCGGACGGTTCTTGTCGTCAAACTGCACCCCCTGCCCGTAGCCTATCTTTTCCGTGGAAAGCGTTTCACCCTGAACCGGTTCCGGTTGAACCGTTTCACCTTGGACCGGTTCAACGGTGTCGGGCTGACGAGTCATTCGGTCGGTATTTATTTTGGTCACGGTAGTTTGTGCGCCGACACCGCCGTTTATACCGCCGCCCGAAGCGCTGCCGCCCGAGCCGTTATCGCGCGAACCGCAGGAGCAGCAGATCAAAGCCGCACAAACGGCTGCAATTGCCGCATTATATTTTTTCATAAAAAATAACTCCCTTCTTTCAGCTGATTTTTATTATTATCTGCACTTAATGCGAAAATAAACATTTTGCTCACGTTTGAAGGGTTTACAAATTTTGTTGTTTGTTATTTTGTTTGTATACACGTTTAAAGAGAATATCGGGGCGTTGAGTTGAGGATCAAAAAAATTTTTTAAAATTTATCCCGATTTACGAAGCGGGGCAAATACTTTATATCCCGACCCACAAAGCAGAGCAAATATTTTATATCTTGACCCACAAAACGTAACAAATAATCTATACCCCCACTTACAAAGCGGGATAAATACTTTTATATGTTCTCCCCCCGCCGCAGGCGTGGGGAGAGAACACAAAGACACTAAAACTTATTGGAAAAATTTAACTTTCCAAACAACAAAAATCAAATTTCATGGGGAGATCCATAAAAAATATATTAATTAAAATAAAAAATTATAAAAAACCACTTGAAATATTGTCAGATGTGTAGTATAATGGTATTGTATGAAGCTGCGGAGCTTGTCTTTTTTGCTATCCGCAGCAGCATTCAGAAAAACGAGAGGAGTTATGTGAATATGGTTTATTCTCATGAAGTTGAAACAATGTGTCCCGTTGCTCAGGGTGTTCAGCACGGCGCAGCGCCCATACCCGAAGAAGCTAAATGGGTAAAGGCAAAGGAGATAAAGGATATCTCAGGTTTTACTCACGGTATAGGCTGGTGCGCTCCGCAGCAGGGTACCTGCAAGCTTACTCTTAATGTAAAAGAGGGAGTTATCCAGGAATGTCTTGTAGAAACTATAGGCTGTTCGGGTATGACCCATTCTGCGGCTATGGCTGCTGAGATCCTTCCCGGCAGAACGGTACTCGAAGCGCTTAATACCGACCTCGTATGCGACGCTATCAACACCGCGTTCAATCTCGAATATGTGTCTCTCACGCCGTATGACGTATACACTATGATTACCCGGAGTGATAACTATTATTACCT
>CANPYF010000112.1 GCA_947587925.1 uncultured Ruminococcus sp.
CGCGGAGGGCAGGTCTGAGGGCATAGAGCGCGGCGCGGCTGAAATATGCGCCATGTCGCCGATACCCTGTACATATGCAGGAGGCATATCCTCATCGGAGGATATAGAACTGCTTAAAATGCTCGGCGGCGGAAGGGTGGATTTCACCATAGGCAGTGCGCTTGACCTGTTCGGCGGAAATATCCCGTTTGAAACGCTCGCGGGTATGACCTTATAAACAATGCATTGTAAATATTGCGTTATTTCTATTTTAGTCTGAGCTTCGCTCAGACCATAAATTTAAGGAGCTGACAATATGGCTAAAAAAAGAGTCGCCGTTATATTCGGCGGAAGATCGAGCGAGTATGACATATCGCTAATATCTGCATCACACATAATAAAAAGCATACCGAGGGACGAATATGAGGTCATATGCGTAGGCATAACCAAACAGGGCCACTGGATGAGATATATCGGCAATACGAGCGATCTGAAAGGTTGGGAACTTCACCCCGACAACGTACCCTGCATTTTCAGTCCCGACCCGCTTCATAAAGGTTTTATCCTGCTTGAAAGCGACGGCAGCTTCGATGATCTGAAGGTGGACTGCGTATTCCCCGTGCTGCACGGCAAAAACGGCGAGGACGGCACGATACAAGGGCTTTTCCAGATGAGCGGCGTGCCGTTTGTCGGCTGCGACATGATCTCCAGCGCAAATTGTATGGATAAGGAAATGACGCATATCATACTCGGCTCAAAGGGTATAAAAATGGCGGAATATATAGCCATGCGCTACAGCGATATAGACCGCATTGACGAGTTTATCGCACAGGCTGAAAGCAGGCTTAAATATCCGATGTTCGTAAAACCCTGCCGCGCGGGCTCTTCTGTCGGCGTATCGCGCTGCGAAAATACCGCGCAGCTGCGCGACGGTATAATGCTCGCCTTTTTGTCGGACACAAAACTGCTTATCGAAGAGGGTATTATCGGCAGAGAGTGCGAATGTGCCGTAATGGGCAACGAAGATCCGTTCGTATCGCAGGTGGGCGAGATAAAAAGCGCGAACGAAGGATTTTATGATTATGAATCAAAATATGAAAATGAAAGCTCTCAGACGGTCATACCCGCCGATATAAGCGAAACGGCGGCCGAGAGGATAAGGCAGCAGGCGCTCAAAGCCTATACGGCTATAGGCTGCACGGGTCTGGCACGCTGCGATTTCTTCCTCTGCGAGGGCGATATACCCGTACTCAACGAGATAAACACCATGCCCGGTCATACCGATATAAGTATGTATCCCAAGCTTATGGAACAGGCGGGAATTTCCCCCGCCGAGCAGGAGCGCAGACTTATAGAACTTGCCGAAGAAAGAATATCATTCTGAAAAAGGAACTGATCTGAGTTATGACAAACTTTAACGACGCGATAGGCGTATTTGATTCGGGCGTAGGGGGGCTTACCTGCGTAAAGGAGATAATCAGGCTGATGCCGCACGAAGATATAGTTTATCTCGGCGACACCGCCCGCGTGCCTTACGGAACGAGAAGCCGCGAGACTATCGAAAGATACGCGCGGCAGGATATACGCTTTATGGAAAAGCATAATGTCAAGCTGATGATAGTCGCCTGCGGAACGGTCTCGGCGGTAATGGAGACTTCGCCGATCTTTTCGGACTGCCATGTAAACTGCTGCAGCGGAGTAATAATACCTGCGGCGGACGCTGCCGCTGCCGCTACCAAAAACGGCAGGATAGGCGTTATCGCAACGCAGGCGTCAATAAACAGCGGCTGCTATGAGCGCGAACTTAAACGGCTTATGCCGCATTGCGAGATATTCAGCCGCGCCTGTCCCATGTTCGTGCCGCTTGTGGAAAACGGTTATACTCAGGTGGGCTGTCCTCCTGCGGAATTTTTTGTCAAGGAATATCTTAGCGATATAAAAAACAGCGGCGTGGATACGCTGATAATGGGCTGCACGCATTTTCCGCTGCTTGAAGATGTGGTCGGCGCATTTATGGGCAGCGGGGTAACGCTCATATCCCCCGGCAAGGTGACGGCTGCACAGATGTATGACGCGCTCAAAGCGCAGAATGCGCTCAATTCGCCCGACCATAAAGCGAAGATAGAACTTTACTGCACCGACAGCGCGGAGCTATTCGCACAAAATGCCGGCAGATTCCTCGGCGACAGCGTAAACGCACAGATAATACAATGCACGCTCGACTGATAAACAAAAATACCGCGCACATGAAGCTTATATCTGTCACGGACGGCGAAAGGATAACGGAGCAGTACCCCTGTTCGCTTAAATTTGACGGCAAGGGTGCGGCGGTGATAGATTACACCGACAGTTCGTCGGCGCGGTGTGTGATAAGGCTGTCCGACAAGCGTGCGGATATAGTCAGGACGGGCGAAAGAGGTCTGCGGCTGAAAATAGCGGCGCAGGAGGTCACGCGCGGCTGGGTAAAAACGCCTTACGGCGAACTGAACATAGATGTCCGCGGCGGCGAAGTGGAATGGAGCGCGGACGGAGGAACGCTGAATGCACGGCTGAGCTACAACAGCGGCAGCGAAGTGAGCCTGACTATCGCGGTGACTTACAAGGCGTGACTTGCGCAGGCGGGAGAGTACTGCTCCCCGCTTTGAGTTTTTCCGTAAAATTTTCGTGAACACTATTGACATTCTCAAAATAATAATATATAATATATAGTAACAATCAAAAACCCAAATGCGCTGAAGGGAACAAAAGCGTAATGTGAGCGTAAATTCTGACAGAGAGCCGCAGCCGGTGAAAAGCGGCACACTCCTTACGATAATAACTCCTCCCCGAGCAGGCGCTGCGAACCCGGTCAAAAGGCGGTACGGGTGACAGGCTTATAAGGGCTGACAGCTTTGTCGGCGGTATACGGTCTGTTATCTGCGGCTTATGACAGTTTTACGGAATTAGCGGCGCACGGAAAGCCACCGTTACAGGGCGGCACATTGTCAGATGTGCATTGAGGCGTATAGGCGCAAGCCTTGCGCGAATAAGAGTGGTAACACGGCAGCTTTGCTCGTCTCTTAAATGATAAGGAGACGGGTTTTTTTATTGATGAAAGGGGGTCGCGGATATGCGCGGTCAGAAAATGCAACGGGTGGGTCTGCGACTATGCGCCCGTTCACGCACCGAGATCAACGTATAAATGTAAGTTTTAAGGAGGAAAAATCATAATGAAAAATTATACGAAATATAAAAGGGGCTACTTTATGCCGCCTTATCCCTGCATGAAATGGGCTGAAAAGGAATATATCGACAAAGCGCCGGCATGGTGTTCTGTCGACCTGCGCGACGGCAATCAGGCGCTTATCGTGCCGATGAGTTTGGAGGAAAAGCTCGAATTTTTCGCAAAGCTCGTTGAGATAGGTTTTAAGGAAATAGAGATAGGCTTTCCCGCCGCAAGCGAAACGGAATATGAATTTTGCCGCACGCTCATAGAAAAAGATCTTATCCCCGATGACGTGACCATTCAGGTGCTCACACAATCGCGCGAACATATAATCAAAAAGACGTTTGAAGCCGTTGAGGGCTGCAAACACGCTATCGTTCACCTCTATAACTCCACATCGGTGGCACAGCGTGAACAGGTGTTCCGCAAATCTAAAGAGGAAATAAAGCAGATCGCCGTCAGCGGCGCGATACTCTGCGAGGAATACCGCAAAAAGCTGGGCGCGGACTATCTGTTTGAATATTCTCCCGAAAGCTTTACGGGTACTGAACCCGAATACGCACTCGAGGTCTGCAATGCCGTACTCGATGTGTGGAAGCCTACGCCCGAACGCAAGGTTATCATAAATCTTCCCGTTACGGTCGAGATGTCCATGCCGCACGTTTATGCGTCACAGATAGAATATATGTGCGAAAATATGAAATACCGCGAAAATGTGGTAGTTTCTCTCCATCCGCATAATGACCGCGGCTGCGCGGTAGCCGATTCGGAAATGGGACTGCTCGCGGGCGCGGACAGAATAGAGGGTACTTGCTTCGGCAACGGCGAAAGAACGGGCAATGTGGATATAGTCACGCTCGCTATGAATATGTTCACCCACGGCGTAGACCCGCAGTTAGATTTTTCGGATATGCCCTCGCTGGTCGAAATATACGAAAGAGTAACGCGCATGAAGGTAAACGCAAGGACGCCCTATGCGGGCAGTCTGGTGTTCGCGGCGTTCTCGGGCTCACATCAGGACGCTATCGCAAAGGGTATGAAGTGGCGTGATGAAAAAGACCCCGAACATTGGAACGTGCCTTATCTGCCGATAGACCCGAAAGATGTCGGCAGAGAGTATGACGGCGATGTTATCAGGATAAATTCGCAGTCGGGCAAGGGCGGTATAGGCTTCCTGCTCAACAAGCAGTACGGCTACTCGCTGCCCAAGAAAATGGCGGAAGATTTCGGCTATGCGGTAAAGAGCGTTTCCGACCACCGTCACGCCGAGCTTATGCCCAACGAGATCTACGATATTTTCAAGGAGAGGTATCTCAACATAAGCGAACCCTGCAATGTCAGCGAAGCGCATTATGTGCAGAATGCTGACGGCAGTATAACGGCAAAGATCACGGCGGTAATGAAGCCGACCAACGAGATAAAGATATACGAGGCAACGGGCAACGGCAGGCTTGACGCCGTAGCTTGTGCGCTCAAAGACGCGCTCGGGATAGATTTTATACTTGACGCTTACGAACAGCACGCGCTCGAGCGCCATTCAAAGAGCGAAGCGGTATCTTATGTTTCGATAGTCATAGACGGCAAGACCTACTGGGGCGCGGGCAGACATTCGGACATAATAGTTTCCAGCGTCCGTGCGCTCGTTTCGGCTATCAATAACGCAAGAAAATAAACTCCGATAAAATTTTTTGACAAAGGAATGGTGAACTATGGAAATGAACCTTACTCCCTCGGGCGAAAGACTGCACATAGGCTTTTTCGGCTGCCGCAACGCGGGTAAATCAAGCGTTGTCAACGCGGTGACCAATCAGGATATCGCGCTTGTTTCAGATGTTGCGGGAACGACTACAGATCCTGTCACCAAGGCAATGGAGCTGCTGCCGCTCGGTCCTGTGCTGATAATCGACACGCCGGGCATAGATGATGTGGGCGGTCTCGGCGAAATGCGCGTTGCGCGTACCAGAAGGGTACTCAACAAGACCGACTGCGCGGTGCTTGTTGCCGACTGCCGAAACGGTCTGAACGAGTCGGACAAGGAACTTGTCGCGCTGTTTGAGGAAAAAAATATCCCGTATGTTATCGCGCTCAACAAGCACGATCTTTCGCCCGAAACAGTCTGCACGGACGATAAAAGCATACTGATAAGCGCAAAGACGGGCGAGAATATATACGAACTTAAAGAGAAGATAGCCGCGTCCGCAAATTTGTGCAAGAGCGAAAAAAGGCTTGTGGGCGATCTGCTCAACGGCGGTGACCTTGCGGTGCTTGTCGTTCCGATAGACTCCGCCGCGCCTAAAGGCAGGCTTATCCTGCCGCAGCAGCAGGCTATCCGCGACCTGCTCGAAGCGGGCTGCATTCCCGTTGTCTGCCGCGAAAGCGAACTTGCCCAAACGCTTGAATCCTGCGCGAAAAAACCCGCGGTGGTAATAACCGACAGTCAGGCGTTCAAATATGTATCGCAGGTAGTTCCGCAGGATATACCGCTGACCTCATTTTCCATACTTATGGCAAGATATAAAGGATTCCTTGAAGAAGCCGTAGCGGGAGCGGCGGCGATAGCGCAGCTTAAAGACGGTGACAATGTGCTTATTTCCGAGGGCTGCACTCATCACCGTCAGTGTGATGATATCGGCAGTGTTAAAATGCCGCGCTGGCTCAAGGAATGTACGGGGGCGGAGCTGAATATAACGCTCAGTTCGGGCAACACCTTCCCCGAGGAACTTTCAAAATACAAACTTATAATACACTGCGGCGGCTGTATGCTAAACGAGCGGGAAATGCTTTACCGCATGAAGTGTGCGCTTGACGCGGGCGTGCCTATGACAAATTACGGTACTGCCATTGCCTACATGAACGGCATACTCAAAAGGACGCTTTCCATGTTCCCCGATCTTTATAATATGGTATAAAGCACAGCTTTTAAATACAAAAAAGCGGATAGGACTTTACAGCCCCTATCCGCTTTTCATTTTGTTTCATAAATTCATAGCAAAGAA
>CANPYF010000113.1 GCA_947587925.1 uncultured Ruminococcus sp.
AATGGCGGAAGGCGTAGCCTTTGCACTTGCGGCGCAGAACAATTCAAAGGTACTGCTTGCGGCGGCTATCGCGCTTGCGGTGGGAATGGGTATACAGAATTTCCCCGAAGGCGCAGCCATATCGCTGCCGCTGATGCAGTCGGGAATGAGCCGCAAACGCGCTTTTGTTTACGGTATGCTTTCGGGCATAGTCGAGCCGATATTCGGCATACTTACGGTGTTTATCGCGGGACTGGCGGCAGAACTGCTGCCGTGGCTGTTATCCTTTGCGGCGGGGGCTATGCTGTATGTGGTGGTAGAAGAACTTATCCCCGAAGCAAAGCTGAGCGGTTCACACATAGGCACGTTCGGGACTATGGCAGGATTTTTAATTATGATGCTGCTTGATGTTGCGCTGGCGTAGGGGTAAACGCGAGACCGCGTTAAGAAAAAATTTACAATTATCCCCGCAGTACCGCTTGACATACCGCCCAAAAAATGATATAATATTAAAGCATTCGTGATCTAAAGACAGTCGGCGCAAAGGTAAGTCCGACCGAGGAGCGAAGCGTTCTGTATTATATGCAAATGCTTTCTTGCCTTCTTTGTCTTTATTATCGCAAAGAGGGCTTTCTTTATTTAACGAACTGTTATTTTTAAAAACGTGAGGTGAAAATAATGGCAGCTGAAAAGATCTTAGCTGAAAAAAAGCAAAAGGTCGCCGATCTTGCAGAGCTTATCAAAAATTCCTGCTCGGGTGCGCTTGTTGACTATACGGGCATAACTGTTGAGGAAGATACCGCGCTCCGCCGTGAAATGCGTGAGAACAATATCCGCTATTTTGTTGAAAAGAACACTATGCTGCGTCTTGCTTTCAAAGAAGCGGGCATAGAGGGTCTTGATGATGTTCTTAACGGCGCTACCGCTATAGCGGTCTCGGACAGTGATGAAACTGCCCCTGCAAGGATCCTCGGAAAGTATGCCGACGAATTTGGTGACAAGAAATTTTTCCTCAAAGCGGGATATATCGGACAGACCGTATATGACGAAGCGGGCGTTACCGCGCTCTCCAAGATACCTTCAAAGGAGACGCTGCTTGCTCAGCTTGTTGGTTCTCTCCAAGGACCGCTTACAAAGCTTGCCGCGACCGTCAAGGCTGTCGCAGAAAAGCTCGAAGAGGAAGGCGCAGCCTGACAGGCTGTCCGACTGCGGCGTAAAAGTCGCATAAACGCTGGTGGGCTGACGAGGGCTGATCGACCGGGCGGCAGGTGGGCTGATCGACCGGGGGCTGATCGACCGGGTGACCAGTTGACGGCGGCTGACGATACCCGCCGAGAGTTAACTCAACTGTCTGCGGCTGACAATGAAAAACTAAAAAAATGAAAAGGAGTAAATTATCATGGCATCTGAAAAAATTATGAATATGATCGAAGAGATAAAGAGCATGAGCGTTCTCGAGCTCAAAGAGCTTGTAGACGCTATCCAGGAAGAATTTGGCGTAACCGCTGCAATCGCAGCAGGTCCTGCCGCTGCAGCTGCTGCTCCCGCAGAAGCTGAAAAAACCGAGTTTGACGTAGTTCTCGCTTCCTTCAATGACGCTAAGATGAACGTTATCAAGGCTGTTAAGACTATCACCGGTCTTGGACTTAAAGAAGCTAAGGCGCTTGTTGAAGAAGCTCCCAAGGCTATCAAAGAGGGCGTTTCCAAGGCAGAAGCCGAGGATCTCAAGGCACAGCTTGAAGCTGCCGGCGCTACTGTTGAACTGAAGTAATTTTAAGAAAATAAGAATGGCGGAGTTTTGTACTCCGCCAATTTTTTGCATACTATCGGCATATAGTCTATAAATTATTTTTCAAGAATATCGTTTATTATATCGAGCAGATGAATGCTCTGTCGGGGGGACAGCCTTTCGGCGGCACGTTTTAGTTCATCAGTTATGTGGGGTTCTTTAATGCCGTAGCTGAAAAATTCCGCGGGGGATATATCCAGATATTCACAGATATAGAAAAAGACCTGCATAGAGGGCAGCGACCTGCCGTTTTCTATTTTATTGATATAGCTGTCGCTTTGTCCGAGCGATAAACTCATATCGCGTGCGGAAACGCCCTTTGCCATTCTAAGCTGAGCAAGCCGCTGTGCAAACTTTTCATCATCAAACATATTTATCCCTCCGATAGCTGTTTTTATCATTATAATACATATAAATAATAAATATGCGTAATTTTGTTACATATTACTATTGACATATGGAATAAAATGATATATAATCAATATAGTATATCTTTAGAAGATATATAATAATACAAGAAAGGGTAGTGTATGCAATATGTTAGTAAAAAGATTATCAGCAAGTCTGCTTGCGCTGACGCTGATACTCGGCGCGGGAGCGCCAACGGTCGATAACGTGCTGTTTGAGGATAATATCCTTGTAAGCGCGGTCAGTGATGAGGACGGAGAATTAATAAGCGGAGATTACAAATATACAATTCTTGATGACGGAACGGCTGAAATAACCGCATTTTCAGGCAATGATGAAAATGTTGAAATTCCGCAGGAATTAGACGGCAAAACGGTAGTAAGTATAGCTAAAAACGCATTTGCTAACTGCAATAACATAAAATCTGTAAAAATGCCGGACACTATTACAAAAATTGGCGGCGGAGCATTTTCAGGTTGTGAAAAGCTTGAAAATATTGAGCTTTCAAAAAATCTTAATAGAATATCCGGAACAATAGATGTGACTTACGGAGATGGGGGAGCAGGTGCATTTTCTAACTGTACATCTTTGAAAAGTATTGTTATCCCAAATAGCTGTACGGAAATAGGCAACAGTACTTTTGCAGGCTGTACAAATCTTACAAGTGTTACACTTCCTGATAATGAACATTGTGTTTTAGATGGTTGGGCGTTTTTTAATTGTTTTGCTTTAAAAGAAGTATATTTGCCAAAGGGAATTGAATTTTATATTGACGGTTACTTTTCGGACTATTCACCTGTTGGACCCATGGTCAATTATTCTTATGAAGAAAATAAATCCGTGATAGACACGGTTTATACGGTGGCTTCTGATAACCCGTATACGGGCATACAAGACGGTATTATTTTTGATAAGAAAAATGGTCATATAATAGCGATTTATCCCGATGTAAAAACACTTAAAGTACCGAGTGGTATAAAAGAGTTTGGTGAGTATGGTTATTGTGCCGTTACTACATATGTAGATCAAATAGAAGAGATCGTATTGCCGGATACTGCCACAAAAATAGTTGATGATATATCCCGTTTGTTTGATTCATTAAAAAAGATTACTATTCCTAAAAGTGTAAATAAAATAGATGATGGAACATTAGGCTTTAAATATGACGACAACTACAATTTAGTCGTAAACAAAAATTTCGTTATCCGTTGTTACAAAAACAGTGCGGCGTATGATTACGCGGTCAAAAACAATATAAAGTATGAACTTATAGACGCTGATAATAAAACGCCGGGCAATGTTATCGCCCAAAAATACACCAGCACGACCAACGCCGTGCGCATAAACTGGAACAAAGTGAGCGGAGCGAGCGGTTACAGAGTGTATAAATATAACACAAGCACCAAAAAGTGGGATAAGGTAAAGGACGTTTCGGCAGATACGCTGACCTATAAATTCACGGGTCTTAAAGCGGGTACTACATACAAATACAAGGTAAAGGCGTATACAAAGAGCGGCGGTCAGACCGTCTGGGGCAATGCGAGCAGCACCATCACGACTGCCACCAAGCCCGCTAAGCCTGCTATCACCAAGGCAAGCAAGTCCGCGAGCGCAGTAAGGCTGTACTGGAACAAAGTCAGCGGCGCAAGCGGCTACAAACTCCAGCAGTATGACAATGCTTCCAAGAAGTGGAAAACCGTTAAGCTGATCTCTGCTTCTTCTACAAACTACAAAGTTACAGGTCTTAAATCCAACACGGCTTACAAATTCCGTTTACAGGCGTACAAGTCCGCGGGCGGTCAGAAGACCTACTCGGCTTGGAGCGCGACTAAGAAGGCGACTACTAAAAAGTAAAATTTAATATGATAAAAAAAGGCGGGGCTGTGAAGCTCCGCTTTTTGCATATAAAAACACGCATAAAAAAAGAACCGTCCATGCCGTTTGCTCTATCGGCTGCGGTTCTTTTTTAATATATCTATAGTGTGCTGTAAAAGCTGGATCTCGTCCTCGTCAAGGTCGCTGACGTCAAGATAAAGCTGTTTATCCTCTATACCCAACAGGTAATCGGTGGTGACATGAAAAACCTTGGCGATCTTTATAAGGATCTCAGGCGAGGGGTCGCGTTCGGACAGTTCATAATAGCTTATGGACGCTTTTGTGACCCATATGCGGTCGGCGAGCTGCTGCTGTGTCATTCCGGCATTTTTCCGCAGTTCCTTTAATTTTTCAGCGAATTTCACCATCGGTATCCCTCCATTTTTTTGAGTTTAACACAGTATTACAGTAATTTTGTTGATTTTTTATACAGATACTGTTGACATTATCGTATTAATGTGCTATAATTCTATTATAATACAAATTTGGCTGCTTTTGCAGACCATATATTGTAAATTTATCATATCGGAGGTTTATCTATGAAAAAAAGAATTTTGGCGGGTCTGCTTGCGCTGTCGCTGATACTCGGCGCGGGAGCGCCAACGGTCGATAACGTGCTGTTTGAGGATAATATCCTTGCAAGCGCGGTCAGTGATGAGGATTATGAAGATGACGATGAATATTATGAAACGGAAAAAAGAGAAAGAATAGACAAAGTCAGCGGAGATTTCCGCTATTACGTTGACGATAACGGAAACGCTGTTATTTCCTGCGCCGTTGAGCTTGTCACTTGTTATGATAATAATGATATAGAACTATACTCTTATATATCTGAAATAACTGATGAAAAGACATATTTAGGAAAAGATGAAAATGTAGTTATTCCGCAGGAATTAGACGGCAGAAAAGTAGTGGGCATAGCAAAATTTGCTTTTTCCGATTGCAAGAATATTAAATCTGTAAAAATGCCGGACACTATTACATACATTGAAAAAGATGCATTTGTGGATTGTGAAAATCTGGAAAGCGTTGAATTGTCAAATAATTTGCAGATAATAGAAGGAGCATATGGAAGTGATTTGAGTTATACAAGAGGTGCATTTGAGGGCTGTACTTCATTGAAAAGTATTGTTATCCCAAATAGCTGTACGGAAATAGGCAACAGTTCTTTTGCAGGCTGTACAAGCCTTGCAAGCGTTACACTTCCGGATAACGACCATTGCCTTATGCATGGCTCGGCATTTATTGATTGTAGTTCATTAAAAGAGGTTTATATTCCTAGTGGTATAGAATTTGATATAAGCGGTGATAATGTTTCTTATTCTCCAATAGGTCTATATGGCTGGGGCGATGTTAAAATTACTGTCGCATCTGATAATCCGTATACCGGTATGGAAAACGGAATACTTTACGATAAAGATACGAAAAAAAGATTTGCCCTTTTTGGTATTCCGTCAGACACAAAAGTACTTAAAATACCGAGCGCATTTAAAACCTTTGATGCAATGACAATTGACCCGTTTACAAACGTTGAACAAATTGAAGAAATTATCTTTCCCGATACTTTAACTTCTATAAAAGAAGATAAAATGATTGCTATACCATTTGCATATAGATTTGTAAATTTAAAAAAGGTTAAAATTCCTAAAAGCGTTACAAAAATGGATTGCTATACTTTAGGTTTTAAATATGATGACAACAGCAAATTAGTCGTAAACAAAAATTTCGTTATCCGTTGTTATAAAAACAGTGCGGCGTATGATTACGCGGTCAAAAACAAGATAAAGTATGAGCTTATAGACGCTGATAATAAAACGCCGGGCAATGTTATTGCCAAAAAATACACCTCCACGACCAACGCAGTGCGCATAAACTGGAACAAAGTGAGCGGAGCGAGCGGTTACAGAGTGTATAAATATAACACAAGCACCAAAAAGTGGGATAAAGTAAAGGACGTTTCGGCGGGTACGCTGACATATAAATTCACGGGTCTTAAAGCGGGTACTACATACAAATACAAGGTAAAGGCGTATACAAAGAGCGG
>CANPYF010000114.1 GCA_947587925.1 uncultured Ruminococcus sp.
TTGCACAGACTGCTTTTGGTTAATACATAGATTATTTTTGTTTTTTGCGCTGTCTACTTGACGGGGTGCGGGTCAGACTGCGTACAGGTTTTTATTTTTATAAAAAATATTTTATAAAATTATTTTTGTTCGTCAGCGGGTATCAGCGAGGTCTTATCATAATTCAGCTTAAACTCGGCGTCATAATAAACGCCGTTTGCCTCGCTCAGATCGTCCTGCGATGCCGGCCGGAAAAATTTTACCGTTATCTCATCGCCTGCTGTATATTCGCTAAGCGCATCGGACACTTGTTCTTCGCTGCTCACGCGGACGCCGCCGAGTTCGGTAATAATATCGCCCTCGCGGATATCCGTTTTAGCGATATTACATTCGGGATCTATCGTCACGACATAAAGACCCGCGACAGCGCCTATGCGCTCCGCCGTCTGTTCATCAACGGCATAATAAGTTATCCCCACCCTCGGTCTTTCGGGAACTATACCGTCTGCCATAAGCGTTTCGATTATCGGCTTAGCCGCATTTATCGTTATTGCAAAGCCTATATTATCATAATCGGAAGAAACGAGTTTTGACGAAGTTATGCCTATCACCTGACCGAACATATTGAACAGTGGTCCGCCCGAATTTCCGGGATTTATCGCCGCGTCTATCTGTATACACTGCATTGCCGAAGTGCTGTTTTCAGCTCTTATCTTTCTGTCAAGTCCCGAGATTATACCCTTTGTCACGCTGTTTTCGTAACCTGCGGGCGAACCTATCGTAACGACCTCGTCACCGAGCTCACACAGGTCAGAATCGGCAAACTGTGCGGGCTGCAAATTCTCCGCATGGATCTTGATAACGGCTATATCGCTCTGCGGCGCACTTCCGACAAGTTCTGCGGAATATTCGGTCTTATCATAAAGCTGAACGCTTATGCCGTATTTTGCATTGGCAACAACGTGAGCGTTGGTGACAATATAGCCGTCCTCGGAAATTATGATACCGCTTCCCTGCCCTGACGGCATAACGGGCGACGCGCCGTAGACCTTTATCTGCACAACGCTCGGCAGCGCCGCTTTGGCAACGCCTGACGCCGTATAGCTGCCGTCTGCGTTGATATACTTATCGTCAAGCTGAGGCGTATCGGCTATCGGGAGAGTAAATTCAATATTTTTATTTCCCGAAATAAGATTGCCGAGCCACCCCTTGCCGTGCCGCAGTATCGTCATATAAGAAAATAAAAGTAAAAGGATAGCAATGAGCAGTATCACAAATATTATCTTTTTTGCCGCAGACCCTTTTGACAATGTATCCGACTGCCAGAAATCAGCCGAATCGGGGTCGGGCGGTATAAAATTTATATATGCAAGCCTGCCTCCGTTAAGTTCGGGTTTACTGTCCGATTTTTCGGGCTTGTCTGTATTGTCTGATATATCCGTTTTTTTGGACTCTTCCGCATTGTCGGGAATTTCCTCCTGCGTTTGTATATCGCGCTCCGTATCTTCCATTTCATCACCCTTTTCAATGTAAATATCCATCAGCTTATATCTTTATTAGGCAAAGAAAAAACAAATTCCGTATACTCGCCTTCCACGCTTCTTACCAGGATCTTTCCGCCGTGTAGCTTTATTATCGAACGCACGATATTAAGCCCGAGCCCCACGCCCGTCTTATCCATGCTGCGCGACTGATCGCTTTTATAAAATCTGTCAAAGACTAAAGAAAGCTCTTCTTGTGAAATGCCCTCTCCGCTGTTCCTTATATATATTACCGTGAGATATCCCACCTGCTCGAATCTGAAGCTGATATATCCGTCCTTGTTGACAAATTTTATCGCGTTTTCAAGCAGATTGTATATCACCTGATGTATAAGATCGGAGTCAGCCCAAAGATAGTATCTTTTATCGGTATCCAACCCGCGTATCTCGATATTTTTTTCTTCCAGCCGGTTTTCAAAGGTCACAAGCGTATCAACTATAGGCGTAAGGACAGAGAATTTGGTATAATTCGGCTGCAGTTCGCCCGCTTCTATCTTTGCAAGATTAAGCATAGAGCGTACCAGACGCGAAAGACGGTGTACCTCAGAAGAAATAATTTTCAGATAAGCCGAATGCTCTTCGGGCGGTATCGTTCCGTCCAGCATTCCGTCAACAAATCCGCCGATAGACGTCATAGGCGTGCGAAGTTCATGCGAAACGTTTGCGATAAAGCTGTTTCTCATCGTATCATATGTCTTTAAAGATGACGCCATTTCGTTGAACGCCGCCGCCAGTTCGTTAAACTCCCTTTCCTGATATTCGGGAAGCACAAGATCGAAATTTGCTTTTCCGACCTTGCCTGCCGCCTCGCTCAATTCTTTTATAGGCGCTGTCATTCGCACGGTAGAAATATATATCATGACCGCGGAGATGACAAGAACGATAAGCGCGGAGATAACATATATACGCATTATTATGCTTACATAATCCTGTTCGGGAGCAGTAAACGGGATAGCCACAATGCAGTAACTCGGTCCGTTCCCCGAAAAGATCTGACCCGAAACAAGAGTGCGCTCTTCAAGCCTTCCGTCAAAATCACTGTAAAAGCAAACGGGCGTTTTGCCAAGCTGAGAAATTATTGCTTCTGAAAGTTCCTCTTCATCGTCAACAGCGCGAAGCTGTTCGGAAAAGGCAGACTTCAGCAATATTTTGCCTTCGCTGTCGGTAATGATTATATCCGCGCCCGCTGTATTTGAATAGCCGTTAAGTCCCTTTTCGGTAAGCGTGTACCATTCAACGGGAGATTCTATCATAGTACGGCTGATCTCGTCCGAAATATCCGCAACATTATTTTCAATGACCGTTTCTCTGCGGTCGTCAAAATATCGGGAAGAAATAAGCAGTAATACTGCGCCTAAACAAATGAAGCTTATCAGTATTACTGCCGTACAGATGAGAAAATATTTAAATAAAAGACTTTTTCGATTAGTCATTATTTTCGTTGACCTCGAACTTATAGCCTACGCCCCATACGGTCTTTAGTGACCACTGATCGGAAACTCCTTCAAGCTTTTCACGAAGTCTTTTAACATGAACGTCAATGGTGCGCGAATCGCCGTAATATTCAAAGCCCCATACCTCGTCAAGAAGCTGGTCGCGCGTATATACTCTGTTGGGATTTGAAGCAAGGTGGAAAAGCAGTTCAAGTTCCTTCGGCGGAGTGTCGAGTACAACACCGTTTACTTTAAGTTCATACCTTGTCATATTCACCGAAAGTTTATCATATTTTACTTCCTTGACCTCGGCTTCTCCTGAGGTCTGACCCACTCTTCTGTAGACTGCCTTTATTCTTGCAATGACCTCTTTGGTCTCAAAGGGTTTAACGACATAATCGTCAGCGCCAAGTTCAAGACCAAGCACCTTATCAAAGGTTTCCTGTTTAGCGGTTATCATTATTATAGGAACATTTGATTTCTTTCTTATCTCGCGGCATACCTGCCAACCGTCAATTCCGGGAAGCATGATATCAAGAAGAATAATATCCGGTTTAAGCGCATTGAATTTTATAACAGCTTCCTCACCGTCGTGAGCAAGAATTACACCATAGCCCTCCTTATCAAGATATAGTTTAAGAAGTTCACATATGTTTTTGTCGTCATCGACAACAAGTACCTTTCCTAACGACATGATCTTTCCTCCTTTACGCGTAATAACAGCTCGGTATTTTAAAGCGATGCAATAGAAACACAACTGTCAGATTTTTTATTATTGGTTAATAAGATATATTTTACTATTATAATTATAACAAATTCGCAATAGTAATTGTTAAACAAACTATTAACTCATGATTAATCAATTGTAAATCATAGTTTTTTCCAGTTTGTTAAAGATGTAAGACAAATAAGCCGGTCAGGCGCTTGATATTTGAATAAAATAATATGAAAATGTCGATAAATATATTAAACCTTTAACAAATCGGCAATAAACAATTGCACATAAATTCGGCAATTGTTACATAATATTTGTGCAAGTATACAAAGTTTAAAAAACATTGCATTTACCCCTTGCATTTTTTTAAAAAGGTGATAAAATATAATTAGCACTCAAAGCAAGCGAGTGCTAACGGCAGGACAAACAAGCGAAGGCTGAGATGTCCGCAACTGTTAAAGAACTAAAATAAATATTGAAAAGGAGAGATTTTTTATGACTATCAAACCGTTACTCGATCGGGTAGTTATCAAAATGCTCGAAGCGGAAGAAACTACAAAGGGCGGAATAATCCTTTCGTCTGCGGCAAAGGAAAAACCGCAGATCGCCGAAGTAATTGCAGTAGGCGAAGGCGGCACCGTTGACGGCAAAGAGGTCAAAATGTATGTCAAAGTCGGCGACAAGGTGCTTACCGGCAAATACAGCGGTACAGAGGTCAAGGTCGACGGCGAAGAATACACTATCGTTAAGCAGTCTGATATACTTGCGATAGTTGAATAATAAGGATTTTTACAAATAATTTATTTTGATTCGGAGGTAATTTAACATTATGGCTAAAGATATAAAATACGGAGAGGAAGCAAGAAAATCGCTTAAAGCAGGTATTGATAAACTTGCAAATACCGTTAAGATAACTCTCGGACCTAAGGGCAGAAACGTTGTTCTCGATAAGAAATTCGGCGCACCGCTTATAACAAACGACGGCGTTACCATTGCTAAGGAGATCGAGCTTGACGATCCTTTTGAGAACATGGGCGCACAGCTTGTCAAAGAGGTCGCCACAAAGACCAACGACGCGGCAGGCGACGGCACAACGACCGCTACGGTACTTGCCCAGTCGCTCATCAACGAAGGAATGAAGAATATCGCCGCAGGCGCTAACCCCATGATCGTTAAAAAGGGTATGCAGTCGGCTGTAGACGCTGCTGTAGCAAGCATTGTGGATAATTCAAAGAGCGTTTCGGGAAGCGAGGACATTGCAAGAGTAGCTACCGTTTCATCGGCTGACGAAACAGTCGGAACGCTTATTGCCGAGGCAATGGAAAAGGTAACGAGCGACGGCGTTATAACTATCGAAGAATCCAAGACTGCTGAAACATACAGCGAGGTAGTTGAGGGTATGCAGTTTGACCGCGGATATCTCTCGCCCTATATGGTTACAGATACCGATAAAATGGAAGCAACGCTTGATGATGCGCTCATTCTTATCACCGATAAGAAGATCTCTAACATTCAGGAACTTCTGCCGCTGCTTGAGCAGATCGTTAAAATGGGCAAAAAGCTGCTTATCATTGCTGAGGACGTAGAAGGCGAAGCGCTCTCAACGCTTATCCTCAACAAACTCAGAGGAACATTTACCTGCGTTGCTATCAAAGCCCCCGGCTTTGGCGACAGAAGAAAGGAAATGCTCCAGGATATAGCTATCCTTACAGGCGGACAGGTAATAACCTCCGATCTTGGTCTTGAACTCAGTGAAACAACTATCGAACAGCTTGGTCAGGCAAGACAGGTAGTCGTTCAGAAGGAAAATACGATAATCGTTGACGGCGCGGGCGACAGCGAAGCTATCAAAGCAAGGATCTCCAATATCAAGAGCCAGATAGAAAATTCTACCTCTGATTTTGACCGCGAGAAAATGGCAGAAAGAGTTGCCAAGCTCAGCGGCGGCGTAGCAGTCATCAAGGTCGGCGCTGCTACCGAAGTAGAGATGAAGGAAAAGAAACTGCGTATCGAGGACGCTCTTGCGGCTACAAAGGCGGCTGTAGAAGAGGGTATCGTAGCAGGCGGCGGCACTGCGCTCATTAACGCTATCCCTGCCGTTAAAAAGGTTTGCGACAAGCTCAGCGGTGATGAAAAGACGGGCGCACAGATAGTGCTCCGTGCGCTTGAAGAGCCTGTTCGTCAGATCGCGGCAAATGCAGGTCTTGAAGGCAGCGTAATAATCGACAAGATAATCCGTTCGCGCAAGGTCGGCTACGGCTTTAACGCTTACACCGAAGAATATGTTGATATGATTCCCGCGGGTATCGTTGACCCGACAAAGGTAACCCGCTGCGCACTGCAAAATGCGGCGTCCGTTGCGGCAATGGTACTCACCACCGAGAGCCTTGTTG
>CANPYF010000115.1 GCA_947587925.1 uncultured Ruminococcus sp.
CGCAAACAAGAGCCGCCTGCCCCTTTTAAGGGGCAGACGAGCGTATTGTTCGCGACCCTCCAAAGCGTATTGCTCGCGCACCCCAAAACGCGACCACGCGTTCCGAACCAACATAGGGCAATCCGTCCCCATCTCTGCTTAAAAGCGAAGTGTTCTAAAACTAAAAACCAAAGGTGATAAATATGAATGAAAAAAATGAATGCTGCTGTCGGCATAAGGATATTCCGCGCAGCGAGGAAACGGTAAAGCAAATGCGTAACCGCATAAACCGCATGATGGGTCAGTTGAGCGGGATACAAAAAATGCTGGACGATAACAGGTACTGCGGCGATGTGCTGATACAGATAGCGGCGGTGCAGAGCGCACTGCGCTCTCTCAGTTATATGATACTTCGGGAGCATATGGAGACCTGCGTTTCGGACGGTATAAAAAACGGCGATGAACATATAATATCCGAAACTATCGAGCTTATCAAAAAATTAAAGGAGTGAACGGTAAGTCTATGACAACTAAGGAACTGAACGTAACGGGCATGACCTGCTCGGCTTGTCAGGCTCATGTCGAAAAGGCGGTGCGCGGCGTAAACGGCGTCAGCGAGGTAAACGTCAATCTGCTGCTCAACTCCATGAACGTTACTTTTGATGAAAAGCTGACAAATATACCGGTCATCTGCGAGGCTGTTTCAAAGGCAGGCTACGGCGCGTCCGAAAAGGGGGCGGCAGACGGCGGTAATGATGCGGCGGAAAATGATAAAAACGAACGTGCCGTTCAGCTTAAAAAAACACGCCTGCGGCTCGTTGTTTCCGTATGCTTTCTTGTTCCGCTGTTTTATCTGTGCATGGGTCATATGATCGGTCTGCCGATACCGCCGATATTTTCGGGACACAAAAATATGATGATCTTCGCGCTTACTCAGCTGATACTGACAGTGCCGATAATCGCGCTTAATTTTCACTATTTTTCAAACGGTTTTAAAAACCTTGTCCGCCGCAGTCCCAACATGGACAGCCTTATCGCGCTCGGCGCGGCGGCAGCGTTCGGATACAGCCTTTTTGCCACATATAAAATGGCATATTTTATGGGGCGCGGCGCACTTGAAGACGCTCATGTGTATATGATGAGACTTTATTATGAATCCTGCGGAATGATACTGACGCTTATCACGGTCGGCAAGTATCTTGAACAGCGGTCGAAAAATAAGACCTCCGACGCGATAACTTCGCTTATGGAACTTGCGCCCAAAACGGCTTTTGTAATAAGGAACGGCGTTGAAACTCAGATACCCGCTTCGCAGGTCGCTGTGGGGGATATTTTCATAGTAAGGTCGGGCGGCTCAGTACCCTGTGACGGCGAGGTGGTAGACGGAAGCTGTTCGCTTGACTGCTCGGCAATAACGGGTGAGAGCATACCCGTTGAAAAGGTGTGCGGAGATAAGGTGTTAAGCGCCTGTGTTTCGGTCGGCGGTTATATCAAATGCCGCTGTGAACGCCCCGAAAGCGAGTCGACGCTTTCACGAATGATAGAACTTGTACGCCGCGCAAGCGCGTCAAAAGCCCCCATAGCACGGCTTGCCGACAAGATAAGCGGCGTATTCGTCCCGACCGTTATCGGTATAGCGCTGCTTACGGCTGTGATATGGCTCGCTGTCGGCAAGGAGTTCTCCTTTGCGCTGAATATGGCTATATCCGTACTCGTTATCTCCTGCCCCTGCTCGCTCGGTCTGGCAACGCCTACGGCGATAATGGTCGGTACTGGCAAGGGCGCACAGAACGGTATACTTATCCGCTCTGCCGAAGCGCTCGAAACTGCGCACACCGTCACCGTTGCCGCGCTCGATAAGACAGGTACTTGTACGGCGGGCAGACCGACTGTAAAAAGCGTTGCGGCGCTTTGCGATGAGGGGGAGCTGCTAAAGCTTGTCTGCACGCTTGAAAGCGGTTCTTCTCACCCGCTTGCGGGAGCGGTCAAGGAATATTGCGCCCAAAGGGGCATAACGCCGCTTGAATGTGAAGATTATACCGAAACGGCAGGCGGCGGCATAGGCGCGAGGATAAACGGCAAAACCGCTGTCATAGGCAATGAAAGGCATATGACGGCAAACGGCGCGGATATCTCGCCGTTAAAAGAACAGGCTGAGACCGCCGCGTCAAGGGGCGAAGCCGCGCTTTTTGCAGCCGCCGACGGCAAACTCATGGGAATGATAACGGTGTCAGACCCCGTTAAACCGTCCTCCGTTCAGGCGGTAAAGGCGTTTAAAAAAATGGGCATACGCACCGTCATGCTCACGGGGGATAACGAACGCACCGCGCAGACCGTCTGCGCCGAGCTGGGTCTTGACGAGCTGCACGCGCAGCTGCTTCCCGAGGATAAAACGCGCATAATAGGCGAAATGAGGGCGGCGGGCGATAAGGTGCTTATGATAGGCGACGGCATAAACGACGCTCCCGCGCTTGCCTGTGCGGATATAGGCGCGGCTATCGGCAGCGGACAGGATATCGCCATGCAGTCTGCGGATATCGTGCTGATGAAAAACGACCTGCGCTGTGCCGCTGACGCTGTAAGGCTCAGCCGTGCGGTCATAAGAAATATAAAGCAAAACCTGTTCTGGGCGCTTATTTACAACACCTTGGGCATACCCGTTGCCGCGGGCGTGCTGTATCCGTTTTTCGGATTAAGATTAGACCCGATGTTCGCCGCCGCCGCAATGAGTTTAAGTTCACTTTGCGTGGTGACCAACGCGCTCAGATTAAACAGATTCAAAAGTGAATTTGCAGATGAGTACGCCGAACAGGCGCAGCGTCTGACGGATACCCGAAGGGAGGTGACTGAGCAAATGCAGAGCAAAAAGACCATGAAGATAGAGGGAATGATGTGCGAACACTGTAAGGCAACGGTTACTAAAACGCTCAACGCCATAGAGGGCGTTTCGGCGGAAGTTTCGCTGGAGGACAAGTGCGCATATATCACCCTTTCGCAGGAAGTCAGCGACGAAACTCTTACCGCAGCGATAACAAACGCGGGTTACGAGGTAATTTCCATCGCCTGATATGCTTACACCGCTTGGAGGTCAATTTTTATAAAATTGACCTCTTACGGAAATCAATTTTTGATTTCCAGAAGTTAGAACGCCGCACTATTACAAGTAATAGCGCTTGCTTTTAAGAGGTAAGAGTCTGAACTTCGTTCAGGGTCTGAACAAAGTTCAGACGATTAGAGGTCTGAGCCTGCGTCTCAGACGTGAAATATTTAGTCCGATTTTCAAACTTTTTCTTGGTTTTTGTCTCTAAGATCTTGTTTCTGAAAATTCAAATTTTAAAAATTGATTTCAGTGCTGACCTCTTACTTCTTACCTCTAAAAGCGCAGCGTTCTTACGCTCTACAAAAGCAGATACGCAAGCGCCATCATCAGCTTGGTATCTGCTTTGTTTTTGTAAAGGATATAAAGCAAAAGCGCGATAAGCGCTTTTTCCTCGTCTATGTCGATACCCGCTATGGAAAAAAGATGCCCGTCCTTTTTATCCTGCTGTTCATGACGGTCACGCCCGTCACGCTCATTATGCCCGTTATGATCTCCCTGCCCGTCATTATGCTCCTGCCGGGCATTTGTCTGCGGCGGGGCGTTCATGGGCGGCAGGTCGCTTTGAGCAAGCTGCCGGGAACGCTTCTGCATTTCTCTTACCCGCCTTACGGCTTCTTCCTGCATGGCGCGGAAATCGTTTGTTTCAGCCAAACAGATCACCTCCGATAATACCGCTGTCTTTTAGCAGAGGATAAGCGGCAAGCAGTCGGAATATCTTGACGAGCCTGTCTATCTTTACCCCGTTTTCAGCTTTCAGCAGCGGCTTTAACGCAAGAAGGAACGCGATATTCTTATCGTTTGCTCCGACCGACGCAAGAGTACCCGAAAGCTGTATCAGCTTTGATATATCGGGCGAGATACCCTGCGGTATCTGCGGCGAGGGCTGAGCAGATCGGGCAGGCGCAGGCTGAGAGGGCGCTGCGCCCGTACCCGTATCGGAATTATTCATAATTGACGCCGCTATATTGGAAAGCTGCTCCATTGCCGCGGGGTCGTTCATAGCCGCATTGAGAGCGTTCATTATATCGTCCATTGCCTGCACACCGCCTTTGAGGTCTTAATTTTTCTTTAAAAAGCTTGAAATGAGTTTCGCCGCGGCAGGGTCGCGCAAAAGCCGCTGTGCAGCCGCAGGATCGCTGAGCGCTTTTGCTAGCGCGGGGTCGGAGGCGGCAGCCTTGTTTATCATGGCGTTCATCTGTCCGCTTTCAAGCTTATTTTTAAGCATCTGAGGGCTCATGCCCATTTTTTTGGCCGTAAGAGCGAGCAGTTTGTCAAATGCCTGCTGATTACCGCCTTGGTTATTATCGTAAGTCATAAAAAATTCTCCTTTTTTTGAAAAAAAGTTTAATATTTTCCGCAATAAATATGATATGCTATAATAAATGGTATTTTATATTTAAAGCGAGCCGAACGGAGGTCAAGGTTTTCATATGCGCTTAGTTGTTTTTTCCGATACTCACGGTAATTTTACCGCCGCGCGAGAGATCATCGAGCGCAACCCCGAAGTATATACCTTTATCTTTCTCGGCGACGGTGAAAGCGATATCGACAAGCTGAGGATAATCTATCCCGAAAAGCTTATACTTAACGTTGCGGGCAACTGCGATTTCAGTTCCTTTACTCCCTACAGCGACATTTACAACGCGGGCAAGATCAAGGTCTTTTTTACTCATGGTCACCGATTCGGCGTTAAGTACGGCACGGAGGAGCTTGTTGCCAAGGCAAAAGAGGTCGGCGCTTCGGTCGCGCTGTTCGGACATACGCATGAAAGATTTTATTCCTACATAGACGGCATACATCTGCTCAATCCGGGAAGCGCAGCCTGCCCGCGCGACGGCAGACACCCGTCATACGCCTTTGTGGACATTACCCCGAACGGGATAATGTGCAGTCACGTTGAACTTTAACGATATATTATATGCGGCAGCGGCATTTTTTGAGAATCGGCTGCCGCCGTTTTGTTTTATCCCGCTTATATTGTATGATATTCACAAAAATAACTGTTAAAAATTTACTGAATGGGATATTGAAAACAAGCCCGAAATGTGATATAATTTATATTAAAGCAAATTTCAAAAAATAACGGAGGTAAAGCTAATGGAAAACCGTGAAATGACGATAGATTCGGCAAAAAACAAAAGGATAAAGATAGGCATAATCCCCGGACATTTTGCCACCAACCATTCTCATGTCAATTATTATGTAGACCTGACCGCTATAAAAACAGGACATAAAATGGCTAAAGAGGCGGCAAAACAGCTTGCCGTAAGCTATGTCAACACACATATCGAAACGATAATCTGTCTTGAAGGAACGGAAATGCTCGGCGCATTTCTTGCCGAGAGCCTTTCGGAAAACGGCATAAACAAGGGCGAGGACATCACGGTGGTAACGCCCGAACTTAACATGAACAATCAGATGATCTTCCGCGATAACACGCAAAAGAAGATCTGGGGCAAAAGGGTACTGCTGCTGATAGCCTCCGCCTCAACGGGAAAGAGCATAAACCGAGCTATCGACTGTCTGAAATATTACAACGGCGAACTTGCCGCGATAGGCGCGATATTCTCGGCGATAAAAGAGCAGAGCGGCATTGATGTTCATGCCATATTCTATGCAGAGGACCTGCCGAAATATGAAACATATTCTTCGGCGGAATGTCCGATGTGTGCAAACAAGCAGAAGATCGACGCGATAGTAAACAGTTTCGGATATTCAAAGATATGAGAGATGAACCCCCTTGTTGTAAAAATGAACCGCCCCAAATTGTGCGAACAGCACAAAAGACCCCTATGGAAAAATAAATTAAGAAACGAACCGGCTTCGCA
>CANPYF010000116.1 GCA_947587925.1 uncultured Ruminococcus sp.
GATGCCCGTATGAGGACGCAATACGCCTTTTAAGTTCTGGCGGATAGCCGCTTTTGCGGAGCATATCCGAGTCGTAATTTGATTCTATCAAAACAAGATCCGCGCCCAAAATGCCGCTGCTCACGTCCTGCGTTATCTCTCCGAGATCGGTGCAGACGGCGGCGGTCTTGCCGTCAGGACAGCGCACGCGGTATCCGCAGCTTGCGGGGGTATCGTGATGAGTAACGAACGAGCTTATTTTAAAGCCGCAGATCTCCGCGTCGAGCGAATCGACAGCGTGACATTCGGTATCTTCGGGCAGCTTGCCGTCGGTCAGCAGTATGTTCAGGTTTACCTGCTGTGCGTAAACGGGCAGGCGGTATTTCTTTAAAAACACCGCGAGCCCCTTTACATGATCCGAATGTGTGTGGGTTATAAACACCGCTTTTATCACCTTCGGCGAAATACCGTTATCATCAAGAGCCTCGCAGATACGCTTGCAGCTTACCCCGCAGTCTATCAGTATCCCGCAGCTGTCGTCGCCAAAATATATGCAGTTTCCCTTGCTTGAAGAAAACAGCGGATAGATCCTTGCCAAATCGTCACACTTCCTTTTATTCCATAGCCTCGCGCATATCGTTGATAAGCCTTCCGAACAGTTTTAGCGCGTCCTCGATAGGCTTTGTATCTGTCATATCGACTCCCGCACCTTTAAGCAGCGTTATCGGGTCGGCAGAGCAGCCGCCTTTGAGAAAACCGATATAATCGGCAACGGCAGTCTCGCCCTCGTTCAGTATACGCTGTGAAAGCGCGATAGCCGCCGAATATCCCGTGGCGTACTGGTAAACGTAAAAGTCATAGTAAAAATGCGGTATACGCGCCCATTCGAGCGCTATCTCATCATCTGTAACGACATTGCTTCCGAAATAAAGTTCGTTGAGCGAACGGTAGAGTTGGCAAAGGCTGTCTGCGGTCAGCGCTTCGCCGTTTGCGTACATCTCGTTTATTTTCAATTCAAATTCGGCGAACATAGTCTGGCGGTAGAGTGTGGTGCGGAACTGTTCAAGAAAATAATTTATAAGATAAGCGCGTTCCTTTTTATTATCGGTATTTTTAAGCAGATACTGCATAAGCAGAGCCTCGTTGCAGGTAGATGCGACCTCCGCGACAAATATCGTGTAATTTGAATAAGCCACAGGCTGATTTTTATTTGAATAATAAGAATGTATGGCATGACCCATTTCATGGGCGATAGTGAACATACAATTGAGCGTGTCCTTGTGGTTGAGCAGCACATAAGGGTGGACGCGCGCGCCCGCGGAATATGCTCCGCTTGTCTTGCCGACATTTTCATAAACGTCTATCCAGCGGTTTTCAAAGCCCTCTTTAAGGATAGAGAGATACTCCTTTCCCATTACCGAAAGCGCCTTATACACCGTTTCCTTAGCCTGTTCAAACGGTATCTTCATATCAAAGTCCGCGACTATGGGTGTATACATATCATACATATGAAGCTCGTCAAGGTGCATAAGTTCCTTTCTCAAAGCCGCATAATCATACATATAATGCATATTCTCATGCACCGCATTTATAAGATTTGTATATACCTCCGTAGGTATCTCGTTTGAATCAAGGGACGCCGCAAGTGACGAGGGGTATTTTCTCGCCCTTGAATAAAAGGCAAGCGCTTTAACCTGTGCGGAAAGTGCGGCAGCGCAGGTATTTTTAAACCCGCCGTAGGTGTTATAAAGCGCCTGAAAGGCGTTTTTGCGCAGTGTTCGGTCGGACGACTGCATAAGCGGGATATAGCTGCCGCTTGTCAGTTCGTGAGTATTGCCCTCGCTGTCGGTCACGTCGGGGAATTTAAGATCGGCGTCCGCAAACATTGAATAGATATTTTCAGGCGAATTGCCTATGTCACCCGAAAGCGCGAGCAGCCGTTCTTCAGCTTCCGAAAGAACGTGCGCCTTTTTGCGGCGGGTGACGGTAAGGGCGCGGCGGTAAAGTTCCAGTTCGGGCTGCGCCTTATAAAATTCCTCCATGGTATCATCGTCTATGGCGATGATCTCGGGCGTTTCAAAACTTCCTGCGGAATTTATCGCGACATAGCCGTTCATCAATCTTGCCGTCATAGCCTGATATTTTGAAACGGTCGTATCCTCATCACTTTTTCTCTGCGCATAATTTGCAAGGCTGTCGCAAAGCACCGAGATCTCGTCCGAAAGTTTTAAAAATTCCAACAGAGTATCCGCCGAGCTGCCGAGCCTGCCCTTATAGGCGGCAATTTTTTCGGGCAGCGCCGAGAATTTTTCAAAATCGCGCTCCCAGTCTTCATCTGTAGGATAAATATCCGTAAGATCCCAGGTATATTTTTTATCGACCTCACTGCGCTTAGGTATTCTTTCTTCACTCATAAATATATTCCTCCTATTTTTCTTTTTTAGTTCACGATATACATATGCGGTCAGGCTAAGTCAGCCGCCGCATCCTCTCCGATGGCGGAAATCCCGCTGTGATGCTCCCGCACCGCTGTACGATTCGCCGGTAAAGACGGGCGTTATTTTTCAAAAACTCCCGACAACCCCTTATCTGTCATACCCGCTCTCTGCGTTTTTTTGTATATCTCCGACAGCCTGTTGAATTTCACATCATATTTTTTTATGAAATCATCATCGGCATATTTTTCGGGTATGTCCCCGCCTTCAAATTTGATGTAGCTGTTGACGTCTGTTGCAAACAAGCTTTCGCTTTCAAAATATATCATATTATTTGCCGTACAGATAAATATTATCGGCGCATTTTCCGTCAGCGGCAGGTCCTGTTCGCAGGGGTAGGTAAAATATTCCCGCGCGGGCGTATATGTATCAAATTCTATCTGTATATTCTCGTAATATTCTGTTTTTATTGCGTCCTCGGGCTTTCTTGGCGCGTCATCACTCAATGCTCTTTGAGAATCCTCCGCCAGATAGTCAGCCATTGCATTTTTTTCCTCTTCTGAATAAGTATCGGGTATCAGAAATACCCTGACGCCGTTTTGAGCGTCCTCGACAAGCCCATCGGGCGTATCTATACCCATTGTTTTTAAATAAGACGGCGAAACCGTATAGTACCAGAAGGCTTTTTTGGGAACGCATGAATAAACGTTGTTACCCTGCCAGGTATTTATGATATCATCATCATAATATTCTGTTTTTAAAAGAAATACTCCGCTGTCATTTTCGTGATCTTTATACCAGTTATAGCCCTGCAAATAAAAATCGTAACTATCTTCAAAATTTATATTTTCAATTACATAGCTGTCCTTGACCTTAAATCCTATATCCGCCTTTTGGTTACTGATGATAAATGCGGCGATGCCGGCGCATAAAATCAAAAGTACAGCTATAAGAACTTTGCCCAACACTTTTTTTGTCATCTGTTTTTAATATCCTCCCAAGCGCGTTTTGCATATATATCTTATTATTCTCCCTTGCTTTAATATTATAACACAACGTATTTGTTTTTGTCAAGATATAGTATTTTAGTTTCCTCCCCCGCCGCAGGCGGGGGGAGAGAAAAGCCAAAAATTTATCAAAGCTCCGCGCAGTATCTTTAAATGTGATTAATAAAAAATATAAAGATTATTAACCCAAAGAAGCTTGCAAATTATGGCGATTTGTGTTATACTTTATTTTTAAAACAAAGTTTATAAAAACCGAAGGGTTTTTCACATAAAGAAAGGGTGGTTTTCCATGAGACAGTCGGGTCATGAGTATGTGCTGATAATTGATTTTGGCGGTCAGTATAATCAGCTTATCGCACGCAGGGTACGCGAATGCAATGTTTTCTGCGAGGTCATATCCTATAAGGAGATAAGCCTTGAAAAAATAAAAGAGCTTTCCCCCGAGGGTATTATTTTTACGGGCGGTCCTCAGAGCGTTTACGGTGAGGGTGCGCCGACTATCGACAAAGAAATTTTTGAAATGGGCATACCCGTTCTGGGTATCTGCTACGGCTCGCAGCTTATGGCGTACCTGCTCGGCGGCAGCGTTAAGACCTGCGAAACTTCCGAATACGGCAAAACCGATACTTATTATGATAAGTCCTGCCCGATCTTTGGCAGTATAAGCGAACTTGGCGAGAGCGCGGTATCGTGGATGAGCCATACCGATTACATTGCAAAGCTGCCCGCAGGCTTTAAGACGGCGGCGCATACCGACAATTGCCCCACGGCGGCTATGTTTGACGAGCAAAGGAAACTTTACGCCGTGCAGTTCCACCCCGAAGTCAACCATACCGAATACGGACGGGCTATGCTTGACAGCTTTCTGAAAAATGTCTGCGGCTGTAAGGGCGACTGGACTATGGAAAAATATGCCGAGACCGCTATCGCGGATATACGCAGGCAGGTCGGCGACGGCAAGGTACTGCTCGGTCTTTCGGGCGGTGTTGACAGTTCGGTGCTTGCCGCGCTGCTTTCCAAGGCTATAGGAAACAGGCTGACCTGTATTTTTGTCGACCATGGATTTATGCGTAAAAATGAGGGTGACGAGGTAGAGCAGGCTTTTGCCGATTGGGAAGTCAATTTTATCCGCGTTAATGCAAAAGACAGATTCCTTTCAAAGCTTGAGGGGATCTCCGATCCCGAAACCAAGCGCAAGCTTATCGGCGAAGAGTTTATCAGAGTTTTTGAATCGGAAGCGGCTAAGCTCGGCAGGGTCGACTTCTTAGCACAGGGTACGATATACCCCGATGTTATCGAATCGGGTTCGGGCGACGCGGCTGTGATAAAATCGCACCACAATGTCGGCGGATTACCCAAAGATATAGGATTTAAGGGTATAATAGAGCCTCTGAGAATGCTTTTCAAGGACGAAACGAGAAAGCTCGGTCAGGAACTGGGGCTTTCCGATACGCTTGTCAAGCGCCAGCCGTTCCCCGGTCCGGGTCTTGCGATAAGGATAATGGGCTGCATTACCGATGAAAAGCTGACTATTTTGCAGGACGCCGATCTTATCTTCCGTGAGGAGATCGCAAAAGCGGGGCTTGATGAGAGCATAGGTCAGTATTTTGCGGTACTCACCGACAACCGTTCGGTCGGCGTTATGGGCGATTTTCGTACCTACGATCACACTCTCGCCCTCCGCGCAGTCACCACCACCGATTTCATGACCGCCGATTTCGCGCGTATCCCTTACGAGGTCCTCGAAAAATGCTCCGCCCGCATAGTCAACGAGGTCCCTAACATAAACCGCGTGGTCTACGATATTACTACCAAGCCGCCGGCTACTATTGAGTGGGAATAACCAAACCGCCGAAACACAAATGGGATAAATAAAATTATTTTCTATTGAGGATACGGTAAAAGAACGTATATCCTCAGAGGTAACTTTTGAAAAAGATCTTCAAGATCTGATAGAGAAAAACATGGAAATGTTTTTTTGACATTTGCTTTTTAAAAAGCGAGTATGCGATCACAAACGGGTGTACGGCACGGGTTTATCACAGATATAATAATATAAAAAAAGCTGCCTTATCCGACACGGATATTGCAGCTTTTTGTTTGCTATTAACATATACACGAGTTCCGGTCGATTTAGCGAAAAAAGATAGCAACCGAGCATGACACAAAAACGTGGATTTTTCGCAAAGAGAGAAGCTAAGGTATGGGAACGTGGCTGTAAAATCGGGCGATATTAAAGAAACATTAGCTGTTATTGTTCAATTTCAAATATCAGATATTTTTTTAAGAATATTACAACATTACATTCTGTACCTTCCGGCGG
>CANPYF010000117.1 GCA_947587925.1 uncultured Ruminococcus sp.
GAATCTGCCGACTATGGAGATTATCCTGATGTTATCCGTCTGTCCCTTTACCCCCGCGACCAGACAGCTTATACCGCGTATTATCAGGTCTATCTTAACGCCCGCCTGTGACGCTTCGATAAGCTTGTCGATTATCTTTTTGTCGGTCAGACCGTTCATTTTTGCGCCGACATAGCCGCCCGCGCCCGCTCTTGCGATCTCTATCTGCTCATCTATCATATCCAGCACGCGGTTTTGCAGGCAGTTGGGCGATACGAGCAACGCCTGTGCGGTCTCGGGAGCTTCACCGAGCGACAGCGCCCTGAATACCTCTGCCGCATCTTTAGCTATCGTATCATTTGCCGTCATAAGGCAAAGGTCGGTATAAGCGGCGGCGGTCTTTTCGTTATAATTTCCCGTGCCTATCTGCGTTACCGACTTATACCCGCGTGATGTCTTTTTAGTGATAAGGCAAAGTTTTGAATGGACTTTGAGCGAATGAGGACCGTACATGATACGGCAGCCGGATTCTTCAAGCACCTTAGACCAGAAGATATTATTTTCCTCGTCAAAGCGTGCGCGGAGTTCAACGCAGACAACGACCTCCTTGCCGTTTTCAGCCGCCGCGCAAAGCGCCTTTACGACGCTTGAATTATCCGCGACGCGGTACAGCGTCATTTTTATCGACAGCACGTCTTTATCAGCCGCCGATTCTTTGAGCAGTCTTAAAAACGGGTCTATGGATTCATACGGATAGGAAAGCAGGATATCCTTTTTTTCTATCTGTTTAAACATAGGTTCGGACGGGTCGACAGCGGGGGAACGGCGCGGAGAAAGTTTCGGGAAAAACAGTTCGCTGCGGTTTTCAAGCCTTTTGCTGAGCGTAAAAACATACCCCACATCAAGCGGAGCTTTTTCGACAAAAAGCTGAGCCTCGTCAAGTCCGAGCCGCTGAGCGAGATTCGCCTTAAATATATCCGATACATTTTTGCTCAATTGAAGTCTTACGGGGCAAAGTCTTTTTCTGCTGCTTATCAGGCGGGACATAGTTTCTCTGAAATCGCCGTCCCCTTCCTTTTCGTCCGCCATTATATCCGCGCTGCGCGTAACGCGGATTATAGTCTTTTCCTCCACTCTGAAATTTTCAAACTGGCGCGGGCTCATAGCACAGATAACGTCCTCGACGAGGATATACTCGATACCGCCGTTATCTGACGGCAGGAAGATAACTCTGTCAAAGCGTTCCGAGCAGGATATCATACCTATAGCCGAATCGCTTTTTGAATAAAGCTTAACAGCGGCGTAAAGGCTTTTGCCTTCCAGAAAGGGGAACGGGTGGAGTTTATCTATAACGAACGCGTTGATAAACGGTTCTATTTCATAAGCGTAATATTCCTCGATAAAATCCGACTGTTTTTTATTAAGCTGTTTAAAGCTGCGGCGAAGCACGCCGTACTTTTCCAGTTCACGTTCTATTTTAGCGAAAGAGGCGTCCTTTTTCTCAATAAGGCGGGCGACCCGCTTATATATCTTAGAAAGCTGTTCGCTCGGGCGCAGACGGGTCTTACCGTCGCGTTTTTTATCACCGAGCAGCATAGAATCGACAAGCGAACCCACTCGCACCATAAAAAACTCATCAAGATTTTTACAAAAGATCGCGCCAAAGGTCAGCCGTTCCATAAGCGGGACGGTATCATCTGACGATTCTTCAAGCACTCTCTCATCAAATTTGAGCCACGAAAGCTCCCGATTGTCATACACAGACGTATTTTCAGCCTTAGCCATTTATCATACTACTCCCGAAAGAAAAAATAATGCGGCGGATATGCGGCGGACATAACGCCGCAGCGTTTGCCTATGTTTATATTATATCACCATATTTTTATATTGTCAACGGGGGCGGGCGCTGATGTTTGTTTGAGCTTACACTTTGTTTCGCCCGCCCTGCGCTCCATTTTTTCTATCCCCTATTGATTTTTCTAAAAAAATATTGTATAATATTATCATAGCTTATTGCAGCATTTTTTCACAAGGAGCGCGGTGTTAATGGATAAGGCTAAGGTAAATAAGATCGTAAAACAAATTAAAAAGATTCGCGCCGAAAGCGCGGATAAGGATAAGCAGAAAAAGGAGCAGCCGTCTAAATTCAGTATGATAGTGAGCAGCAGCCCCGAAAAAATTATCCTTGTGTCCGCAGCTGCCGCAGCGCTGTCGATATTGTTTGATGATGAGAAAAAACGGCGCAAAAACCCTGCGAAAGCACGCAAATTTCATAAGCGGTTTATCTCCAATTATAAGATCGCCGATAAGATGATAGATTCCACTATCGCCGCCGAATTGAAACGGCAGTCTGAGCGGGAATTTTCTGACGAAAAGCTGGAGAATATGGAGATAGAGAACGCTTTGAAATTTACCATTTGACCAATAAGGAGCAGTAGAATATGAAAAAATATTTTCTTGAATATATCGCGTTTCTTGACGCGGCACTTGCCGACGAAAATACCGATTTTGCGCGGCTGATGAAGATACATAAGGAAAAGACCCGCTATTTTCAGCATGAACGCTTCGTTCATCTGTTCGTTATGATACTTTTTGCACTTTGCACCGTGGCGGCGTTTTTTATTATCGTTATCACCGAAAAAATGATAATAATGCCGCTAATGATACTCTTTCTCGTGCTGCTGATACCCTATATCTCTCACTATTATTTTCTTGAAAATAATACGCAAAAGCTTTATAAATATTATGACAGGATATGCGAAAAACTTGAAGCCAAAGACCTCTGACCTGCTCCTGCCTATGTGACAAGACACAAAAAAAGCTGTCGTTTCAAAACGGCAGCTTTTATTTTTTATTAAATTAAGGATCAGCCCCAGTATTCGGACCAGATGTTGAAATATCCCCAAGGTATTCTGTACGAATACGCTACCTTGCTGCTGTTTACCTTATAGCCTGTATTTGACCAGTAGAAAATATTGTGGTCGTGCTTGATGCTGTCCACCGTTACCTTGTCATAGAGTGCGCCGTATACGGCACTCTTTACCGTAGATGTGCATTTTGCATAGGTCGCGCCGTCGCGTGCCAGACCGCTGTCCGACATGAATCCGCCGCTTGAATAAATAACGCTCTGTACCGAATTGTATCTTCTGTAATAAGGCGCCCATACACCGTCATCAAGGTACTTGGCAGCTTCATATCTGTTTACTACACAGTCGGAAACATGAACTATCGGTTCGTTCCACATTTTGTCATTTATTCCGCCGACCTCGTGATAGACAATACGGCACATTGCCTGCCAGCCGGCCTTGTCAAAGTCCATTCTTGCCGTAGAGATCTTCTGTACGCTTGAAAAAGGACCTTTAACGCCCGCGGCTATTCCTCTTACCTTGAACTGATAAGCGGTATTTCTGCTTAATTTTTTAACATCATATTCTGTAACAGATGAAAATACTGTTTTGTACTTAGTCCATTTTTTGTATTTTCCGCCTTTTATGTATATCTGGTATCTTTCGGCGTTTTCTACTCCGTTCCACCTTAATGTGATGGTGTTTGTCTGCTTGCCGTAAGGATGAGTCGTATCATTGTTATATTTTACCTCCGACTTCATCTTTACTTTTGCGATCTCAACCTTTTCTTCTTCCTTTTGAGTCTCTTCATTTTCCTTCTGTTCCTCGGTCAGAGCCTGCTGATCCTGAGAGGAAGCAACTGTTGCAGCATCTGCGCTTGAAATAACAGCGGGACAAGCCGAAGCCATTATTGCCGCCGCCATTAAAGCGGTTATTATTCTCTTGACCATTGAACCTTTAGAATTTGAATCTGTCATCATAAAAAGCTTAATTGTCCGCATTCACGAACAAAAGCGATACACACCCTTTCTAATTTTTTCTCACGCCGACCGCCCCCGCCGCTGTGCCGATCCGCCCGCCGCTGAGCCAAAGCATCTGCCGACCCCGCCGGAACTTATCGGACACCGCCCGTCCAAACCTGCCGGACTGCCGCCGCTGAAACAATGTATTCGTTTTTGTCATGCCGTATTATGTGATTTGTAACGAAAGAAGTTTAAAGGTTACGATTTGATTACAAATCACAAATTTATTGTAACACAATACGGTTATTTTGTCAAGCAATTTAAAAAAAATTTGTTTATTTAGTATATGATAACAAGCTGACATCATATTTTTTGTGCATTATACACACAAAAAAGCCGATTTTGAATACGCTTCATATTTTAAAGCCGCCTCACATATAGTATTTACAAAGCGCACCTCGACCGCCGAACGGCTCTGACATAAACACCGTGCGGCTGAGCGCATAATAAAAAAACTGCGGAGAAAGAGGCAAAAAAAATGAACAGATTTTACCCTGAGGGAAAAATTTTTTCCACAACGGAAAATAGCGGGATACTTCATTCCGAGGAACTTATGAAAGCCGCCTGCGAGACAGGCAGGATACTTGAAGCAAGGGCAGTGATGTGTGATGCCGAACACAATATGATACTTGACATAGGCGGCTCAAAGGGCATTATTCCGCGCGAAAAGGGAGCACTCGGTATAGCCGAGGGCACTACGCGCGACATTGCGATACTTTCAAGGGTCAACAAACCCGTCTGCTTTGTTGTTGAGAGCATTGAAAACAGCGGCTCAAAGCCGCTTTATATCCTGTCAAGGGTCGCCGCACAGAAAAGGTGTGCCGAGCAGTATATCTCAAAGCTGCAAAAGGGCGACGTGATACCCGCCGCGGTGACACATCTTGAACCTTTCGGCGCGTTTGTCGATATAGGCTGCGGCATACCCTCGCTGATACCCATAGACGCGATCTCCGTTTCGCGCATATCCCACCCCGCCGACCGTTTCTGCGTCGGGCAGAGCATTTACGCGGTCGTAAAGGATTTCAGAGATGAAAAGGTCTGCCTTTCGCACAAGGAGCTGCTCGGCACATGGGAGGAGAACTGTGCGCGTTTTGAGATAGGCTCAACGGTCGCGGGCATAGTCCGTTCGGTCGAAAGCTACGGCGTTTTTATCGAGATCGCGCCGAACCTTGCGGGGCTTGCCGAACCCCGTGACGACCTGTGCGCGGGTCAGCGCGTAAGCGTGAACATAAAGGCGGTCAAGCCCGAAAAAATGAAGCTGAAGCTTGCCGTGGTCGATGTGCTCGACGAGCGGCTGCCAAACGAACGGCTTGACTATTTCATAACCGAAGGCAGGCTCGAGCGCTGGGTATATTCCCCCGAAAACTGCATAAAAACTGTTATCAGCGAGTTTGTGTAACAGGGTGATTATTTGTACTGTTTGCGGTTTTAGTACGATTTTTTGTACATATAATTTCGGTTAATACAAGATCTCCCTCACGCGTTATCCAATGTTCCCCCCGCCGAAGGCGGGGGGAAATAATATAATATAGTATTATTATCAAGCAAAAAGTCCGCAGTCTGTCTTTTGGCAAACTGCGGACGGCGTATATTATTTATCTTTCAGATCATTTACCCCTTGCGGCGGAGAGTAATCATAATATTATTCTAACGGCTGCGGTATCGGGGATCTCCTACAGACGAACACAAAAAGCCCCACATAGCCGTCCGAGCCTGCGGAGCGTAAAATTTTAACCGCTGAAAAGAAAAGCCCTCGCAAAACGCTTGCAGGGCGTTTGACGAGAGCTTGTTTTTTTATTCAGTAATTAAAACGAATCTCAACACATCCATTTCCATCAACTAAAGCAAGCA
>CANPYF010000118.1 GCA_947587925.1 uncultured Ruminococcus sp.
CAGGACGTTTTGTGATATAATTAGTTTGTTAAGGGGTATTAGCGCAGTTGGGAGCGCACAACACTGGCAGTGTTGGGGTCAGGGGTTCAAATCCCCTATGCTCCACTTTTTTATTTACCGTGTGTTTTCAAGCCGATCTTGAAAATGCGCGGTTTTATTTATGCCCGCATTTTGAAAATATATGACACGAAATATGACACGAAAATTACCCGACATAAACAAATATCCCCCTGCCGTACAGCAGGAGGATAATCAGCATCTGCCGAACTTTGAGCGTTCGGCATTTTTTGTTTAAAACTATCGGAGAGCGCTAAAGATCACTTGCACTTCCAGATATAATAACTCATCGGGGGGAGTTCGCTGCCGCCGCCGAAATCGTGTACCTGTCCGCTGATAAGATCGTCCGCAAGACCGTAGCCTGCGTCAAAGTGAGCAGTATAGGGAGCGCTGTCGGCATTTATCGCAACAAATATCCTCTCGTCCTCAAAATCACGCTGAATAATGCACTGTTTGTTAGTCAGCACGGGTATCTTGATGTCGCCGTAGCAAAGCGCCTTGCTGCTGCGGTGAGCCTTTGCAAGCGCCGCAATAAGGTCGGTCAACTCATTGTGCTGCGGCTCGTCGAAGCAGGGTCTGAGCGCGGGATCTCCCTGAGATTTGAGCGCCTTTTCGCCCCATTCGCTGCCATAGTATACGCAGGGTATGCCGGGCATACCGAACAGCATGGTATAAACAAGCGGCAGATGATCGGGATTTGTAAGGATACTCGCTATTCTCGTTACGTCATGATTATCCGCAAAGCAAAGCAGATGCATTCCGCGGTATTGACACCAGTTTTCAGGACCGAAACGGTTTTTCAGCGAATGACAGATCTCGAACATATTCATAGAATTAAAGCTGGAATACAGACCCTTATAGCACTCGTAATTCGTTGCCGAATGGAGCATTTCATTGTTTACCCAGCGCGAATAATCCCCGTGAAGCAGCTCACCGACAAGGAAGAAATCCTCTTTAAGACTGTCGGTGAAGGAGCGCAGTCTTTTAATAAAATCAAAATCGAGCGAATAAGCAACGTCAAGCCGTATGCCGTCAATGTCAAATTCATCTATCCAACCCTTGACAGCATTAAGGATATGATCTGCTACCGCAGGATTTCTGAGATTGAGCTTGACAAGGTCGTAATGACCCTCCCAGCCTTCATACCAAAGTCCGTCGTTATAATTGCTGTTGCCGTCAAAATTTATGTTGAACCAATCCTTATACGGAGAATCCCATTTTTTCTCGACAACATCTTTAAACTGCGGGAAGCCGCGTCCGACATGATTGAAAACGCCGTCAAGCACGACCTTTATTCCTTTTTCATGAAGCGCGTCGCATACCTTTTTAAAGTCCTCGTTAGTACCCAGACGGGTATCTATCTTTGAAAAATCGCGGGTATTGTAGCCGTGAGTATCCGACTCGAATACCGGTGAAAAATAGACCGCATTACAGCCGAGCTCGGCGATATGGTCGACCCAGTCTATTACCTTTAAAATACGGCTTTGAGGTACTCCGTCGTTTTCAAACGGCGCGCCGCAGAAACCGAGAGGGTATATCTGATAAAATACGCTTTCATAACCCCAGTTTTTAACATTATTGCTCATGATAAACTACCTGTTCCTTTCATACTTTCGTTATTTTGCTGTTAAATAAGTGCATATCGGCTGTCGAGCCGATCACATCTTTTATTATAACATATTTGCTTTTTATTTACAATACGGAAAAATGCACCTATTTTTTTCAAAACGCTTGTATAATTCCCACAAAAATTTTAAACTATCCCGTTTTGGATTTTCGGAATAACATACGCGGATACGCTCATTTTTTGTGACATAAAGTCGCTTTGGGGCATAATCTGTAGCATAAGGCAGCAAAAACAATTTTAACAGGAGGTAATACTAAAAATGGACGCTTTTGACGACAGCTTCTTCGGAAAACTGATTTCTTCCGAAGAATGCGATTTTTGCGACTGCCCCATGCCTGCGGGAAAATTCCCTAAAGAAACTCCGCTCGCAATGGCGTATGTACCTTTTCAATGCTGGGAAAAGCCTTACGACCAATCAACGGCATTTGCAAGAGCGACTATCTTCCCCTCGCTCGATAAGCCGTTTATAGGAGAGGAGGCGCTGAAGAATGTCAAGTGAAAAACAAAAACTTCTTAGGCGGCTCCAAGCGACACGCTTTGCGGTAATAGAGATAAATCTTTATCTTGACAGCCACCCTACCTGCTCGGAGGGACTGAAATATTTCAGGAGCAAAAGCGAGGAGCTTAAAAAGCTGACAGAAGAATATCAGGAGAAATACGGTCCTCTTTGCGCCGCAGACAGCAAGGCGGAAAATTACTGGGACTGGGTATCTACAGCGTTTCCGTGGGAAAGGGGTGAAAGCTGATGTGGAAATATGAAAAAACTCTTGAATATCCCGTTAATATAAAAAATCCCGACCCTGCTCTGGCAAAGGTCATTCTCGCTCAGCTTGGCGGACCTGACGGTGAGGTCGGCGCGGCAACTCGTTATCTTAATCAGCGTTACGCTATCCCTTGCAGACAGGTGCAGGGTATACTAACGGATATAGGCACTGAAGAACTCGCGCATTCCGAAATAGTCTCCGCGATAATATATCAGCTGACGAGGAACCTTACTCCCAAGCAGATAGTTGAGTCGGGATTCGACGCATATTTTGTAAATCATACAACGGGTATTTATCCTGCCGATGCCAACGGCATGGGATTTACGGCAGATTATATCCAATCGACGGGCGATCCAATAGCCGATCTTCACGAAGATCTTGCCGCAGAGCAAAAAGCACGCCTTAGCTATGACAATATCCTGCGGCTTACAGATGACCCCGATGTGCGCGATCCGATAAAATTTTTACGCGAAAGAGAGATAGTCCACTTCCAGCGTTTCGGAGAGGGTCTGCGAATGATAACCGATCAGCTTGACGCTAAAAACTTCTATGCGTTCAACCCCTCGTTTGACGGTGCAAAGAAAAAATAAATCGAAAAGAATAACACTTTGCTCATGCTCCCTCCGCCGCAAACGGGGGGAGCATAATTGCTCTCCGCGCGTTTTAAAAATGCCATGCTTGACATTCGGGCGTAAATGGGTTATAATTAACAGTAACGGGAAATATCGGCGAAACGGGTGAGAAAATGAAAACGCTTTATCTTTCAGATCTTGACGGTACTTTATTGAGAAACGATCAGAAGATCTCGGCTGAAAGCTGCCGCATAATAAATTCGCTCGTCAAAAAGGGTATGCACTTTTCCTACGCGACCGCGCGTTCTCTTAATACCGCTTCAAAAGCGGCGGCGGGACTTGATACTAACTTTCCGCTTATAATCTATAACGGCTCTTTTGTCGTCGATAACGTTTCACGCCAAAGGATACTGTCGCGCGTATTTTCAAGACCGCAGGCTGAAAATATCCTTGCTATGCTTGATAAACTTGAAATATCGCCGATAATATACACACTTTTAAACGGAGAGGAAAAATTCTTTTTCGATCCCAAAAGGCTGTCCGCGCCTGCTCTGGATTTTGTCCGCACAAGGAAGGACGACCCGCGCAGCACTCCCCTGCCCGACTGCGGTCTGCCGCAGGGCGATATTTTTTATTTTACCTGTATACAAGCCGCTCCCGACAGGCTCAAAACGGCATACGACCTGCTCAAAAATGATTTCAATTGCCTTTTTCAGCAGGATATTTATTCGACCGATCACTGGTTGGAAATACAGCCTAAAAATGTCAGCAAGGCGGACGCCGCGCTAAGTGTAAAAGAACTTCTCGGCTGCGATAAAATGATCGCATTCGGAGATTCGATAAACGATCTTGCGCTGTTTGAAGCGGCGGACGAATGTTACGCTGTTGCTAACGCGGACGAACGGCTCAAGGCGGCGGCAAACGGCATAATAGGGTCTAACGAAAATGACAGCGTGGCTCATTGGCTGCTCAAAAACGCCGTCTGATCTGATGTTTAATAAAGGATAATAAATATATGGAAAAAATATACATAGGCAATGTCGGCATTGAAAAGACAGCGGCGCTCGCGCCGATGGCTTCGGTCGCAGACAGGGCTTACCGTCTTATATGCAAGCAATTCGGTGCGGCTTATTGTGTAAGCGAAATGATCTCGTCAAAGGGGCTTTGCTTTGGCGATAAAAAAACTGCCGAGCTTTGCACTATCACCGACGAGGAACGTCCCTGCGCCTTGCAGATATTCGGCGAGGACGCTTATTATGTTTCAAAAGCGGCTTATCTGCTCAATGCTTATTCGCCCGATGTGATAGACATAAATATGGGCTGCCCTGTGCCTAAAATAGTAAAAAGCGGCAGCGGCTCGGCGCTGATGAGCCTGCCTAAAACTGCCGAAGAGATCGTCAGGCAGACGGTTAAAAATTCCTGCTGTCCTGTCACGGTAAAGATACGCGCGGGCAGAGATGCGCAGAGCATAAACGCCGTTGATTTTGCAAAACGCATGGAACAGGCGGGCGCAGCCGCAGTTACCGTTCACGGAAGAACGGCTAAACAGATGTATTCGGGCAAGGCTGACCGCCAAATAATAGCCGACGTGAAAAAAGCCGTAAAAATACCCGTTATCGGAAACGGCGATGTGGACAGCGCGGAAGATTGCGTTCAAATGTACAAAAAAACGGACTGTGACCTTGTAATGGTCGGCAGAGCCACTTACGGAAACCCTTGGATATTTGAGCAGATAGATATGTATATCAGGACAGGAACGCTGCCGCCGCCCAAAACCATTCGTCAGCGAATGGAGATAATGCTAAGGCACGCGCAGCTGATGATCGAAAATAAAGGCGAGGAACAGGCAATGAAGGAAATGCGCCACAACGTCATATGGTATGTAAAGGGCATACGCGGCGCGGCGGCGCTTAGGCGGGAATGTTCCGAAATAAAGGAATACTCACAGCTTGAAAAAATGGCGGCAGGAGTGATCGCCGCCGATACGGAGAATTGACAAAAATGGATAACATCGGAACACTTTATGTAGTAGGCACGCCGATAGGAAATCTTTCGGATATGACATTCCGCGCAGTTGAAACGTTAAAAGCAGTCGATTTCATCTGTGCGGAGGATACCCGCGTGACCGCAAAGCTGCTCAATTATTTTGAGATAAAAAAACCTATGGTCATATACCATGAACATAATGCGGGCGCGGCGGGAAATGCGATCGCAGAAAGGATTTCCTTAGGAGAAAACGCCGCGATAGTCACCGACGCGGGTATGCCCTGCATATCCGACCCGGGAGAACTGCTCGTTGAAGAATGTGTGCGGCGCGGCATAGATGTAAAGGTCGTACCCGCTGCGACTGCGGCAATGTCAGCAATTGCAATAAGCGGACTTAATACCAAAAGCTTCAGCTTCCGAGGATTTCTTTCTGTAAACAAAAAACAGCGTTACGCTCACCTTTCTCAGATAAGCAGCCGCACAGATACGCTTATCTTTTATGAAGCCCCTCACAAGCTGCTTGCAACGCTTAAAGATATGCTAAGATTTTTCGGCGACAGAAGGATCTCGATATGCCGAGAGCTTACAAAGCTGCACGAAGAGGTAATA
>CANPYF010000119.1 GCA_947587925.1 uncultured Ruminococcus sp.
GCTATCGCCTTACGAAGCGTCACTTTCACTAAACCTATCACTGATTCTTTGGTGACATTTTATATTGCAATTTTCATGCCGCAAAATTTAAAGTATATTTTGTTGACATACATTTCCCGATATGATATAATTTATATAAATACCCATAAATGAGCAGGTGATGTGATATGGCAGAAAAATGTTCGGTACCGTGTAATAAAAACGCACAGCAGTGCGTAAAAAATGTTATGGAATATTTAGCCGATATAAGCGGTAAAAAAATGCTTACAGGGCAGCATACGCAGACTATGGCAATGGAAGAGATAAGCTATATCAAGGATAAAACGGGCGACGAGCCTGCGCTGATAGGCTTTGAACTGCTGTCATATTCTCCGAATATAGATTATATACATTCTGACAGCGAATGTCTTGAAGAGGTCACTCAAAATCTGGGTACACTCCGCCGTGCATGGGAATGGGCTGAAAGGGGCGGATTGCTTACTTTCACATGGCATTGGTTTTCTCCGCTCGGCGGCAGCGGCAAATCCTTCTTTTCCTGCAATACGGATTTTGACGCGCGGCTTGCGCTGAAGGAGGGTACTCGCGAAAATCACGCGCTGATATCCGATATGGACGTTATGGCGGGACTTCTCAGACCGTTTTGCCAAGCGGGCATACCGATACTCTGGAGACCGTTTCACGAGGGAGAAGGCGACTGGTTCTGGTGGGGCGGCAAGCTTATCGGAGATGAAGCTTTAAAGGAGCTTTACGGCATGATGTATGACCGCTTTACGCATCTGCACGGACTTAACAACCTTATCTGGGTGTGGAATTCTCCCAACCCGTCACAATATCCCGGCAATGAACGGGTAGACATAATTTCGCGGGATATGTATCCTCCAAAACACTGCCATACCGCACAGCTTGCAAGCTGCATTGAGCTTGCAAAGATAGCGTCAGAGCCGAAAATAACCATAATAGGCGAAACAGGCACGCTGCCCGATACTGCCATGGCAAGCGAACAGGCAGGCTGGGCAAGCTATATGACATGGTCTAAGGATTTTTGTACAAGCGGTGAGTTTACCGATGAACAAACGCTCCGCAGGATCTATTCGGATGAACATTCCGTTACAAAAAGCAGACTGCCAAGGCTATGGAAGTTGCATAAATGCAACTTCTAAAATCATAAATATTGAAATTTACGATTTTAGAAATTTTACAATAAATTCATTTTTTATTCGCTGACCAAAACGGGTTTTAAGCGTCTTAATTTTAAAACATAAATTCTATTTTTAGGAGAACGGTATGGATATCAAAGGAACAGATCACGATCCTCAGCTTGAAGAGATGATAAAGATCAACCGCGCGGAGCGCCGTGCGGCGGAGCTTAGAAGAGTCAGAAAAAACAGAACGATACTGGCAGCCGTTATCGCTGTGGTCATAGCTATCCCCATTGCTTTAAGCAGTATCTCAAAAAAAGGAGATGCCAAAAAAGCAGATAAGAACACGCCCGTTACGGAAAGCAAAAGCGCAGCCGCGGCTGTCTATAGTGACAATGCCGCCGAGGACGCGGAACAGGAAGAAAATGAGGAGCAGTCCGCCGTGTCGGCTGAAAATAAAACGCAGCTTTATTATATTGAAAACGACGTTTTGGGCTATGAGCCGTCATTTATGGCTGACAGCGCATATTCGGCTTATGACGGATATTACGAGGCTGAAGCCGGGTCTGACAGCGCGGCAAGTCAGACGTACATATACAGCGGTCTGTATACGGGCAGCGTTGAAGAAGGCGGCGGCGTAGCTATCGACTATAAAGATCATGAGCTTATTGTCGATCCGCGTGATGCTATACCCGTAGATTCGCAGAAGATCCTTCCTCTCGGCGGCATATCGCAGTTTGACGAGGGTACGGGCGGCGTATCGGCTTGCCCGATAGCCTGTCTGTATATGCTGCTTGAAAACAGCGTAAATGAGTATAGTTATTATGATATGGTAATGGCGGCTGAAAACGGCGGTTATGCCGACCAGGGTTCGCTTTTGGGATACCCGGGAGGAATGACAGCCGATGCGCTCTTGGCTTTTGCCGCCGATACCTATGGTATTAATATGAGAAATGCTTACAGCGATTCTCAGCTGCCGTCTGAAACGGCTATCTCATTGCTCGACAGCGGCAAGCAGATGATCGCGCTTTGCGTATACGCCGATGTCGGTGACGCGCAGAGTTACGACAGTGCGCATTTTATCGTGGTGACAGGATATATAAAAACGGGCGGACATACATATTTGATCTATGCCGACAGCTATAATGCGCCCGACGATCAGATGGGCGTACCGTTAAAGCGCATAGACGCCGAAGTTTTTGACAACTCGGTATCATATGATTTTGACGAACCAAACGCTCTGCTTTATATAGAAGACGAACCCGACGAGCCGCTTTATGACGACCCCGATGAACTGCCTGATGCAGAATACGACCTGCCTGATGCAGAAACAGAATGAGATAATAAACTCCGCAGGCAGGGAAGAGGGGACATGAAAACGACAAAAATATTTCTGTTGACCGCGCCCGAAAAAAGTGATATAATTAAATAAACGCAGAGAAAATTTTTTCGGTATTATTTGAAAGGAACGCGGAGAATGAAGGAAGAATATATCAAGGATTGTCCCGAGTACCTTGAACAGTTTCTGACCTATTTAAAGGTCGTTAAGGACAGGTCTGACAGGACGGAAGAAGCGTATTATATAGATCTGAGAATGTTTTTAAGATACCTGAAAATCAAAAACGGTCTGTGTCCGCCAAACAGTGATCTGTCCGATATCCCGATAGCGGATACGCCCTTTTCGCTTGTTGAAAAGTTTACGCTCAACGACGCGTATCAATATCTGTATTTTCTGTCAAACGAAAGAAATAATTCCACAGCCGCACGCGCAAGAAAATGCTCGGCATTAAAGCGTTTTTATTCCTATCTTAATCTGAAAGCGGGCAGGCTCAAAGAAAATCCCGTGGAGCATCTGGAACTTCCGAGGGTAAAAAATAAAAACCCGCGCTTTCTGACGCTTGAACAATCGCTGCAAATGCTGCAAAACGTACAGTCCAACCACCCCGAACGCGACTATTGCATAATATGTCTTTTCCTCAACTGCGGTATGCGTCTTTCCGAACTTGTAGGCATTAACATGAGCGATATAAGCGAAGAAAACAGAACGCTCAGGCTTTTTGGCAAGGGCAGAAAGGAACGTATCGTTTATCTTAACGATTCATGTATGAACGCGCTCAAAAGTTATTATCCCGTAAGAAAAACCGCTTTGCAGGACGAGCAGGCGCTGTTTGTTTCACAAAGGGGAACGCGCATATGTCGCCGCCGCGTACAGCAGATAGTGGACGAAATGCTCAAGCTTGCGGGCTTGTCTAATCTTGGGATAACCACCCATAAGCTTCGGCATACCGCGGCGACGCTGATGTATCAGCACGGCGGTGTCGATACGCTCGTGCTCCGCGATCTTCTCGGTCACAAAAGCATTGCGACTACCGAGATATATACCCATTTGAGCAGCGACAGTCTGAAAAAAGCGGCAGAATCCACGCCGCTTGCCGATTTTGGAGTAAAAAAAGACAGCACTGATAAAACAGGCTGAAAAAAACCGTTCCTCGCTTTTATAAGCCGAAGGGACGGTCAATTTTTTCTTATTATCATAACAGGCTGTGAAATTTCGTCAAGGTATCCGTAGATTATATTGAATGACGGCAGCGATTCGCTATTTGTCACGACCACCGCGACAGGCGGAGCGGTCATACCCTCGGGGATATTCCACATTACATCTCCGATCTTGAGCATATCGCCTGTTTTGACGGCACATTCCGGCTCGATGCCGCAGCCGTCGGGCGAAGCGCCCAAAGATACTATAAGTATCAATCCGTCATCTGTTTTAAGCGTAATATCTCTGCTGTTTTCCGAAACGTCCTTTACCTCTGCGTTATCGGGGGAGACCAGCTGACTGCCGCTCGGCAGTATGCCGAAGCCGTCACCGAGGACAAGGCAGGAAAACGTATCGTTCGAGAGCTTTTCGAGCGGCACGACAGTACCCGCACAGCAGGAATATATAAGTTTCACGCCGCTGTCGCTGTCGTGTATCTCATGACCTCTGAAACGCATATCAAAGCCCTCCTCTCTGCAAATCATAAACATTTCTCTATATATATTTTAACAAATTATTATTTAAATAGCAATAGCAAATCGGATAAATTAATAATTTGAACAAAAAATCGGCGTTTGTCACAAATGTGACAGAATTTTAAAATGAAATTTATATATTTTTCACAATCATTTAATTGTATCGTTATTATTGTCCACTCAAATCAATTTTGCCAAGAAGTATAGTATTTTAATTTCCCGCCGCCGCAGGCATAATATTTTAAAACTCTGACCGTCAGATGTTGACAAACAAAAAATAATTCATATTTAGCATTGAAATATTCACAATTACCTGATAAGCTATAATATATTGTTTGATCTGAAAGGGAAGATGAAATTGCTTATCAATACGGAGCATTTATATAAATATTACAACGGCGAACCGCTGCTCAAAGATATAAATTTCTCGCTTGACGACAGGGAAGCGGTAGGGCTTGTCGGCAAAAACGGCTGCGGCAAGACCACTCTGCTCAACATAATAATAGGCAAAGAGGAATGGGACAAGTCGCCGAGCGGGGAGGGTTCGCTCTTCATTCGCGAATGTGAGATAGGATATCTTGCGCAGAACAGCGGGCTTGACTCCGATTCCACTGTAATAGACGAAATGCGCGGCGCATTTGCAAAGCTTGCCGAGGTAAAGGCAAAAATGGATATTATAGCCGAAAAAATGACCCGCTGTACGGGTGATGAGCTTGAATTTATATCCGATGAATACAGTGCGCTTTCGGCTTATTATGAAGTGCATGACGGTTATTCTTCCGATTATAAGATAAAGCGGGTGCTTAACGGCATGGGTTTTTCACAGCTTGCCTATGACCGCGTGATATCATCACTTTCGGGCGGCGAAAAGACCCGCCTTGCGCTTGCAAAACTGCTGCTCGAGCAGCCCGACCTGCTTGTCCTTGACGAGCCTACCAACCACCTTGACATGAAAACGCTTATCTGGCTGGAGGAGTATCTTAAAGGCTATAAGGGCGCACTGCTCATAGTTTCTCACGACAGATATTTTCTTGACAAGATATGCACCCGCATCTGCGAGATAGAAAACGGTGTTTTGTCCTCGTTCAAGGGTAATTATACCGCTTACGCGGCTCTCCGCGCCGAGAGAGATACGCGCAGGATAAAAGAGTATGAAGCCTCGCAGCGTGAAATATCCAAGCTTGAAGAATATATTGAAAAAAATAAGGTACGCGCTTCAACGGCAAAGCAGGCGAAATCGCGCCGCCATATGCTTGAACGCATAGAAAATGCCGAAAGACCCGTCGTATATGAAAAGCCGCCGCGCATAAAGCTCGATTATTCCATAGAGCCTACCTCCGAGGTGGTAAAGCTGGTCGGCTGTCCGCTTGCGGTAGGGCAGGGCGAAAATGAGAAAACGCTGATAGATGAACTTGATATACTGATAAGGCGCGGAGAGCGCGTTG
>CANPYF010000120.1 GCA_947587925.1 uncultured Ruminococcus sp.
TATCCTATGGATTCACATTGCGCTGTCGCGGTCGGCGGCGCGCTGTTCTACAGAAACGCTGTCGTCCGCAGGAAGCTGCTGATCGTCAAGGCTGACCTCATGTTTTTTCTTTCTTGCGCGGTCAGCGACAATATTTTTTGCTATCGCGCACAGCCATGTATAAAGTCCGCTCCTGCCGTCAAAGCTGTCAAGCTTTTTTAACGCGCGTAAAAAAGTCTCCTGAGTTACGTCCTCGGCTTGCTGTTCATTGCGGCAAAGGGCAAGAGCATACCTATACACGGAATCATATTCGGCATTTAAAAGAATATTTTCGCGGTCATTTTTTTGGCTTTTTTTGCTCATTGCCCGCATACCTCCGTTCTTTTTACGGAAAATTTATCATGATATTTTGTTCCGTCATTATATTAGACGGTTCAATTTGGGAAACGTTACAGGATTTTTTAAGTTTTTATTTTTTGGTTTGGGCAGATGGGATCTATTCGCGGATAAGGGTTTTATCATAAGTTATTGAATCGAGCGGTATCTGTTCAGACTCCCACGAGCTGTCGGCGTGTATCGTTATCAGTTCTGCACCGCGTTGTTTTGTTTCTTTTTCAATGCCCGGCATAGCTAGATAATCAATGCTCATGCCGTATGTCAGGCGAATGCCCTTGTACTCGATAGAAGCATTGTTGTAATGATCGTGACCGCAGAAGAATCCCGTTGTACTGCCAAGTTCAAGGGCTGTATCAAACATCTTGCTCGGATAGTCTGAACAGCACACCAAGTCATTGGTTATGCCGCCGTGGTCACCCGGATTTTCGCCGTAAAAGTATTTCACCTCATCACTGCCGTCAAGATAGAGTTCTGTGGCGGTCTTGTACTCCTGCAAGGGAATATGGAAAAACACCATTGAGTTTACCGTGTGTCCTGCTTCGCCGTTCATTCGCCTAACCTCATCGGCATACCAATCCACCTGATCGTCATGGATATAGTCATAGACGTTTATTCCCTCGTTTGTGTAGGCATTTGAATCTATCAGAAACAGTCCCGTATTCAGCGTACCGTCTGAGTTGCGTATCTCGATAAGTTGATTATTCCTGCCCGTAACATTTGGCTGAGTATAGGGGTAAAGCAATGTTCCGGAGGTCTTGAATGACAGCGACTCGTAGACTTCGTTCAATTCCTGTTTATTCGCTGAAGCAAGCGATTCGGTGTCATGATTGCCGTAAGTGAACGCCCAAGGTATCCCGGTATTTCTCATAAACGCCGCAAACTGTTCCACGGGAGCAGTGTTATTCAGTGACATTGACATTATCCCCAGCGGAAAGCACAGATCGCCTGTGACAACAACAAGGTCGGGGTGGGTATGTTCTATCTCAGCATAGCAAGCCTTTAGCGCTTTCAGATCTTTGCGGTAGGAGTACAGACTGCCGCCAATGTGAATATCGGTCAAGTGCAGTATCTTGAAATCATCGGTAGACTTGGTTATTGTGTAAACGCCCGTGTCATCGTTATATTCGATCTTGTGGGTATTATGCTCTGCAACGGGTACGGAATTAATATAATCCTGAGTATACCATGTATCCTGCTGCAGGAAAGTAAAGCCTCCGACCGCCACAGCCGCCGCTGTATAAACAGCGATCCTCGGTTTGTTGATGACAATGTTTCTGAATGTGACCTTCTTTCGCAAAGTGAAGTCGTAGGTCAAGACTAACAGTCCAAAAAATATCCCTGATACCATAAAAATATTCATAGGATAAACTATGACCTTGCTCTTTATGACCGTAAATATCGTCACTCCAAGCCAATAAACTGCCGAGAAAGAAGTCACACCAATGATATGTTTTTTATATTTTGCCTTATCGGGAAGATCTATCCGCTGACGTACCATTCTAAGACAAAGAATATTCTTTATCAGCAAAAAAACAGGTATCTCAATTACGATACTGTTATTGAATAAATTCTCTGAAAACTCTGCTGATTTTGAATTACCAAAAAAGCTAAGTTCAGATGCTGCAAACACAAACACTATCGTAAACAGCAGCGCTATACTGTTTAGCAGACGCTTTGCGTATTTGTCGCTGAGTTTTCTCAGATAATTGTATGAATCTGTATCATACTTGCTGCCCTGCGCAGCCTTTTCTGCGGCAAGATACTTGCGAAACGGAACATAGGCAATGAACAGGTCAATGGCGATAACACACACATTTCCGATCACAGCAATGGGTCTTGCAGTAATATTGTATATCAGCCAAAACACCTGCAACAGCGCTAAAACTACAAATGCCGAAGTAGGATAAGCTCTTCTCCGCTGTTTTATCAGATCCTTTTTCAGCGAGTAAAAATCAACAGCCTGTGTTTCATCTCGCCACTTTTCCGCACTATCCGCAGGATAGCCTGCAAGCTCTGCCATCTGTGACAGCCTGCCATACTTGCCGAGCAGTTCCTCTAATGCTTCGTCCTCGCGTCTTCCTTCTTTTATCTTATCAAATTCAGCGTCAAGTGCATGAGTTATTTTCTCCTGCGCTAAAACGACATCATCGGAATAAGGAATGTCGTCAAACAGCATATCAACTACCGCTTTTATCTTACGGTTTGGTCCTTCATCTGTTTTCTTTGCCATATCTGTCTCCTTTCGTTGAAAGCCTATGTTTGCTCGGAACGCGTGGTCGCGTTTTGGGGGGTCGCGAACAATGCGCTCGTCTGCCCCTTAAAAGGGGCAGACGGCTTTTGTTTGCGATTTAAATCGGCTTTTTGGACTGCGATTTTGCGGGTTTTGATGTTACTTTTCTGTTGGATTTTTTACCCTATGTTGTATTGTTTGCCGATTTAAATTTTTTGGATTGTTCGCTCGGTTTAGGTTGATATGATTCCTTCTTTTGCGCCTTGACGGGGACGCTGTCCCCGCGCCCCTGCAAAGGGGAAACCCTTTAAAAAGGGTTATCCCCTTTGATCCCTATCCTAAACTTTTATGCCCGGCGGTTGTTGGAGCTTCTACTTCTAACCTCTTATCTCTTATTTCTTACCTCTAATTTCTTACAGCCAGCCTCCGTCTATCCTTATTATCTGCCCGCAGATATAATCCGCTTTGCCCGATACCAGAAACGCTATCGCTTGCGCGATGTCCTGCGGGTCGCCCGCTCGGCAGGTCGGTATCTGCTCTATAATGTCGCCGCGCTCCTGCGCCGAAAGACGGCTGTTCATAGCCGTGTCGATAAATCCGGGCGATATGCCGTTTACCCTCACACCGCTCGGCGCACACTCCTTCCCAAGCGCCTTCGTAAATCCGATAAGTCCCGCTTTTGCCGCCGAATAAGCTGTTTCACAGCTTGCACCGACCTCGCCCCAGATCGACGAAATGTTTATAATATGCCCGTGATGAGCCTTTATCATGTCAGGCAGCAAACGCTTGGTCAGCAGCATTGCACCGATAAGATCGGCATTCATCAGCGAGATAAGCTCGCTGTCGGTCATGTCCTGAAAAAGTCCGAAATAGTCCGCACCGCCGTTGTTGATAAGAATGTCGGGCGCACCAAGCTTTTTGCGGCAAAGCCCGACCGCACTGTCTATGGAAGTAACGTCCGTCAGATCGCACCTGACGGCTAACGCCTCAACACCGTATTTTTTACGGATACCCTCGGCAAGCGTCAGCGCATTTTCCCGCGACTTGCTGTAGCATAAACATAAATTGCAGCCGTCAGCGGCAAGCGCTTCCGCGGCAGCCGAGCCGATACCGCCCGACGCGCCTGTTATAAAAACTGTAGATGGCATAAATTTCCTCCTTTTTTATAAGCCTGTTCTTGATTTTCAAATATATTATAGCATTTTTTGAGAGGATTTTCAAGAAAAAGTGATGATTTTTTGATAATCAGAAAAAAATTATCGTTTTTCGATAAAAAAGTATTGACAAAAGGAAATAGCTGTGCTATAATGCTTATAGCAAACGTCATCTTGTTGGATAAACTGTTTGATAAATCGGTTCTTTCCGGGGAAAGACCGATGAGGGCAGTCTGCTTACTATTTTGTCTTGCCCGACCGACAAATCAAAATTCAGGAGGATAATATTTTGCTGAAAAAATATAAATTTAGTTTTGATATTTCGGGTTTGGCAATTTAAATTGCTCTTAAATATTTTTATTATTGTGAGGTTTAGGACTATGGCATTTGTAAATGAAAGACTTACTTCTTTGCAAAAAGAAAATTTTGAAAAACGAGGTATAAAAAATCCGCAGTCTTCAAACCGGATATTAAGTCCGAATTTTTGGACAATAGATCATGAACGGAACGCTTGTTTAATTAATATCGGCGCCTATCATGCTCTTCCGGAGGAAGAGTATTTTGTTTTCATCGTTGATTCAAAAATATTTATCTTTACGCTTCAAATGTGCAATATTAACGATACAACAAAAGCGTGGAAATTCAAAAAATTCAAGTCATTAAATAATGCAGATGAAATTGATGAAAAGCAATTAATGACAATTTTTAAAGAAGCCCTGTCGGAATACAAATACAATGGACTTCCCGATGAATATAAACAGCAGTTTAAAATGGAAATAGACTTTTAAAAATAGAATGAATTGCGGTATAATTTTCTTATGGCGGTCTGCCTAATAAATCAAAAATAAGCGAGGTAAAAATGAATCTTGAAAAAATGGACGCCTTTTTTTGAACTGCTCCCCTTTTGTTAGACAATGTGGTATAATAGAAATATACCGATCAGGAATCTAACGAAAGGGGGCATTTTTATGCCTAAAGGAAAACCAAACAAGAGATACACACCGGAGTTTAAGATCAAGGTAGTGGAAACGATACAGAAGGAAAAACTAAGCTACCATGAAGCAGCACGACAGTTATGATAGGATTTATGAAACGGTCGGGTAAAAAATTTACTGCCAACAGCATACTTACCGCTTCGGCTATGTATATTTTTTCTGCCGTCTATTCAATAACGGACGACGGTTTTCTCAAATTTCTGAATACCGTATTCATGCTGCTGCTCAGCGTTTATTTTTGCTACAGCACGGGAAGCGGATTTAAAGGCATACCGCGCTATCTGCCGAGCGTCATGACGCAGGGAATGTTCGACTACCCTATAAGCAATATGGGGAAACAGCCGAAGGCTGTTTCGCAGGCAACGGGCGGCAGCGGTATATTCAAGCGCATACTTATAATAATAGCCGCGCTCATGCTGACCGCTCCGCTTACGCTGATAGTCGCGTCATTGCTTATTTCCGCCGATGAAAATATGGCAAAAATGCTTGACGGTCTGTTCGACTTTATTTTCTCAAAGGGAATATGGTATACCGCCCAGCAGCTGATACTGTCTATACCGCTTGCGTGTTATATATTCGGCATGATGTATTCAAATGTCCACCGTATCGCGGAGCGCGATGCGAGCAATGAAAAATGGCAGAGAAAGCTTTTAAACAGCCGCAGGATATCCGACCTTGCCTTATGCACCGCCGCAACGCCGTTATGCGTAATGTATCTGTTATTTTTCATATCGCAGGCGAGTTATCTTATGTCGGCGTTCAGCGGAACGCTGCCCGACAATTTCAGCTATGCGGAATATGCCC
>CANPYF010000121.1 GCA_947587925.1 uncultured Ruminococcus sp.
GAAAACATCGGCAACGCCGATTTTTCCGTCCTCATCCCGTGGGAGGGGGTATTGCGCGTGACTCCAAGTTTGATAAATAGGAGAATACCCTATCAAGAACGTAAAGCGGTACGCAGTTGTGAAAATAGTATCACAAAAATTGCCGAACTAACATAGGGGAAGTTTTACGGTTTTGCGAAGCAAAATTGAGGTCTTCGACCTCAAAGTAAAACTTCAGGGCGGGCACGCAAACATCAAAGCTCAAACTAACATCAGAGCCCGCCTGTTTGTGCAAAATGTCCTAAATGTTACCTGCTTGTATGCTCTCTCTCGTTTGAATTATCTATTGACAAATATGTAAAAATATATTATAATCTTTTTAAGCGGCAGTAAAAATTCAGCCGCATTAAGATGGAGGTATAAAGATGGCAAAATTTTGCGGAAACTGCGGAGCTCAGGCAGACGATAATGAAAAATTCTGCGCCTCCTGCGGAGCACCTTTCGAGGATACTCAGCAGAATGTACAGAACGTAAATGCCGTTCCCGCACAGGACAGCACGGGCGATACATATGGTTCGTTCACACAGGCTTCCGGATTCGATCAGAATGCCGCGCCTGCAAATGATTTCTCTTCGTTTAATAATACGGGCGGAGCGGCTGCTAAAAAGGGAAGCAAAAATATGCTCCCCGTTATAATCGTCGCGGCGGCGCTTGTCGTGCTTATCGCAGTGTTTATTGTAATAGCAATGTTGACAAGAAATGTCAAGATAGACGCTCAGAAACTCGTTGATGTTGATTTTGTCGGTCCTGACGGATACGGCAAATGCTATGTCCAGCTTGATGTAGATCCCGAATTTGCTTATGATGAATATAAGGTCGATTATACCGACTATTCGATCAGATATGCGGGCGAAGACAGCGATGATGTAAAATACAGCGATTATCTCTCCAAAAAGGGCAGTAAGCTTGAAGAAGCATACGGCAAGGATAAGAGCGACGCTGAGGATATGCGCGACGCTATACTCAAGACCACTAAGGCAAGCGACGGCAGGATATTTGAAATAGAATGCTCCGCATCAAAGGAAAAGGGTCTTAAAAACGGAGATAAGGTAAAGATCACCGTTGATTATGATGAGGATTATCTTAAAGAAAATCATGTAAAACTTACCAATACTACCTTTGAAGTAGAAGTTAAGGGACTTGCCAAGTCCGAAACTATTGATCCGTTTGACGGTCTGACAGTTGCCTTTGAGGGCGTGGACGGACGCGGAACTGCCGAAATTACCGGCGAACAGAATGCCTTCTGCTATTATTCGTTTGATACAAGTTCATACAATCTGTCAAACGGCGATACCGTTACCGTTAATGCTTCTCTTGATTACTATGATTATCAGTATCTTGATGAAAAGAAACCCGAAGAGGGTCTTTGGTTCACCGAGGACGGCAAGGTATATGTATGGCCTTACGAGGATTATTCTGCCACTAAGGATTACACCGTTGAGGGTCTTACCGAACTTCAAGAAATAGATCCGTTTGAGGGAATGACCTTCACTACAAGCGGCGCAACTCCGTTCCTCAGAGTAGATTATGCTAATTTCGCAGAAGATCAGACAGAACTTATCGACAACGCTTATGCCGATATAGATGACGAATACGGCGAACGTTATGATATCGGCGATACCTTTACCGTAAAGGTCTACGCTTACAGCGCACTTGCCGACGACGGCTACAAGCTTGCGGGTACTCCTGATGAGGACGGTTACGTTACCAAGGAATTTACCGTTGACGAGACCTTCCCCGCTTATGCCAACGTTTCAAATGCCGCACAGGCAAACACCGACCTTGATGATGAATTTGAAGCTAAAGTCACCGACTTTAAGCAGAGAAACCAAGGCACTTCGTATCTTTCAAACGTTGACCTTGACAGTTCTATCAAATCCTTCTCATCGTTCGATGTTGTTGACAGCTACATTTCATTCAACGTAGCCGAGGATTATGACGATATAGGCTGGTCTGAATATGTAAACAAGATCTCCCGTCTGTATGAGGTAAAAGTAAAACTCAAAGAGGGCAGCAAGACTTTCTATGCCGTACTCTATGTTGAGAATATAAACAACAATACCGACGACGGCACGTTCTCAACAGGCAACAGCATTGACTATAAGACATTTGAAAAGAAGAGCGAGGCTATCGAGTTTATCGAAACCGCCGAGGGTTACACCGTTACCAAGATAGGCGCAGCTGCCGCTGCTCCTGATGACAGCAGCTCGACCGCTGATTCATCTGCCGCTGATTCTTCGACCGCGGATACATCCGCTTCGGATACATCCGCTTCGGATTCTTCGGCTACAGATACATCGGCTACGGATACCTCTGCCGCTGATGACACATCTTCCGAGATGGTACCATAAGGTCTGTAAAATATAGGTTTGCGAAATCTCCCCTGTGTAAAAGCAGGGGAGATTTTTGCTGCTTTGCGGCAGGGGGGAGTGAGATATGTGGCGCAAGATCGCGCGGGAGTGAGATAAAGAGTCGAAAAAAGCAAAAAAATACGCAGGGGGTATTGAAAAATTTTGTTGAATGTGCTAAAATAAAAGTGTAAGCATAACGCTTGAAAGGGGACGTGTATAATATGAAAATGACGTTTATCGGAGCGACTCATCAGGTGACGGGAAGCTGTACCTATATCGAAGCCTGCGGGAAAAAATTTCTCGTTGATTTTGGAATGGAACAGGGCGCAAGTATGTATGAGACCGTGCAGATACCTGTAAGCCCTTCTCAGATAGATTTCGTGCTGCTCACTCATGCACATATCGACCATTCGGGATTGCTGCCGCTGCTTTGCGCGGGCGGCTTTTCGGGAAATATATACTGTCAGAATGCAACGGCTAACCTTTGTTCCATAATGCTGCGCGACTCGGCGCATATACAGGAATTTGAAGCGGAGTGGAAAAGCCGCAAGGGCAAGCGCAAGGGCAGCGAGGAGATACAGCCGCTTTATACGACCGCTGACGCGGAGCTTGCCATAAAGGCACTGCGCGGGTATGAATATGAACAAAATATCCAAATAGCCGAGGGTATAAACGTGCTTTTCCGTGACGCGGGACACCTGCTCGGCTCTTCGGGCATTCAGTTGACCTTAGAGGAAAACGGGGAGAAGCGGACGGTCATCTTTTCGGGGGATATAGGCAATTTCGATATACCGCTTATAAGAGATCCTGCATATTTTGAAAAAGCGGATTATGCGGTCATGGAATCCACCTACGGCAACAGACTGCACCAAAAGCCCGACAATTACCCCGAAGCGCTCGCGGCTGTCACCGAGGAAACATTCGCACGCGGCGGAAATGTCGTCATACCCTCTTTTGCGGTCGGCAGAACGCAGGAACTGCTGTACTATTATCGTCAGATAAAGCGTGACGGACTTGTAAAAAGTTTCCCCGATTTTAAAGTGTATGTCGATTCGCCGCTTGCCATTGAAGCGACTGCCATATTCAACCAAAATCAGGATTCCTGCTATGATGATGAAGCCAAAAGTTTTGTCACGAGCGGTATAAATCCCATTTCCTTTAACGGTCTGTCTATCGCGGTGACAAGTGATGAATCGCGTGCGATAAATTTTGACAATAAGCCGAAAGTGATAATTTCGGCAAGCGGTATGTGCGAGGCGGGCAGGATAAAGCACCATTTGAAGCATAATCTCTGGCGGCGCGAGTCGACAGTGCTTTTTGTCGGTTATCAGGCGGTCGGAACGCTTGGCAGAAAACTTGTTGACGGCGCTGACAGGGTAAAACTTTTCGGCGAGGATATTTATGTCGGCGCGAAGATACTTCAACTCCCGGGGCTGAGCGGTCATGCGGATAAAAACGGTCTTGACCGTTGGATAGGCTCGATAGACGGGACAAAGGGCGTGTTCGTCATTCACGGCGAATCGGATACCGCCGAGCAGTATACCGCGCATCTCAGGGAGGATATGCAGCTTGACGCCCATTGTCCCTACAGCGGTGCGGAACTTGACCTTATCAGCGGAAAATTTGTCAACGCCGTGCCGAGACCGACAGAGAAAAAAGAGCGCGCGTCAACTCCTTATCTGCGCCTGAAAGCAGCCGCCGAGCGGCTCGAAAGGATAATCGCGGCTTCGGGCGGACTGAGCAACAAGGAACTTGCCGCCATGACCGATACGCTGAACAATCTCTGCTCACGTTGGGAATAATGCTAATATTTGCAAAGGAGAAAATCTTTTTATATGAATATAATCCATTTCAGTGAGATAAACCGCGCACTTGCAAAGGACGCGCAAAGGTATATAAAAGAATGCTGTCTGGAATATGACGAAAAATGCCGGCGGCTGGCTGAACAGATCGCCGAGAATGCCGACAAGCGTCCGCTGATACTGCTTTCGGGACCTTCGGGCAGCGGCAAGACCACTACCGCGCTCAAAATAGAGGGCTGTCTGGATAAACTCGGGCTGGAAACGCATACCGTTTCTATGGATAATTATTTTCTTCCGAAGGAAAAAATACAGCCTGACGCGGACGGCAAAATAGATTACGAATCGCCCTACCGCATAGATATACCGCTGCTGCAGGAGCATATGAACATACTTGCCGACTGCGGCGAAGCGGATATACCGCAGTTCGATTTTTCCGACCAGTCGAGGTGTAAGGGCAAAAAACTCAAACGAAACAAGGGTGAGCTGATACTTTTCGAGGGCATACACGCGCTTAACCCCGACGTGACGGGGTATGAGGACATATCCAGCGGGATATATGTCAGCGTGAGGACGAGGATACAGCTTTCGGACGGCAGCCTTATGCAC
>CANPYF010000122.1 GCA_947587925.1 uncultured Ruminococcus sp.
GGCTATGCCGCCCGCCGTTTCAATGCTGAGCGAAAGGGGAGTAACGTCAAGCAGCAGCAGACCGTTTTCAACGTCACCGCCGAGTATACCGCCCTGATAAGCCGCGCCGAGCGCAACACATTCGTCAGGGTTGATACCCTTGAACGGCTCTTTGCCGATAAGATTCTTGACAGCTTCCTGAACAGCGGGTATTCTTGAAGAACCGCCGACCATAAGCACCTTGTTAAGGTCGTTTACGCTGAGTCCCGAATCGTTGAGCGCCTGACGAACAGGTCCCATTGTTTTTTCAACAAGATCAGCGGTAAGCTGATTGAATTTAGCTTGGGTAAGGGTCAGCTCGAGGTGTTTCGGACCGTCCGCCGAAACGGTGATATAAGGCAGGCTTATAGTTGTCGAAGCGGTGGAGGAAAGTTCTATCTTCCTCATTTCGGCTTCTGTTTTGAGCCTTTGCATAGCCATAGGATCTTTGGAAAGATCTATACCCTCCTGCGCCTTAAATTCCTCTACCATCCAGTCTATTATCTTCTGGTCGAAATCATCACCGCCGAGGTGGTTGTTACCCGCAGTCGCAAGTACCTCGGTAACTCCGTCGCCCATTTCTATGATAGATACATCGAACGTACCGCCGCCGAGGTCATATACCATGACCTTCTGATCCTCTTCCTTATCTATACCGTAAGAAAGCGCCGCGGCAGTCGGCTCGTTGATTATTCTGCGGACGTTGAGACCCGCTATCTGTCCCGCGTCCTTGGTAGCCTGACGCTGCGCGTCGTTGAAGTAAGCGGGAACGGTGATAACGGCTTCCGTTACCTTTTCGCCGAGATAGCTTTCCGCATCTGTTTTCAGCTTTTGCAGTATCATTGCCGAAATTTCCTGCGGGGTGTATTCCTTGCCGCCCATGGTAGCCTTATAATCGCTGCCCATGTGCCTTTTTATAGAGATAACGGTGTCCTTGTAGTTGGTCACAGCCTGTCTTTTAGCGACCTGTCCGATAAGTCTGTCGCCGTTTTTTGAAACACCTACGACCGAGGGAGTAGTCCTTGCGCCCTCGCTGTTGGGTATAACGACCGCTTCGCCGCCTTCTACAACGGCTACGCACGAGTTAGTTGTACCTAAATCGATTCCTATTACCTTTGACATATAGATCAAGACCTTTCATTTTTTAAAATTTTGTATATAGATAATGTGACTTTTTGACATTTTTAAGCGGCTACGGATTTGCGACCACGACAGTGGGGTATCTCAAAACCTTATCGCCGATCTTTACGCCCTTTTCAAACACCTGCGCTACCACGTTATCGCCGAGTTCGGGATCTTCGATGGTGCTGACCGCATTTGCGGTGGAAGGGTCAAACGGTTCGCCCGTAGGGTCGCAAAGCGTTACCTTCAGCTTTTCGAGCGCCGCCGTGAACTGCTTGAAGATCATCTCGACCCCCGATTTGTATTTTTCGTCTGACGATTCGGTATTGACCGCGCGTTCAAAGTTGTCATAAACGCTCAGTATGCTGCGTACCGTAACGCCTATTGCCGAATCGCGTATTTCAAGCTGCTGCTTGGCAGTTCTTTTGCGGTAATTATCATATTCAGCCATAAGCCGCAGATATTTGTCCTTTTGTTCGGCAAGCTCCTTTTTAAGCTGCTCGGCAGGATCTTGAGCCTGTTCAGCCTGAGGGGTATCCTGCTGAGCCTGCTCCTGCTGAACATCCTGTTCACCCTGTTCGGGGCTGACGTCCTCCTGCTGATCCTCGGCAGGCTGCTGTGTCATTTCCTTTTCGGGATCCATTAAAATTGCTCCTCCTTATTCTTTATTGTCCTCATCTTCATCATAGTCCTGCTCGGACAGCAGATCTGTGATACGCTGTGAAAAGTATTCCAGATACGGGATAAACTTAGCGTAATCTATCCGCATTGGACCGATAAGTCCGAGCGTACCCGCTGTCCTGCCGCTTTTTTTGAACGGCGCGGTGATTATAGAAGAATTGCGTATTGCAAAACCGTCGTTTTCGGGCGAAAAGCTTATCTGTAATCCGCTGAAGCTGTCGTCGAAAAATTTTGCGATCTCCCGGCGGTTGTCGAGAAAATCAATTATTTCAGCCTGATCGAAGTCCTTGCAGGTCAGCAGATTTTTTTCGCCCCTTAACATAATGTCCTTTGCGGACATTTCCTTTGCAAGTGAGAAAAGCTCGCTGAGCAGCGGCGTGAGCGACATCATATAAGCGCCCATTGCCGTTCTTATGTTGTCAAACATTTCCTCGCTGACCTCGTCAAGCGGTATGCCTTTTAAGTTTTCATCAAGATATTTGTCGAAAAATTCCAGCTGTTCATTCGTAAGGTCAAATTCAAGACGGCAGGTCTTATTTTTTATCCGACCGTTGGAGGTTATCATAAGAATGATATACATTCGCTTTCCCGTCGGTATTACTTCGACCTTTGCGATAAGGGAAAATTTCGGGGTCGAGCTTGCAACGACCGAAGCGCATTTGGTAAGCTGTGAAAGCGCCAGCGACGCCGAGCCTGCCAACTCTTCCTCCGTAGCCGCATTTTCATCGAGCATAGAGTTGAGCATAAGCTTTTCCTCGTCGCTCAGAGGGTCGCGTTCCATCAGAGTGTCGACATAAAGGCGGTAGCCGTTATAGGTAGGTATCCTTCCTGCCGAGGTATGCGGCTGTTCGAGATAGCCCTGTTTTTCAAGTTCAGCCATTTCGTTTCGTATAGTTGCCGATGAAGCGCTGACCTTTTTCATCACCGTTTTAGAGCCGACAGGCTCGCCCGTGACGATATACTCATCGACTACTGCCTGTAATATTTTCAGTTTTCTGCTGTCCATGAGTGTTTTCAGCTCCTTATTATAAGGAGGTCTGTAAGCGCCGCTTTCCGGTTAGCGCTTTTCAGACCGGAGTGTTAGCACTCAAAGCACACGAGTGCTAAACTAATTATAGTTTATACTATTTTGCTCAAAATGTCAAGGGGTATTTAAAAAAATAGTGCTTAAATTTCAAGTAAATTTTTTTACATCTTTTGTGCAATTCCACAAACGACCTTTTTCGTCAGGAGCATTTTGCGGATATATGACGATAAAGGGCGAAGCGGCGGATATGTAAAAAAATGTAAGTATATTTGTGCATTGGATACAATAAGTTACAAAAGGGTTACGGAAAATGGTATAGCTATCCAAAATTTTCTGAAAAAGCTTTGCAAATCAAGCTTTTTGTGCTATAATAAAAACCGTGCTAAAGCATAATGCACAAAACACGACCGCCGTTTTTGTGTGTATTGCTGTAACCGACTTATCGGTCAGCACATTAGGAGGAAAGTATGAAGATCACAAACAATATATTCGGAAGAATAATTTTAGCCGCACTGTTAGCGTTAACGGCTGTCATGCAGCCGATATGGGCAGGTGCGGACAGCAGTCAGAAGCTCACGCTCAGCAAGTATGCGGTCTTTGCGGACAGGATAGTCGTTTCGGCAAAGGGCGCGGAGCCCTTCCCGAGCGGTACTCGCTTTGAGGTCACGGTAAGCGGAAAAAAGGTAAAGACCGTTTCCGCTTCGGGGGCAAAAAAGATCAGCATTTACGATAACGGCAAATATTTAAAGCCTGCCACAGGCTATACCGTAAAGGTAACAGCGGTCGGCGCGGACGGCACAAAGGGCGTTTCAGCCTCTTTAAAGGTAACGACCCTTAAAAACGCCTACTATTCATTCCCAAAGGGTACAGCGGTCTATCAGCTTAAAGGCGGCAAGCTTACCAAGAAAAGCACGGTATCGTCAAAGCAGTGTGCAAACGGCAGTCTGACCGACCGTTCGGGCAAGGCGATAGCGGGAAGAAGCGTAACATCATGCAGCGGAGAGCTGGTAAAGCTGCTCAGCGGCGAATATAAGGGCTGCTATGTTAAAGCGGATAAGGTAACGCGCGTGGAGGAGACGGAGGCTAAAAGGAGCATAGTTTCCGCATACGGCAAGGCAATGAACGGCGGCAGCTATTCCTACGGCGCGGCGTCGTTCAGAAGAACCGACTGTTCGGGACTTACCATGCAGTGCTATGCACAGATAGGCACGAGCCTGCCGCACAGCGTTTATTCGCAGGCGACAAAGGGCAAAAGCGTCAGCCTTAATAATATGCAGCCCGGAGATCTGATAATACTCAACTACCGTTCCCATGTGGCTATGTATGTCGGCGACGGAAAAATGGTACACGCCATGAACAGCTATGACGGCATAAAGGTAGAAAATATCTCAAAGCTGAGATATTATCATGTCGATACGGTACGCAGGATCATAGCCTGATCCAATATCGCCCGAACATAATAAGACAGCATAAATAAAACAGCGGTCCGCCGTATAAAAGCAGACCGCTGTTTTTTGTTATTAGTAATAAAGAAGGTATAATTATTATCAGCAAATACCCTGCCACAGCATAGCGTCAGCGACCTTGAGGAAGCCTGCAATGTTAGCGCCTGCAACAAGATTGCCCTCTAAGCCGTATTCCTTGGCAGCATTGAAGGAGTTGTGGAAGATGTTCTCCATGATTCCCTTTAACTTAGCGTCTACCTCGTCAAATGTCCAGCTGAGACGTTCGCTGTTCTGGCTCATTTCAAGCGCGGAGGTGGCTACGCCGCCTGCGTTTGCAGCCTTGGCAGGTCCAAAGAGTACGCCCGCAGCCTGGAGTTTC
>CANPYF010000123.1 GCA_947587925.1 uncultured Ruminococcus sp.
TGACGGCGGGTAGTAATTTGGGTTATAGTATTCATAGCGGATCACATGACCTTCTGTTTGCTTTTTAGTATAGCAACTTAATTGTAACACAGATCCTTGCTGGTTCGCTATCTTTTTTTCTTAATTTTGTCTCACATCTATTGTAAGCCTACACACGTTTTGTTTTATCTAAAAGTTCCGCCCCGTTGACAAAAATACAAAAATATGGTATAATCAATTGTAAATTGCACAGAAAGGATCGGCGGTCTGATATGGCAAACGAAAAAATATCAAGAATGAAACAAATAAATGAAATTCTTTCAAAGGCGGCGGACGCTTATTATAATACTTCCGATACGATAATGACGGACGCGGAATATGACAGGCTCTATGCTGAGCTTGAAAAACTTGAAGAAGAAACGGGCGTGATACTCGGCGGAAGCAGAACTCAGAATGTCGGTTTTGAGGTATCGTCATATCTTCCGAAGGTGCAGCACCCGCACAGAATGCTGTCGCTCGATAAAACCAAGGACAGAGAACAGCTTGCACAATGGCTCGGCAGTCATGACGGTCTGCTTAGCTGGAAACTTGACGGACTGACAGTTTGCCTTTATTATGAGGACGGCAAGCTTGACAGAGCCGTTTCGCGCGGCAACGGCGAAGTAGGCGAGGATCTTACCGCAAATGCAAGGCATATAAAGGGCATACCCGCGCGTATACCTTTTAAGGGTCATCTTGCGCTGCGCGGAGAAGCGCTTATCGGCTATAAGGATTTTGAACGCGTCAATGAGAGCTTGTCCGAGGGCGAACAGGCTTATAAAAATCCGCGCAATCTTGCTTCGGGTACGCTCAGGAGCCTTGATTCCAAAATAGTTGCCGAAAGAAATGTCAATTTCTTTGCTTTTGCGCTGACGGAAGCGGATAATTATGACGATAATTCATTTGCAAACAGCTTGGATTGGCTCGAAAGCCTCGGCTTTCAGCGAGTATACGGAGAACTTGTCAACGCGCAGAATGTTGTTGAAGCGGTCGGCAGATTTGAAAAAAATATAGCGCAGAACGATTTCCCCTCCGACGGTCTTGTGCTTGTGTATGATGATATAGAATATGGCAAGTCCCTCGGCGAAACGGTGCATCACCCCAAAAACGGCATTGCTTTTAAATGGGCTGACGAAAAAGCCGAAACGACCCTGCGCGAGATAATATGGTCGCCGAGCAGGACGGGACTTATCAATCCTATAGCGGTGTTTGACACCGTTGAACTGGAGGGTACTTCGGTATCGAGAGCAAGCGTGCATAATATCAGTATTCTGAAAAAACTCGATCTTGCGGTCGGTGATACCATATCGGTATATAAAGCAAATATGATAATACCTGTTATTGACGCAAATTTATCCGCCGCGGAGCATACCTGTGAAATGGCAAGCAGCATGATACCCGAAAAATGTCCCGCCTGCGGAGGGGACGCCGTGATAAACAGATCGGACGACGGCATAGAAACGCTTTTTTGTACAAACGAGGAATGTTCTGCAAAGCACGAGGGACGATTTGAACATTTTGTACAGCGTGACGCAATGAATATTGCGGGACTTGCTTCCTCAACGATAAAAACATTCATTGAAAACGGTTTTCTGCATGATCTTAGCGACTTTTATCATCTTGAAAGGCATAAGGATAAGATAATTTCGCTGGAGGGATTCGGGGAAAGATCATATTCCCAGATAATTTCGGCAGTCGAGGCTTCGCGGAATACCGAACTTTACAGAGTATTGTATTCTCTCGGCATACCGAATATCGGCAGGGCGGCGTCAAGACTGATATGCGCCCGTTATAAAGATCCCGAAAAGCTTATCGCTCTTACGCATGATGAACTTACTCAGATTGACGGCATAGGAGATGTGCTTGCCGATGAATATGTTGATTATTTTGCCGACAATAGCAATGCGGAAAGTTTCCGCAGACTGTTGAGCGAGCTGAATATTGCAAAGGATAATGATGATGAAGCTGAAAATGCTTCGCCGATAGCGGGCAAGACCTTTGTTATAACAGGTGCTGTTCATATTTTCAAAAACCGCAGTGAGCTTAAAGAACGTATCGAATCGCTCGGTGCAAAAACAGCCTCGGCTGTTTCAAGCAAAACGGATTATCTGATAAATAATGACTCAACATCTACCTCTTCAAAAAATAAAAAAGCAAACGAACTTAATATCCCCATTATCACGGAAGAAGAATTTATGGATATGATAAAATAACACGGGCAAAAAATTCAGCCGTACCCGTTTTAAATGGTACGGCTGAGATATATCAGCTTTTCGCCGTGCTTTTTGCAAAAAGCGACGCTGTCAGACCGAGTATGAGCGCCGTTGTTATTCCCGCTGCTCCCGCTGTCAGACCGCCTGTCAGCACTCCCATAAATCCGTCGCTTTTGACCGCGCTTTTCACACCGTCCGCTATAAGGCTGCCAAAGCCTGTCAGCGGCACGGACGCACCCGCGCCCGCTATATCTATCAGCGGACGGTAAAGCCCGAACGCGCCCAATATAACGCCTGCCACAACATAGCTTGTCAGTATCCTTGCAGGCGTAAGGCGGGTAAAATCTATCAGCAGCTGACCTATGCCGCATATTGCCCCGCCGACTAAAAATGCCCATAAATATTCCATTTTTTTCACTTCCGAAATTTTTGATTTTTAAATTAATTTTGCATCATTTATTCTCTGCTGTCGGAGATCCATACCGCGTGAGAGATGGACGGTATAGTTTCACCCTGCTGATTAAGCGTCGGAGACATCAGAGCGCCCGTTGCGGCAAACAATACATTGTGCAGTTCCGAGCGTTGTATTTTCGGCAGGATATATCCGCACAATACCGACGCACAGCAGCCGCAGCCGCTTCCTCCCGCGTGTACGTCCTGATCTTCAAATGAATACAGCATAAGTCCGCAGTCGCTGTGTACGCTTCGCAGATCGGTATTTTCCTTTTCGGCAAGCTCGCAGAGCAGTCTGCTGCCTACCTTTCCGAGATCGCCTGTCAGTATCATATCAAAATCGCTCGGCAATTTATTGGTTTCACGCAAAAATGCCGAGATCGTAGACCACGCGGCAGGCGCCATAGCCGCGCCCATATTGTTAGCGTCCGTAATGCCGAGATCCTCTATTTTTCCTATTGCACAGCCACGAACGAACGGCGCTTCTCCCTCGGCGGACACACATAACGCTCCGCCCGCAGTCGCAGTCCATTGTGCTGTGGGAGGCCGCTGTCCGCCGTAGTTAAGAGGGTAGCGGTACTGCCTTTCCGCCGAGCAGAAATGTGACGAGGTGACGGCAGCCGCTTTTTGTGCATACCCTGATGAAACGAAGGCTGACGCGCAGATCAGACCCTCTGCCATTGTGGAACACGCTCCGTACAGTCCGAGAAACGGGATATTCAGATCGCGTATGCCGTATGTCGTGCCTGTACATTGATTGAGCAGATCGCCGCCGAATATTATGTCGATGTCATCAGGCTTGAGGGAAGCCTTTTGCAGCATATGCAGCATAGCCTCCTTCTGAAGCTTGCTTTCTCCCTGTTCAAATGTTTCGGTCGAAAGGTAAGGGTCGTCATTTATTTTGTCAAAATATTGTCCGAGAGGACCTTCGCCCTCCATTTTACCCCCGACTGCCGCGCTTGATATAATACTCGGTACGCTGCCGAAAATTATAGTTTGTTTCATTGCGCTCACTCCTTTTGATAATAATTTGTCCTGAAAATTATTTTGTATTCTTTAGATATGTCTGTATTTTTTTACCTTAAATTTTAAATTGCGAGGGAATGATATTATTATGAACAATGTCAAAAAAAATTATCAGGCGCAGCTTGATAAGCTGATCGCATCGCTGCCCGCAGACGGCGGACCGCCGCGCCTGCTGCTCCATGCCTGCTGTGCGCCATGCTCGTCTTATACGCTTGAATATCTTTCTCAATATTTTTCAATAACCCTTTATTTTTATAATCCGAATATAACCTCGCATGACGAATTTGAAAAACGCGCCGCCGAATTAGCGCGTCTTGTCAGCCTTTTGCCCGTTAAAAATGAAGTCGGGCTTATTATCGCACCTCATGACCCGCAGGAATTTTTTTCGGCTGTCAAGGGTCTGGAGGACGTTCCCGAAGGCGGTGAACGCTGTTTTATCTGCTATCGTCAGCGTCTTGAAGCCGCCGCCGTATACGCCGCCCGAAACGGCTTTGATTATTTTGCCACAACTCTTTCTATTTCGCCGTATAAAAATGCGCAGAAGCTTAACGAGATAGGCGAAGAACTTTCACAGATATATGGTGTCGCTGCGCTCCCGTGCGATCTGAAAAAGCGCGGCGGATATAAGCGCTCGATAGAGCTTTCGGCTGAATATTCGCTTTACCGTCAGAATTACTGCGGCTGTATTTTTTCAAAAAAAGAACGCGAAAAAAGAGAAGCCCAAAGGCTTGAAAATTTTCCCGACAAATAAAAAACTCCCGAAGCGTGATAACTTCGGGAGAATTTTTATTAGCGAGTTTATATACGCGGTCAGCGGATCAATACATTCCGCCGCCCATTCCGCCTGCTGCCGCAGCCATAGCCGCATCAGCTGCCGGATCTTTTATATCGGCAACAAGGCTCTCGGTGG
>CANPYF010000124.1 GCA_947587925.1 uncultured Ruminococcus sp.
ACAACACCTGCAACCCGTATTTTGCGATAGGGCTGATAATAAACGCCTGTCTTGACGGCATAAAGCGCGAATTGAGCGCACCCGCGCCGATAAGAGAGCGCACCGCCATAAGCGGTAAGCCGCTCCCGGCCGACCTTACGGCAGCCGCAGACGCCGCCGCTTCAAGTGAATTTATCAAGCAGAGCATACACCCCGACACACTTGCATATATGCTCGGCAAAAAGCGCGACATATGCCGCGCTTATGATGAGGTTCAGAACAAGGAGATCTACGAAACGGTAAAATACTTTTTCAGCCTTTGATACTAAACGCTATTTGTCTTTATAAGGGGGTGGCTGTGTTGGACAAGGTCCTTATCGTTTCGTCAAACGATTCGGCGGCTTCGGCTATCACAACTCTTATCAAAAAAGCATTTCCCTCCTGTTCGGTATCGCTTGCGGCGACAGGGTCGGAATCGCGCCGCGCAGCCGCGGTCAACGATTATGATGCGGTGATAATAAACTGTCCGCTTACCGACGAATTTGGCGGAGAGCTTGCCGAGCATATCGTGCAGACGACCTGTGCAAGCTGTGTCATGATCGTCAAGACGGATATAAGCGACGCGGTAAGCGAAAAAATGGAGGACAGCGGCGTAATGGTCGTTGAAAAGCCGATAGTACGGCAGGTGTTCTACCAAGCGTTAAAGTTCGTCAACGCTTCGCGCAAACGAATGCTCGGTCTGCAAACCGAAAACGTAAGGCTGCACAAGCGGCTGGAGGAAATGAGGATAATAAACAGGGCGAAGTTCGCCCTGATGCAATACCTCGGCTTTTCTGAAGCGCAGGCGCACAGGTACATAGAAAAGCAAGCTATGGATATGCGCAAGACCAAGGTGGAGATAGCTTATTCGGTTATCAATACTTATGAGTAAGGGAACGCCCCCGCAGGGGGCGCTCCTTTTTTTTTAAAACAGCTTGCATTATTCCTCCATATATGTTATAATGCCAATATACCTCTTGGTATTGATCTTAAAAGGAGGACAACAACTATGAAAAAATTACTTGCGGCTCTGCTTTGCTTGTCTTTGGCTCTGACGGCGGTCGGCTGCGGCGGGGTCGATGATGAAAGCGGCGGCGCTGAACAGGGCGATACTCAGCAGACTTCGGCGGAAGATTTGAACAGTTCGGACGGTGACAGTACGTCTGACAACTTGTTGTCTGACAACTCGTTGTCGGACAACTCGCAGTCGGACAGCTCGCAGTCGGACAGCTCACAGACAGACGAGAGTACGGCAGATAGTACCGCTGACGACAGCACCGATGACGGTAAGACGGACGGGGCGGACGCTCCTATTGATGAGCAGACGCTGACCGACAGGTTTTATGCACAGATCGAAGCGGTGAAAAATAACGATCTTGAAGCCTTTAGCGAGGCTTTTGGGGCTGACGCGTATAGGGAGCTTGCGAAAAGCTCATTTCTCGGCGACAGCGAGGTATCCGACTCGTTCGGGGAGAATGTTGATGCGGCGCTGGACGAAACTATGGCTGAACTTATGCAGCAGATGCTTGACGGCTATAGTGAAATGTATGAGCAGCTTGATGTGCAGCTTAGCGGCCCGCTTAAAAATATCGAATGGAAAAGCCTTGATGAAGCAGACGCGTCATTGCTCGGAACGGATATGCCCGCTCAAGCCTGTCTTTGCTATTTCAGCGTACATGACGATATAAGCGATACGGATATGCCGTATAACCTGACGGCTATAGGCGGCAGCGGAGGATATGTTCTTATCTTTACGCCGGGCGAGTATTCACCCGCCGAACAGTATGCGGATAAGACAAAGCTTGTTCGAGCCAATTCAAACGCCAAGACCGTGTATACCTGCGTTATTGAATTTATCACCGAAGAAGAAGCAAACGGCAGGGACGGCAATGCGCTTGCCGATGAGATAACAGGCGAGATAGACCTGACAAACATAAACGCGTTAAGCGGCAGGATAAAGGACGTAGGAGAAATGCTCACCGAACGGACGGGGTTTGAAGGTCAGGTGTATATAATCTGCGACAGGTCGGACGGCGATGACGGTTACGGCATTTATATCCAGTACCGCAATGACGAAAACAGCGTCATCGGACAATACCCCGATTTAGTCCCCGACAACAGCTGTACCGCCGTTTGGGGAAAGAAATTTGATACCGAAACGGCAGACCGTACATAAGCGGATAATGCATGATTTTCGGGCTGTCGGGGACGTAAACGGTACGTTATGAGCCTTACTATAAAATTAACTAAACAAAATCCCCAAAATATATATGTGTAAATAGTCATTTGGTGAAAAAAATGCCGAAAATGCGCTGAATATCAATAATTTACTTGACAAAATAGCCTTATATGGTATAATAATTATAGTAACGATTTGAAATTTTTTAACAGATATTTTGCCGTATATATCGGCAGCCGCGCAGCGACCACTCCGACTACTTTCAAATTACCGCACCGAACAGGCTGCCGTTAAGCATTTTGAAAGGGAGAGTTATAATGATCGAACCAATTTCATCTGACAGCACCGCAGCAATATTCAGGCTTTTCACCTCAATGCGCCGTATCGTATACTCGGCATTCGATATGCAGACCCAAAAGACCACGCGCACACAGCAGATAATACTCATGACGCTTGCCGACAGCGGCACTCTGAGTATGTCCGAACTTGCCAGAAAGGTCAACACAAGCAACGAACAGGCTACAAGGGCGGTCGCCCAGCTTGTCGGCAAGGGTTTTATAAACAGGATACAAAACGAAAATAACCGCAGGATAATAAACATATCCCTGACAAAAGCGGCGGACAAATATCTTAACGGGGTATACCGCAGCGCAGCCGAACTTATAAAGACCGCTCTCGAAAGGGACGAAAAAGCGGCTCAGAAGGCGGCGGCGATAAATTCGCTTTCTCAAATGCTTTCGGACAACCGCAAATGATATTCGCTGCAAATGAAATTTGCGATGATACTTAAATACTTATAAAAATAACGGCTCTGCCTGCTGCGGATAAACGCATGGGGCAGAGCCTTGTTTTTTAAACCGCCGTTTCGGGGACGGCTGATAAACGGTTTTCTTTAAGCCTTCCAAAGACCGCCGAGATCAGCGGTACGGCTGCCGAGCATATCAGCGATATGACTATTCCGAAAACGCTTGGCAGCGTAAGCGAGAAAATTTCGGCGAGCGAGGGGATAAAAAGGCATACCGCAACGCACAGCGCGGAGGATATGACGGCGGCGGCAGAGTAACCGCAGCCCTTCAAGGGTATGTCGAACAAAGAAGCGTCCTCGCTGCGGCACTCGAAAACGTGTATCAGCTGCGACATAACAAGCGTTATCATAGCCCCCGTGCGAGCCTGTGCGAGCGTGCAGCCGTTGGTGAGCAGCAGCGTAAAGCAGGCAAGTGTGCAGACAGCTATAAGTATACCTCGGAATACTATCCGCGTCATAAGTCCGCCGCTGAAAAAGCTGTCCTTTTCGGAACGCGGCGGCTTGTTCATTATTCCCTTTTCGGCAGGCTCTACGGACAGCGCGGCGGCGGGCAGACCGTCTGTGACAAGGTTGACGAGCAGCAGCTGAGAGGGTACGAGAGCCATGGGCAAGCCCATTATTATCGCGCCGAACATAGTCAGCACCTCGCCGATATTGCAGGCTATCAGATAGCGCACGAATTTCCTTATATTTGCATATATCGTCCTGCCCTCACGCACGGCTGCCACCAGTGTGGCAAAATTATCATCAAGCAGTATCATATCAGCCGCCTGTTTGGTAACGTCCGTACCGCTTATTCCCATTGAAACGCCTATCGACGCTTCCTTTACCGCAGGCGCGTCATTTACGCCGTCACCCGTCATGGCGCAGACAAGTCCCTTTTTCTTCAAAGCGCGGACTATACGCAGCTTGTGTGCGGGCGCGACCCTTGCAAATACGGCTATATCGCCTATCTGCTCGGCAAGCTGTTCGTCGCTCATTTTATCCAGTTCCCCGCCCGTGCATACTCTCTTTGCGGGCGTGAGTATACCCGCTTCTTTTGCGACCGCACAAGCGGTAAGCTTATGGTCGCCCGTTATCATTATGGTGGTTATGCCCGCTCTGCGGCATTCAAGCACGGCTTGTGCAGCCTGCGGACGCAGCGGATCGGCAAGAGCGGCAAGCCCCAAGAATATCACATACCCCGCAGAAGCTTCGCATAAGCCTATGACCCGCAGACCCTCCCTCGCGTAACTCTCGGCGCGTTCGAGCAGGCGTGCGCGTTCCGCTTCCGAAAGAACAGTGGCATTGCCCGCCGTTGAATAACGGTGAGTACACATATGTATCACGACTTCGGGTGCGCCTTTGGTAAACACCGAGCGTACCCCGTCACGGCTGCGGCAGGTGACGGACATGAATCTG
>CANPYF010000125.1 GCA_947587925.1 uncultured Ruminococcus sp.
ATGGGCGGCTTGTGCGCCTGTTCGCTCGGCATAAGCGCTCTCGGACTTTCGGCGGTCGGTACTATTATGGGAGACAGCGTCCTTGCGGCGTTTGCCTGCTGTACGGCGGCTTGCTGCATAGGCAGCCTGCTGTGGGGCTTTGAGCCGTCAAAGTTAAGATACGGTTCTTCGGGCGGAGCGTTCTGCGCTGCCTGTGCGGCGGCTTTGTTTTCACTTTGCACAGACTTCGGCTTAGCCGCGCTGATGACTTTTATCCCCGTATTTGCAGACGCGGTATGCTGTTTATTGCAGACGGTGATATTCAAAACGCGAAAGCGTCTGCTGCTCAAGGGCTTTACGCTGCACGCTCATCTTAAAGCAAAGGGCGTGAACGTATACAAAATAATGATAATATTCTTTGCGGCTTCGGCGGTCTTTACTGCCGCAGGCTGTGTATATGCGCGTTACTGCGCCGATATAGAGATGTAGAACTGCCTGTACGGCGTTGACAAACGGCGTTGGCGATTTGAAGATAACATAAGAAGATAACAAGAGGAGAGTGTGAGATTTGGCGGTCAATGGCGAGAATACGCCTTCTGCGGTACAGCAGGCGGGAAGAAAAAGAAAAAGCCTTAATTTCAGATTTGTACTTGCCGAGCTTGACAAGACCTTTTTTACCATTGTCATAATTTTGCTTGTCTTTGGGCTGATAATGATGTTTTCGGCAAGCTATGCCGCCGCTCTGAGCGAATACGGCGACGGATTCTATTATCTGAAAAGACAGCTTATGTGCGCGGGGCTGGGCATTGTCGCAATGTTCATTGCCTCTTATCTGGATTACAATTTCTTTTTTAATACCAAGGTGGCATACCTGTTCTTTCTGCTTTCATACGGCTTATGCGTATACACGGCGTTCTGGGGGCAGTCAACGGCGGACGCAAAGCGCTGGATAACCATTTTCGGCATACAGTTCCAGCCGTCCGAAATGCTTAAAATAGCGTTTATCGTGATCTTTGCGTACATACTTTCCGTAAATTTCCAGAAGTTCAAGACCAGTTGGAAGCATTGTATGATACCCTTCTGGGTGCTGTTCGCATTCGTGTTCGGCGTACTGGCTCTGCAAAGGCATATGTCGGCGATAATGCTCTTCGGCATTATCGGCATAGTTATGATGTTCGTCAGCGGTATGCCTATGAAATATTACATCAGATTTCTGCTTATCTGCGCGGCGGCGGCGGGCATTGCGCTGCTGCTGTATCTTGCCGTCGGCGGAAATAATTTCGACTATATAACCGACCGTGTGGAAAGCTGGCGCGACCCTATGAAAGACCCCGCGAACACCACTCACCAGACGTATGAATCCATGCTTGCTATCGGTTCGGGCGGCTGGTTCGGGCTGGGCTTCGGCGAATCGCGTCAGAAGCACCTCTACCTGCCCGAATCGCAGAACGATTTTATCTTCGCCATAATCTGCGAGGAGCTTGGGTTTATCGGCGGCGCGGTAGTCGTACTGCTGTTCGTTACCTTTATACTCAACGGCTTCCGCATTGCCGCAAATTCGCGCGACCGTTTCGGTATGCTGCTTGCCACGGGCATAACGGTGCAGATAGGTATGCAGGCGCTGCTCAATATCATGGTCGCGTCAAACGCGTTCCCTAACACGGGTATATCGCTGCCCTTTTTCAGCGCGGGCGGAACGGCGCTCGTCTTGCAGCTTTTTGAAATGGGTATAATGCTCAGCATATCGCGCCAGAATCTTAAACAGCGTTCAAAATCCGTAAAAAACGGCGGCGGAGCAGCCGCACAGGCGGCTAATTAATTAGAAGTTAGCTATTAGAAGTTAGAGGTAAGACGCCTGAACAAGTTCAGGCTGGCAGAAGTTAGAAGTCAGAAGCGTTCTACATCTAAAAGGGAGTAATTTTTTCATGCTTAGAGTATTGCTTGCGGGCGGCGGAACGGCAGGTCATGTAAATCCTGCGCTTGCCATTGCCGAGATAATCAAAAAAAGGATACCCGACGCGGAGTTTGCCTTTGCAGGCAATCCGAATAAGCTTGAAGCAAAGCTTGTGCCGCAGGCGGGGTATAAGTTTTATCCCATAGAGGTGGAGGGCTTTCAGCGCAGGCTGAACGCTAAAAATATAAAAAGGAATATCCACGCGGCAAAGTGCCTTTTAAAGACTACCAAGACGAGCCGTGAGATAATAAAGGATTTTTCGCCGAATGTCGTTATAGGCACGGGCGGCTATGTGGCAGGACCTATAGTCCGCACGGCGGCAAAAATGGGACTGAAAACGGCTATCCACGAACAGAACGCCTACCCCGGCGTGACAAACAAGCTGCTTTCACGCTATGCGGACGTGATAATGCTTACCGTTGAGGAAGCAAAGCAGTATCTGAGCCCCAAAAAGACCTATACCGTTACGGGACTTCCCGTGCGGTCGGGATTTTCCAAGATAACCAAAAGTGAAGCCCGAAAAAAACTCGGCATACCCGACGGCGCGGTGTGTATACTCTCAACGGGCGGCAGCCTCGGCGCGGGCGCGATAAATTCAGCCGCGCTGGAACTTATACCTTGGTATGAAAAGGAATCGCTCAATGTTTACCATATCCATTCATACGGCGGAAACGGCAGAGAAACGCAGTTTGAAAAATGCCTTGCCGATAAGGGAGTAAAGCTTGAGGGCAATAAGCGGCTTATGGTAAGCGAATACATAAACAATATGCCCGAATGTATGGCGGCGGCGGATCTTGTTATCTCGCGCTGCGGGGCAAACGCGCTGACCGAACTTGAAGCAATGGGGCGCGGTTCGATACTTATTCCCTCTCCGATAGTTGCGGGAAATCATCAGTATTATAACGGAATGGTACTTCAAAAGGCAGGCGCGGCGATAGTGGTCGAACAAAAGGATCTTACCGAGGGAAAGATGACCGAACTGGTCGGTTCGCTGCTCAAAGACCCCGACAGGCTCGAAAAGCTGTCCGAAAACGCTGCCGCGCTTTATATAAGCGATACGGACGAAAGAGTATTCGGCGCACTGAAGCCGATCTTAGGCTAAGAATGACCCATACAGGAAACCCATAAGGGAAAGGAATAAAAAGCTATGGCAAAAAAACCTTCTATGGATACTATCAGGACTCCCGATCTTGATAATCTTAACGCAAAGCAGTCAACGAGCCTTAACACCTTTGACAGATACACCCGCGCGGAGGATAATTCGGGCAAGGTACGCGCCGATTTCACCCGCGCTCAGGTCGTAAGGGATTTTGAGGTAAAAAAAGAACCCGACCCTGACGATCCGGAGGTAATGGCAAAGGATTTTTCTGCCAGACGTGTACCTAAAACGGCTGCGAACGCTCTCGATAAAGGGGTAAAGATCAGAGGAGTATACGTTGCGAGAAGACGCATAATCACGGCAGTGTGTATATTTATCGCCGTTGTGATATTTATAATGCTGTTTTTCCCGCCGATCTTTTCGGCAAATGATGAAATGAGCGGCTGCCGCAGGGAGGACCTGTTTGCCGATCAGGGCATTACGCATTATAAAGCGCAGATAATGGAAAATAAGCACGTTTACAACATTGAGGCGCTCAAAAGCGATATAAGCGATAATTACCGCATATGCACGGTGGCGTTTGACGCCAAGAATTATATGCCGTTTGCAGTAAGCGTGGACGATTATGTGATCGACAGCGGCGGCGATTATGACGGCAGAGTGGTATATTCCACATATCTGGATAAGGATTCGCTCACCATACCGCCGTTTTCTTCAAAAACTATAAAGATAGACGTTCTGATATATTCGGACGGTCTTAAACATGACGATTTTGACAAGGCTATAACCTCGCTCACGTTCCTGACAAAGGGTACGAAAAAACATATCGGCAAAAGTATTGAACTGCCCTGCATCCCCGCTAAGCTCTCCGTTTCGGACGTTATAACCTTCGATCCCGACGTGTGAGGTCTATCATGCCGGGCATTAGCAATATCGCGTTCTGCGGCATAATATAAAGCATAACTTGCTTTATTGAGGTGGTTTATATGCAGACGCTGATGATAGAGGGCGGCAGGAGGCTTTGCGGAGAGCTGGAAGCACAGGGGGCAAAAAATAGTGTGCTTCCGATAATAAGCGCCTGCGCGCTGATAAAAGGAGATATAAGATTAAAACGCTGTCCCGCATTGACTGATGTTTATGCGGCAAAGCAGATACTTACAAAGCTGGGCTGCCGCTGTGTAAGAAACGGCAGCGAACTGTTTATCGACACGCGCGGTCTTGACAGCAGCGATATTTCGGATGAACTTATGCGGCAGATGCGCTCTTCGGTGATATTTTTGGGCGCACTGCTCGGACGCTGCGGAGAATGTACCATTACATACCCGGGCGGCTGTGAACTCGGACCAAGACCGATAGATA
>CANPYF010000126.1 GCA_947587925.1 uncultured Ruminococcus sp.
CCTGTTCTGATGGATAATATCCAAAACGGGCTGATAAACCTTACCTCGTCAATGAAGCAGCTTGAAAGTTCCAAAGCGGACTATTCGACCGATGAAATAATTTCAATATGCAATACGGGTAATGCCGAGGTCGTAAAGCTCGAGCCTAAAAGCGGCGAATATTACAGAGTAAAGATAGAAGCGTCGGAGTATAACTGTTATATCGAGAGCGAGGGCATAATCCCACGCATGACGGGCTATACGGTAATAAACGGCGATTATCTTAAAGTTAGCAGCCTTGCGACGGAAAATATCTACTGGGTAGCGATGTTCATACTTGTCATAACGATGATAGTGTGCATAATAATCGGCTCGCTGATAACGGTGTTTATAAGCAACCGCTTTTTCAAGCCGATAAGAGATCTGACAAATGCCACTACAATGGTAGCGAGGGGCATTTTCAGCGTCCGTGTACCGCCTTCAAATGACAGAGAATACGGCAAACTTATCAAAAATTTTAACCGAATGACCGAAGAACTTGCGGGAATAGAAACGCTGCGCGGCGATTTTATCAGCAACGTTTCCCACGAATTTAAAACGCCGCTTGCCTCAGTGCAGGGATTTGCCAAGCTGCTCCAGGACGATTCTCTTTCCGCGGACGAACGCCGCGAATATACCCAGATAATAATAAATGAAACGGCGCGCCTTTCAAAGCTTACGAGCGATATATTAAGGCTGTCCAAACTTGAAAATCAGAATACTATCGTAAATAGATCGCGTTTTTCCTTAGACGAGCAGATAAGGCGCATAATGCTTGTGCTTGAACCGGAATGGACAAAAAAGAATATCGAACTCGATATAGAACTTGACGACGTTTATTATTTCGGAAATGAAGAGCTTATGGCGCAGATATGGCAAAATATAATAAACAATGCGATAAAATTTACGCCTGAAAACGGCGTGATAAAGGTACGGCTGTTCAGGAGCGATAAAAGCATAACGGCAAGAATATCCGACAGCGGACCGTCCATACCGCCCGATGTCTGCGAGCATATCTTCGATAAGTTCTATCAGGGCGATAATTCCCGTAAAACGGAGGGAAACGGACTTGGTCTTGCACTTGTAAAAAGGATAGTCGACCTGTGCGCAGGAAAAATATATGTCGAGAATCTGTATGAGGGCGGGGTCTGCTTTGTTATAGAACTGCCTTATGTAGTCAGCGATATGATGTGAATAAAAAGTAAAAAATATGTTAAAACAATCGTTTGGTTATTGAAAAAAAAGAAAAAACGTGGTATAATTATTCAGTTATCGGTGCTTGCTGAAAAGCCGTACCGCAATAATTTCTAAAAAGCTGCATAGAACTACTGTCTGAACATTACTTTGATGGGCTTCTATGAGCCGATGTCAATAATGTTTGGAAGGAGGAGTTTTAAGATGAAAGAGGGAATCCATCCCAAGTATGAGGAGACCACCATCACCTGCGCCTGCGGAAATGTAATAAAAACACGTTCCACAAAGAAGGATATCAAGGTGGAAATTTGCTCAAAGTGCCACCCGTTCTTTACCGGCAAGCAGAAGCTTGTTGATACAGGCGGACGTGTTGACAGATTCAAAAAGAGATTCAAGCTCGACTGAATATTATAAAAGAGCGGAGTTTTCCGCTCTTTTTTGTTACTTTGCGAAGGGGAGCGTAAAAATGGACTATAAAACAGTCAGGGCGGCGGCAAGCGGAAGTCTTATTGAAAAGAAGTCGGAGTTTATAGGCAGCATTGCTCCTTGCGCTGACGAACAGCAGGCGCTTGCCCATATCGAACGGATAAAAAGCGAAAACCGCAAGGCAAGGCATAATGTCTATGCCTATATACTGCGCGAGGGAAATATAAGCCGCTACAGCGATGACGGCGAACCGCAGGGCACGGGCGGGATACCTGTTCTTGAAACGCTAAAAAAAGTCGGGCTGACCGATGTATGCGTGGTGGTAACAAGATATTTCGGCGGAATACTGCTCGGTACGGGCGGTCTTGCAAGGGCGTATTCATCAGCCTGTAAAGCGGCTGTAGATAACGCTGATATAATGCTGATGTGCAACTGTTCGCGCATAATCGTCCGCTGTGATTACGCGCTTTACGGCAGACTGACACGGATAATGCCCGAATTTGAGGTAAAAATACAAAGCGAGGATTTCGGCGAGGATATAAGCCTTAAATTGTTGGTGAAAGACGAGTTTGCCGAACCTTTTAAGGAAAAACTTGTCAATGCCGCTAACGGAAAACTGGAATTGTACGAAGAAACAAATCTTATCGAAAATTTTGCGTGATATTTTGTTTAAAACGACGAAATTTGCGGATATTGTCGCCGCAAAAAAGGATTAAGGCGTTTTTGGACAGTATATATAATAAATGTATGCTCGGATAATTATAAACGTATGTTCAGATGATCTGTGAAAGGGGTGCTGTACAGCCATGCTTCCAAGAGAAACGTATCAGCAGTTTGAAAAAAGCTTTTTGTGCGCCGAAGCCTGTGCAAGCGCCGATACTAAAGGGAGAGAACGTCCGACAGAGCTTTGCAGTCTCAGGACGGAATTTCAGCGCGACCGCGATAAGATAATCCACTGCAATTCGTTCAGAAGATTAAAGCTGAAAACACAGGTGTTTTTAAGCCCGACGGGCGATCATTACCGCACAAGGCTGACACATACGCTTGAGGTCGGTCAGATAGCGAGGACTATCGCACGCGCTATGCGGCTCAACGAGGATCTTACCGAAGCTATTGCAATGGGTCACGATCTGGGGCATACTCCGTTCGGTCATGCGGGCGAACGTGCGCTCGATAAGATAAATCCGAAGGGATTCAAGCATTATGAACAGGGCGTGCGCGTTGTCAGCTATATCGAAAATGACGGCGCGGGACTGAACCTTACATATGAAGTGCGCGACGGCATATTAAAGCATACGAATATGATCGCCGATACAAAGGAAGGACAGTGCGTAAGATATGCGGACGTTATTGCATATCTGAACCATGACATTGACGACGCTGTGCGTGCGGACATTCTTAAAGAAAGCGACCTGCCAGACAGCGTTACGGATATTCTCGGACATTCCAAATCCGAGAGGATAACCTCGCTCGTTACCGATCTGGTCAGCGGCGGGGTACAGAATATCGTGCTTTCCGATACGGTAAATAAGGCTTTTTGCGAACTAAAGGAATTTATGTTTGAAAACGTATACCGCAACCCGACCTGTAAATCGGAGGAAAAGAAAACCTATTCCATGCTCGAAGGTCTTTATGAGTATTATTTTTCACACCGCGATAAACTGCCGCGCCTTTACTGCGAGCTTGCCGAGCGTTTTGGTACGGAAACTGCCGTGTGTGATTATATAGCGGGTATGTCGGACAAATATGCGGTGGATAAGTTTATAGAGATATATGTTCCCGCGTCATGGGGACACCGATAAAACGAAGGGCGATGAAGGCTGTTTGAATATAACTCCTGAATTTCTTGAAAAGGTCAAAAGCGCTAACCCCATTGCCGATGTAATGGGTCAATATGTTGAATTAAAGCGTTCGGGAAGAGATTATGTCTGCCTGTGTCCTTTTCATTCCGAACGCACTCCGTCATGCCATATCAATACCATAGACGGTTACTTTTATTGTTTTGGCTGTAAGGCGGGCGGAGATGTGATAACCTTTGTTAGAAAATATGAAAATCTCGGTTACATAGACGCCGTTGAAAAGCTTGCCGACCGCGCGGGGTTAGAAATGCCGCAGGACGATCAGTATACGTCCGACCGTACAAGCAGGGCAAAAAGGGACAGAATGTATCAGATGAACAAAGATGCCGCAAAATTTTTCTATTCTCAGCTTTCCACTCCCGAGGGCAAAGAATGCGTGAGGTATCTTATGCAGGTGAGGGGTCTTTCCGTTGCCGTGATAAAAAAATACGGCATAGGCTTTGCGCCCAACAGCTGGAGTGCGCTGAAAAATCATATGCTCGGGCTCGGCTATACGGAAAACGAGCTGATAGAAGGCGGCTTGATCTCACGGTCAAAAAATAATACCAAAAAAAGCTTTGACTTTTTTGTCAACCGCGCTGTATTTCCCTTTATCGGCATTACGGGTAAGATACTCGGATTCGGCGGCAGAACGCTGGGCGATGATAAAAGAAAGTACATAAATTCTCCCGATACTCCCGTTTATAAGAAAAATAATTTTCTCTTTTCTTTGAATTACGCAAAGGACGCCGCTTCAAAAAGCGGAAAAATAATATTGTGCGAGGGAAATCTTGATGTCGTAACGCTTATGCAGGCGGGCATAGGCAATGCAGGCGGGCATAGGCAATGCCGTTGCTTCCTGCGGAACTGCGCT
>CANPYF010000127.1 GCA_947587925.1 uncultured Ruminococcus sp.
AGATTATCGAGCGGTTCTCCGTAAGCGCTGTCCATGTTATTCACCCCTATCTATTTCATTTTAAAAAATTTATTTTTAACACATAATTTTTATAATAATTGCTGTTATTTATTTTAGCATATGCAGATCGTTTTGTCAATAGCGGGTAAGGAAATTTCGCGGAAATCAATTTTGTCAAGAAGTATTTATTTTATACAACTATTATGCATCTCGGCTCGATAGCGACCATGTTCATAGAAGTCGAAAGAGTGTCGGATCTTATTCTCAAAAGCGATCTTCCGCCGCTGCCGTAATAGGGATCGGCATAGTAGAAATACAGCGAACCGTCAATGTATTCATAGCCGCAGATGACGAGAAAATGTGTACCTGAAGCGTAATGAGTGACAGGATAGGAGGTGTATTGAACGACCACTATGGCTCGTTTTTTGTTGTCTATCTGCTTTTTGAGCACAGATGATGTTGAGCCGCTGCCGTAGATATTTTTTGCAGAGAATTTTCCGCCTGAATATCCGTTGATAAGCTTTATCATTTTTGGCGCGGTCATACCGCCGCTGCCTCTCAGGCTGCCCTGATCGTTAAGCGCGTGCTTTTCTGAATATTCGATCAGATCGTCTTTGTTCCAACCGGCGCTTTTTTGCCAATTGCATAGGATCGCGACAGCTGTAGGACCGCAGGCGGATCGACCAACGATCCTTCCGCCCAACTGACCGACAGTTCCTGTCTGCAAAATTTTAGCATTCTTTCTTTCGCTGACCGCATTTTTCTTTACGTAATAATTGCTGTTCATATAATTTATGACAACATAATCGGGATATTTTTTGTCATAATGTCCCGAATAGTATGAACCCGAATTAATAGTCGCACGTTTTTTAAAAGAAGAATCATATGCGCTTGTAGTTTTTTTGAAATAGTAAAGCTTGTCGGCGGGATTTGTTGTAACGCTGATCGGGCTGCAATAATCGCCCCAGACAGTAACACCGTTTTCTCCTTTGGAATACGCTCTGACCTTGAATTTATAGGCGGTATCCTCTTTAAGTCCTTTGACAGTATAAGAACTTTTTGATTTGCCGACAGCCGTACCCGCCTTGACCCAACCGGAACCGCTTTTGCGGTAAATTCTGTAACCTACTGCGTTTTTTACGGTTTTCCATTTTATTGTGACTTTATCGGTATCAACATCAGTTTTTCCGAGTGTGACTTTTGCAGGCTTTGCCGCATTGGTATAGGCATATACAGTTTCACTTTGCGGCGAATAATATCTTTCACCGTCTATCTCTTTATAAGCAAGAACATAAAACCCGTATTCGGTGTTTGCTCTGCGCTTTGAAAGCTTTTTAGAAAGTTCGTCAGCGTTCGCTTCGGCGGTCTTGTTCCATTTTCCGTCGTATTTTTTGTATATTTCATATCCGCTTGCTCCGGGTGAAACCGACCAGCTTAGGGTTATGTAATCGCTGCCTGTTTTTTTGACTGTAATATCGGCAGAAGGTGCGGGTCTTATAATAAAATTCTCGGTGAGTGAACCTGTATAATTGCCGCTTGCCGTCACTGTTGCCCAAGCCTGTCCGGGCTCGTTATTGTTTGAATAAGAGACCGAATAATTTTCCGCCGGAAGCTCGGTTCCGTCCGGTGTTTTGACGGTAAGCTGCGGTCGGGCAGGGGAGTTGTTGTAATAAATATTGAGCGGATCGTTTATTTCTATATGAAATCCCGTCTCGGAAATATCCATAGGAATGACATTTACAGTCTTCGTTACAGTACCCGAACGACCGCCGATATATGTAAATGTCAGTGTATATTCGCCGACATTAATAATTTCTTTATCGGTCTGAACAAGAAAATCTACGCCTTCGGTCAGCGTGATCTCTCCGTCAGTAATTGTATATTCGGGTGTTATGAGAGAACCGGTGTAGGTGTATTCAGTTTGGATAGTTATATCAGGCTGAACGTCCTGCAATTCGCTGACAAGCGAATAAACGTGCGGCTCAGCTGCATGATACTGTATTTGCGGCAGAGCAGTGGAAAGCGAGATCATCGCTGCAATGATCGGCATTAAGGGAAATGACATTATAATTACCTCTTTGTAAGATAGATTTAGTAGTAAGATTAGGATATTATAATTATAACATATTTTGTTCTGTATGTCACTATATTTTTACATTAAATTTTTTATAACAAAACATCATTTTTCCCGAGAGGATGTTTAATAAACACAGAATAATCGATCAGCACGATCAGAGCACACACTATCCATATTATCGGCTCTGAAATGCAAATGCCAAAATATCCAAGCTTAGGGGCAAGTACCGCCGCCGCAAGAATTTTCAGCAAAAGTTCTGCCGCGCTTCCCATAACGGGAACGAGCCTTCTGCCGACACCCTGCAGGCTGCTACGGAGAACAAGCAATATACTGAGGATCAAGAAAAAAGAAACGTTCCAGATGATGTACCTTGAAGCAGTTGAAATTACCGCTTTATCGGTCGTTCCTGTCAGCGCTTGTATCAGCGGTTTACGAAGCATTACGCAAACTAATATAGAAAATGCGCTCCAGATAAATGCTATGCTGATACTGTAACGGATACCTCGCTTTACTCTGTCCATTTTTCCTGCACCGTAATTCTGGCTTGCAAATGTCGATGATGCCATTGAGATAGTGCCGAGCGGGAGCATAAAAATGTCGTCGATCTTTCTTGCGGCGGTATGAGCAGTTATCGTGCTTGTGCCAAAGGAATTGACCGCGCCTTGAAGTATCACCGAGCCGACTGATACTATCGCATACATAAGTCCCATTGAAATTCCCGTACTTGTCAGGTCGGCAAGCAGCGCTTTATCCCACACAAGTTCCGACCTGCTGAATATAAGAAAATCACATTTTTTAAGAGCATATACAAAGCACAGTACCACAGAAATACACTGAGAAATTACAGTTGCATAGGCTGCTCCTGCCACTCCCATATTGAAAACCTTGACAAACAAAAGATCAAGACCGATATTAACAAAAGTCGAAACGACCAAAAAGTACAAAGGCGCTTTGCTGTTGCCTATTGCCCTCATCATTCCCGCAAACATATTGTATGCAATTGTTACGACGGAGAAAATTATGATAATACGCAAATAGCTTTCGGTATTTGCAATTATATTATCGGGTGTTTTCAGCGCTTTCATCAGCGGGTGCAAAATTGCTATGCTTGCGCTTGTCAATACAAATGCGATAATTGCGGAAAGAATATATGTCATGCAAATCGACTCTCTCATTTTGCGTTTATTATTCGCTCCGAAATATCTTGCAATAATAACTGCAAATCCGTTTGTCAAACCGTTTGCAAAGCCGATCAGAAGATTATAAACAGGTGCGGCGGCTCCCACCGCCGCAAGGGCATTGTCACCGAGGACATTTCCGATAATTGCAGTGTCAGCAACATTGTAAAGCTGTTGAAATATATTTCCTATCAGCACGGGGATAGCAAAATATACAAGGTTTTTTAGGATATTACCCTCGGTCATATTTAAAGTATATGTTTTCATAAGATCATTTTATAGTTACATCAAATCCATTTTATCCCAAAGAATATTACCGTTATCATCAAGATATTCCTCGTCAACATGAACAGCCTCTACTTTTCCGATAAACAGCTCATGCGTACCCGGCATAATACTGTCCACTACGCTGCACTCAATGCTTACAGGGCAGTCGGTAAGGATAGGAGCATTTACATACTTTGCGTTCTCCCATTTGATGCCAAAAACTGCAAATTTATCCTCATCTCTGCCGGACTTTGAGCCAAGATAGCTGTATTCCTTCTGAAAGTCCTTTCGAGGAAGATTTATAACAAAGCTGCCGCTTTCCTTGACCATGTGGTGAGAATGCCTTGTGGGTACGATACCGACCATGACCATAACCGGGTCAAGGCTTACGTTAGCCGCAAAGCCTACCACAAGGGCATTATTGTTTCCGTCCTTGTCACGGCAGGAAACAATAGTTTGCGGAACAGGCTGCATACAAAGCATCATATTTTTTGCGAGTTTCTTCATAAGAATACCTCCTGTTTTGATTTTGTTCAGGTTTCTTTAGCCTGATAACAGTATATCACAGCTGAAATAAAAAAGCAATGCTAAAATTTAATATATCCACTGGCATTTTTTAAGATCATGTGATATAATAGTAGTAAATAGCAAAACCCCTTCATTAACCCCCACTGATTTTCAGATAGCCGACTTACAGAGTTAAAGACGCACGAC
>CANPYF010000128.1 GCA_947587925.1 uncultured Ruminococcus sp.
TACCAAGCCGACCGCCGCGGCGGTGACTTTAAGCTGCTGACCCGATATTCCGCTTAGAGAAATCCCCGTCAGCAGAGCCGCGCACATCACTGCTCCCCCGAAAGCGGGTTCGCTTCCGTCAGTTTTGAACCTGTCACCCACATACGGCTCAAATTTGCCCGTTTTAGCCTTGCGCAGCAGCGGTATGGCTATCCTGCCGAGCAGTACGCTCACTGCGGTCTCGATAACAACGGCGGCGGTGAGCCTACTCCAGAGCATTTACCGTTTCTTCCAGTTTCATTCCGCGGCTCGCCTTGAAAAGCACCGCGTCCCCTTCTTTAAGCTCCGCTTTGAGCGCATCTGTCATAGCCTGCTTGCTGTCGAAAAATCTGCATTTTTCCTCTGCCATGCCCTTTTTGACCGCGCCCTCGATATAACCGACAGCGTGTTCGCCAAAGCAAAAGAGCATATCTATATCGGCAGCGGCGGCATATTCGCCGACGAGCCTGTGCAGCTTCTGCGAATGTTTGCCGAGTTCCAGCATATCCGAAAGCACCGCTATACGCCTTCCGTCAGCCTTGACCTGCATAAGCGTTGAAAGCGCAGCTTTTATCGAATCGGGCGCGGCGTTGTAGCAGTCAACGATAAACGTCATGCCGCGCACCGTTTTTATATTCTGTCTTATTCCCTGCGGGCGGAACTGACCGATAGCGTATGTCATTTTCTCAGGGTCGATATCGAGCGCCGCTCCCGCACAAAACGCCGCGAGGGCGTTTTTTAAATTATGTTCGCCGGGGCAGTTTACCCTTGCGGGATATTTTCCGCCGTTATAATTTATCACAAGATCTGTACCGTTTTCGTCGGCTGAAATATCGCTTGCATAAACGTCGGCGGTCTTTTTCTTTATCGAAAAGAAGATCATTCGCCTTCCGTGGCGCGGCTGCACCTGCGAGAGCAGCTTGTCGTCAAGCGGAAGTATCAGCGGAGCCATTCTGTCCGCGCCGTCAAGTATCTCCAACTTTGCCTTTAGTATGCCCTGCTGAGAACCGAGGTTTTCTATATGCGAATGACCTATGTTGGTTATCATTGCAACGGTGGGTTCACAGCACATGGAGAGCCGTGATATCTCGCCGAAATGGGACATTCCCATTTCTATTACCGCCGCTTCGGTCGAGGAATCTATATCAAAAAGCGTTTTGGGCAGACCGACCTCGTTATTATGGTTGCCCTCTGTTTTAAGCGTTTTATATTTTTGAGAAAGCACAAGTGCGGTCATATCCTTTGCGGTAGTCTTGCCGACACTGCCCGTAATGCCGACTATGGGTATATCGAATTTGCGCCTGTAATAAGCCGCAAGCTGAAGCAGCGCACGCCTTGTCGAATCGACTATTATGCACCGTGCGCCCTCTATGGCGTGTTCGGCAATGACCGCCTTTGCGCCCAGTTCGCACGCCTTTGCGCCGAAATCGTGACCGTCAAAATTTTCTCCTTTGAGCGCGACAAAAACCGAGTCGGCAGATATAGACCGCGTATCTGTGGATATTGAAGTTATCGCGGCATCTGCGGGATAACCGAAACTGCCGTCCACCGCTTGTATTATCTCTGATAATAACATTTTTTCCATTTTGCCGCACTGCCTTTCCTTAACTTAGATTTTTTGCCGTTTATTGCTTGCCGTAAGCGGCTTCAAGAGCCTGCGCGACTACCTCGCGTTCGTCAAAATGCCTTTTTACGCCGCCCGCAAGTATCTGATAATCCTCGTGACCCTTGCCCGCCAGAACGATTATATCGTCCTTTTGTGCATTTGCCACCGCCCAGTATATCGCTTCGCGCCTGTCGGTTATCCTTATATACGGAGTATCCTTGCCCTCCAGACCCTTTAATATATCGTCAATTATCGCGTCAGGGTCTTCGTTGCGCGGATTGTCGCTCGTGATTATCAGAAAATCCGCGTTATCCGCCGCAGCCGCAGCCATGAGCGGACGCTTTTTAGCGTCTCTGTTGCCGCCGCAGCCGAACAGGCATTTTACCTTGCCGCGTGCGCCGTGTCTTATCGCCGAAAGCACATTTTCGATAGCGTCGGGTGTATGCGCGTAATCGCATATCACGGTAAAATCGCGCCCTGTGGGTATGACCTCGGCTCTGCCGCGCACGCCCGTCATTTTATTCAGCTTGGTGCAGATAACGGTCTTGGCGTCATATCCGAGCATCTCACAGGCGGCTATTACCGCCAGCGAATTTGACACGTTGAACAGTCCCGGCATCGCAAATTTAACGTTATGCTTTTCGCTTCCGTGACAGAAAACATATTTTACGCCGCTTGCGCCCAGAGAAATATCCTCCGCGCTGAAATCGGCGGGCTGTTCGTTTGAATTGACCTGTATCGTGCCGTAGGTCACGGCGGGGCAGGTGATCTCTTTGAGATATCTTTTACCCGCGTCGTCATCTATATTTATCAAAGCCTTATCGCATATGGAAAACAGCAGTTTTTTAGCCTGATAGTAATTTTCCATAGTGCCGTGAACGTCAAGATGATCCTGCGTCAGATTCGTAAATACCGCAAGATCGAACCTGCAAGGTCCGGTGCGCTTTTGCTCCAAGCCCTGTGAGGAGACCTCCATTATTACAAATTCGCACTCGGCGTCCGACATTTTTTTCAGCAGCTCGAACAGCTCATACGGTTCGGGGGTGGTGCGTGCCGTCGGCAGTATCTCGTCGCCTATCTCGTTCTGACAAGTGCCGATAAGACCGCATTTTTCGCCGAACATGGAGAGCGTTTTTTTCAGTACCGTGGTGATAGTGGTCTTGCCGTTAGTTCCCGTTACGCCTATCAGGCGCATATTCCTTTCGGGGTTGCCGAACCATGCCGCGCACAGATAAGGATAAAGCCCGCGCGTATCGCCGACTATGACCTGATTTTGAACGCCCGTGTCATGCTCGCAGAATATCACAGCCGCGCCCCGTTTTATCATATCGGCGGCGGCGTCATGTCCGTCAAAGGTGTTTCCCTTTATACAGACAAATGCAAAGCCCTCGTCAAGCTGTCTGCGGGTATCGGATGTGATACCCGTTATCTCTATGTCTTTAAGCGAGTCGGACAATTGCACGTCAAGTCCTTTTACAAGCTCTGAAAGCTTCATAATACTACCACCCTTTTATATTTAAGCGTAATTTTTAAGCATAAATTTTAAGCATAATTTTTGTCACCATGAACCCACGCTTGCTTCGCTGAAGCTTACGGTTATCGCCGTACCCTCGGTGACCGTCATGCCTGTTGACGGATTGGCAACGGCATATGCGTTTTCAACATTAGCCGCGCTGCCCTCGGCGGTCATGTTCAGCCCGTAGCTTTGCAGCAGCTGTTTAGCGTATTCCTTTGAAAGTCCCTCGATATCGGGTACGCTTACCGTACCCTCGGGGGTAGTGTTATCGGTATAAAGCACTACCGTGCCGCCGCGTTCGACCGAAACGCCTGTCGGGTTCTGGCGGAGAACGGTATCTCCCTCGCCGACTATCTTTACCTGCAAGCCGAGGGCTTCTATAGATGTCTGCGCCTCGGATACCGTGCGGTACTCCATATTCGGCACGCTGACCTCAAGCTGTTCAAGTTCCTCTTCGGTATATTCGGGCAAAAATCCCAGATAGGGAAGCACCTCTGAAAGCACCTTGGTGCAGACGGGGGCTGCGACCTGACTTCCGTAGAACTTTTCGCCCTGCGGTTCATCTACCATGACAAGCATGATTATTTCCGGGTCGTCTGCGGGCGCGAAGGCGCAGTATGAGGAAACGTACACGTTTTCGCCTTTTTCAAGCTTTTGCGAAGTACCCGATTTTCCGCCTATCTTATAGCCCTGTATATATGCGTTTGAACCGGAGTTCTCATTGACAACGTTTTCGAGTATGGTGCGCATTTCCTCGCTTACCTCGGAGGAGATGACCTGACGTCTTACGACCGTCTTTTTATCCTCAACAACGTTGCCGTTGCTGTCTACTATTTTATCCACTATCTGCGGAGTTACAAGATATCCGCCGTTTATTACCGCCGAATAAGCCGTTATCATCTGTATCGGCGTTACGGAGTTTGCCTGACCGAACGAGCCTGCCGCCAGGTCGACGAGCGTCATATCCTCGCCAAGGCAAATGCTGTTGGATTCTC
>CANPYF010000129.1 GCA_947587925.1 uncultured Ruminococcus sp.
TCACGCCCCGGCAACGGCATTTGCCATCAGGTACACCTTGAACGCTTCGGTATACCCGGCAAAACGCTTATCGGCTCGGATTCGCATACCCCCACGGGCGGCGGTATCGGTATGATAGCTATAGGCGCGGGCGGACAGGACGTTGCTGTGGCAATGGGCGGCGGCGCGTATTACATCACCTGCCCAAAGGTCGTTAAGGTCGAACTGACAGGCAGGCTCAGCCCTTGGGTATCGGCAAAAGATGTTATTTTGCAGGTGCTTCGCGTTATGAGCGTTAAGGGCGGCGTAGGCAAGGTCATAGAATACTGCGGCGAGGGCGTAAAAACGCTTTCCGTACCCGAAAGGGCGACTATAACCAACATGGGCGCGGAACTCGGCGCAACTACCTCGATATTCCCGTCAGATGAAACTACCCGCGAATTTCTTAAAGCGCAGGGCAGAGAAAACGACTATCAGCCGCTCAGCGCGGACGCAGATGCCGTGTATGACGAGGAGCTGAAAATAAACCTCTCCGAACTTGTTCCGCAGGCAGCCTGCCCTCATTCGCCCGATAACGTAAAGACCATTGACGAGATAGGCAAACTGAAAATAGATCAGGTATGTATAGGTTCATGCACCAATTCAAGTTTTGTCGATATGATGAAGGTGGCGCATATCCTTAAAGGCAAGACCGTTGACCCGAGCGTTTCGCTGGCGATCGCTCCCGGTTCAAAGCAGGTGCTTAACATGATAGCCAAAAACGGCGCACTTGCCGATATGATAGACGCGGGCGCAAGGATACTCGAATCGGCGTGCGGACCGTGCATAGGCATGGGACAGTCGCCCAACAGCGGCGGAGTTTCGCTCAGAACTTTTAACCGTAACTTTGAGGGACGTTCGGGAACAAAGGACGGTCAGATATATCTCGTTTCGCCCGAAACGGCAGCCGTTTCCGCACTTACAGGTTATCTTACCGACCCGAGGGAATATTTAGGCGAAATGCCCGAATTTACCCTGCCCGAAAAATTTGACATAAACGATAATATGATAGTTCCCCCCGCTTCGGAGGAGGAAATGGACAGCGTTGAGGTACTGCGCGGACCGAACATCAAGCCGTTCCCGACCACCGCTCCGCTCGATGAAAATATAGAATGTGCCGTATCGCTCAAAGTCGGCGACAATATCACGACCGACCATATCATGCCCGCGGGCGCAAAGATACTTCCGCTTCGTTCAAATATCCCCGCAATTTCGCAGCATTGCTTTACCGTCTGTGATGAGGATTTTCCGCGCAGGGCGAAAAATCTCGGCAAGTCGATAATTGTCGGCGGTTCAAACTACGGACAAGGCTCGTCAAGAGAGCACGCCGCTCTCGCGCCGCTGTATCTGGGCGTAAAAGCCGTGCTGGTCAAGAGCTTTGCGAGAATACACCGCGCTAATCTGATAAACGCGGGCATACTGCCGCTGACGTTCGTAAACGAAGCAGATTATGACAAGATAGATCAGGGCGATGAAATATCGCTTGAGGGAGTAAGAGAGAGCGTTATCAATGACAAAACTCAGCTTACACTTGTCAACAAGACCAAAAATGTACAGATACCCGTTCTGTGCGAACTGACAGGACGCACAAAGGATATTATCCTTGCGGGCGGTCTGCTCGATTATACAAGAGAATCGCTTAAATAAGCCTTAACGGCTTTGTATCAGCGGCGGTTTCATACCGCCTGTCATGGGGAGCATTTGGGGGAGCATCTAAATGAAAAAAACTGTAGATTATGATGAAATGTTCGGCTTGAACCAAGGAAAAAAGGATACGCAAAAAAAGGACAAGCCTGCAAACGACAAGGCGAACGCCTTTGAGCGCGACTGGGCTGAACGTCAGGCTCATCAGAAACGGCTCGAAGAATTTCGCAAAAGACCTAAACGGCAGGAGGGCTTCTTTGAGCGGTCTGACGGTTTTGCGGATATAGAGTTTTCCAAGCGTCCGAAAACGCCTTATTTATGGTCGCGCTATAATGCCCTGAAGCTTTTGGACAATGCTGTAGAATGTATTGACGGCATATTGGTCGGCGTACTGTTTTCCGTTATCATATGGCTTATTCTAAAGTCGTTTACGGCGGTCGTCATAGCTTTTGAGATCGGGTTTTTGGCAGGAATATTGCTGAAATTCAAGGTGCGCGAACAAATGACGTTCAAGGAAGCCGTAAGGCACGCGCTGCCGCCGTTTTTAATGACTGTCGCTGTTATTTTATTGATGGTAATTGTATTAAATACCAACTGACCATAAAAAGGAGTGTTGAAAAATGGAAAAAATTCAAATGAAAACACCGCTCGTTGAGATGGACGGAGACGAAATGACGAGGATAATCTGGCAGGAAATAAAGGATATCCTTATTCTGCCTTACGTCGATCTTAAAACGGAGTATTACGACCTTGGACTTGTTCACCGCGAGGAAACGAAAGATCAGGTCACAATTGATTCGGCTAACGCCGCAAAAAAATACGGCGTGGCGGTAAAATGTGCTACCATAACCCCCAACGCGGCGCGTATGCCCGAATATAATCTTTCGCAGATGTGGAAATCGCCCAACGGCACTATCCGCGCAATGCTTGACGGCACGGTATTCCGTGCGCCTATATTGGTAAAAGGCATCACTCCGTATATCCCGACATGGACAAAGCCTATCACGATAGCCCGTCACGCTTACGGCGACGTTTACAAAAACGTTGAAATGCAAGTACCCGCAGGCGCAAAGACCGAACTTGTCTGCACTGCGCCCGACGGCACGGTAACGCGCGAAGCCATTCACGAGTTTACCGAAGGCGCGGGGATCATACAGGGTCTGCACAACCGTGACGATTCGATAGGTTCATTCGCCAGAGCCTGCTTTAACTACGCGCTCGACACTAAGCAGGACGTATGGTTCGCAACAAAAGATACGATATCCAAAAAATACGACCACCGCTTTAAGGACATTTTTGCAGAGATATTCGAGAATGAATACAAAGACAAATTTGCTGACGCGGGTATCGAGTATTTCTACACGCTCATTGACGACGCGGTAGCACGCGTTATCCGTTCCGAGGGAGGATATATCTGGGCGTGCAAAAACTATGACGGTGATGTCATGAGCGATATGGTCGCAACGGCTTACGGCTCGCTTGCAATGATGACATCAGTACTGGTATCTCCCGACGGCATTTATGAGTATGAAGCCGCGCACGGCACTGTACAGCGTCACTATTACAAGCATCTCAAAGGCGAAGAGACCTCCACAAACTCTGTAGCTACGCTGTTTGCATGGACGGGTGCGCTCAGAAAGCGCGGAGAACTTGACGGGCTTGACGCACTGTGTGATTTTGCGGACAAGCTGGAAAAAGCGACGATACAGACGATCGAGGACGGCGTTATGACGGGCGACCTGTACCTGCTTTCAAAACTTGAAAACAAGCGCAAAGTCAACACCGAGGATTTCCTTAAAGCCGTTGATGAAAGGCTGAAAAAACTGCTTTGACCGAAAAAAGGAGCGCCCCCGCAGGGGTGCTCCTTTTTCAGTTTCCTCGACTCTTTTTCTTCCGGAACTTGACCTCGTACATATTCTTGTCGGCAAGCTTTGCCATATGCTCTAACGAGATAAGCCCTTCGGAGGATATGCCCGAATAGCCGCAGCTGCAGCCGACCGAATAGGGCAGTCCCGAAGTCGCGTTGTAATCGCGCAGATAAGCGTCTATCGCTTGGATATAATTTTCAATGTCGGCATCATCTGTATGCGCCGCTATTATGCAAAATTCATCTCCGCCCGTGCGCGTGCATACGCTGCCTTCGGGCATTGCGCTGAGTATCGCTTTGGCGGTCTGCACAATTGCATTGTCGCCCTCTTCGTGACCGTAACGGTCGTTTATTGGTTTGAGATTGTCAATGTCCGCACAGATAACGGTAACACGCTCGCCGTGAGCCTTCGCCCTTGCAATAAGTTCCGCGCCGAGTCTGTCCATTCCGCGGCGGTTGTATAACCCCGTCAGCGGGTCGCGGATATAAAGATTTTCCAGTTCGTCTATGACAAATTCAAGTTCATTGTTCATGTAAAAGCTGCCTGCATTGTTCGACAGCGAAAGCAGCCATATG
>CANPYF010000130.1 GCA_947587925.1 uncultured Ruminococcus sp.
TGTTTTCCTTGTTGCGGATCGGTGCATTCCTGAATGTGAAATAATCAGAGCGCGTTTATTATTTGGCGGAACTGTCGCTGTCAAGCGCCTGCTTCCGCCTTTTTTCTATCTTTTCCTTGATACGTTTTTTCTTTGCCTCACGCTTTTCGCGTCTTTTGCGGCGTATCTCTTCTACATCTGCATTATACCTGTCGAGCGCTTCATGCACCGCGCCGTCAAACTCGATACAGCCGTTTTTAAGGTAAATGGCACGATTGCAGGTCGAGATCAGCGCGTCCTGCGAGTGCGAAACAAAAAGCACAGTAACGCCGCTGCGGATCAGATCCATAATTGCGCGGCGGCATTTTTTCCTGAAACGTGCGTCGCCAACGCTCAGAGCCTCGTCCACCACCAGTATATCGGGACGTATATTTATGTTTATGGCAAAACCGAGCCGCATTTTCATACCGCTTGAATAGGTGCGCACAGGCTGGTCGATATACTCGCCAAGTTCGGCAAAGTCGATTATATCGTCCTCTATCTCCTCAATGTCGCTTTCCTCCAGACCGAGCAGCAGTCCTTTCATGGTTATATTCTCTCTGCCCGTCATATCGGGTGAAAATCCTGCGGTAAGTTCCAGCATAGCCGCGACCTTTCCGCGAACGGTGACATCACCGCCCGTTGGAAAGCTTACCCCCGTGATAAGCTTTAATATAGTGGATTTTCCCGCGCCGTTCCTGCCTATGAATCCGACCGACTCGCCCTGATATACCTTAAAGGAGATATCCTCCAGCGCAGGGTGGAGCGTTACGCCGCGGTTATTGGTGAACATAGCCTTAAAACGTGCCTTGTCGCTTTTGTAAAGATAATATTTTTTTGAAACGTGTTCAAACTCTATTGCGGGCGGAGCGGAATAATCCACCGGCGGAAAATCGTCTATGTCAAAATAATCTCCCGCTTCGGCACTCGCCGCAGATTTTTCTTTTTGCTCATCAGCCGCAGGAGCATCCGTGATTTCCACCGCAGGAGTATCCGCAACTTCTGCCGCCGCAGATTCCTCCGCACTCGTAATATCATCCTGCCGAGCGTTCAGCTCTGTTTTATCCATAAGGTCGCTAACCTCCTTTACAATACATCGGGGATAAGGCGGCGCAGCTTTCTGTAAAAATGACTTCCGATAAGTATCAGCAGAAGCATCTCCGCATAGAAAACGACCGTTTCCGTGGTGTAATTGCTGTCGAATACAAATTGCTCGTAAAGAAAAGTCTTTCTGTATCCGTTGATAAAATAGTTTATGGGGTTAAAATACATAAGCTTTTTCAGAATGGGATTTTCGACCGTATATGTGTTCCAGATTATGCCCGAAAGCCAGAACATACCCGTCATTACCGAGCTTATCAGATTTTCAAAGTCCTTGCTGAATGCCGCCATAGGCGCGGTCGTCCATGTGAGTATCCAGAAGAAAAGGAACATCAGCGGACAGTAATAGAAAAATTGCAGATTGTACACGCTCGGACAATACCCCTTTACAATAAGCACCACATACATTATCGCCGCAAGCACAAAATGTATATAGAGCGAGGAAAGGTTGGTAAAGGTCATGATGTTCGACATGGGGAAGGTCAGCTTGGTGACATACTGCTTGTTCCTGCGTATCGAACGCGCCCCGCCGAGTATCGCTTCGCTTATATAGAACCACGGCACATAGCCTGTCAGCATAAATATAAAGCGCGGGTAGCCTGCCACCTTTCCCGAACCGCGAAGTCCCACCGCAAAGGCGAACCAGAGTATAAACAGTGTGAACGCGGGCTTTATGATAGCCCATGCAGGACCGAGCAGCGCACCCTTGTAGGTTTTTTGGAGATCGGCTGCCGAAAGGCGCAGTATCTTCCTTATCTGCCCTTTATGCTCGTGCATTATTTCGCCTATGCCTGTTTTCCGCCGTCCTTTTGTCGTATAAAAATATTCGCTTGAATCGGTCATTGCATTATTTGTCCTTTCTTTTTACCTTGGATAATATCCGCTATGCGCTGTGTGGAATGTCCGTCGCAGGCGGACATATATTTTTTGACAAACTCGCCGTACCTTCCGCTTTGGTAATTTTCAAGTTCGTCGGAAACGGCTTGCGCGAGCGCGTTTTCATCTGTGATAACAGGGCAGGGTATATCCTTTTTAATGTCGATATAAAAATCGCGTTCGCCTATGTAATCGGTCAGATCGGGACACCACAGCAGCATAGGTCTGTCAAGCAGCGCATACTCGAATATCACCGAGGAATAATCGGTGATAAGCATATCGGCGCAGACCATAAGCTCGTCGGTGGTCAGCGCGGGGAGAGTATCTATCCTGTCCTTAACGCGCGGGTGGGTCTTTATCGCGACAAATACGCCGAGAGTATCGGCAAGCGCGGCTGCCTGCTGATGGCCTGCCGTATAGGCAAAGGACGCGTCTCCGCGAAAGGTCGGCAGATAAAGCAGCAGCTTTTTGCCCTTCAGTTCGGGATAATTTTCATAAAGTTTATTGCGGCAGCGGCGTTCGTACCCTTTATCAAAAAACACATCGGACGCGCTCACTCCCACCGCTCGTGCCACGCCATTTGGCAAAGCGAACGCTTCGGCGAAAACTTCTTCGCAAATTGGTGCGCTTACGGTGACAAGATCGGTATTAGCCGCGACAGTGCCGTGAAAATCGGGGGAAATATCGCTTTGCGATGAATAGCCGAATTTTTTCATTATCCCGCAGGAATGCCACAGCTGCACGACCCTTGTCCCGCGCCGTTTCTTACACGCTTCCGCGGGGAGAAAATAGTTGGAGATAACGAGCGTGCGCGCCTGCGCGTATCTTATCATGAAGGCACACATATATTTGAGTATGGTAAGATAACCTTCCGATGTGAAGTCGCAGCAGCGTGCTTCGCATTTATATCCGCGCCGTTCGAGTTCGTCCATGAGCAGCCGCTGACATTCGGGCGGCCGGGAGCTGTTGCAGTCGGCGAAGATCACCAGATCTTTGTCAAATTTTCTAAACAGTATGCCTATATCGTAGCAAAGCGGAAGCAGCGTTTTTTGAAGCAGATATTTGATCCGTTGCTTGACCGCGCTTTTTTTAACAGTCATAATAACGTCCCTTAAAGTCAGTTTCTCAAAAATTTTTTATATATTTTACCCGTAAGCGATTTGGGCAGCAGAAAAAGCGCTGTCTGCGCCGCGCAGGGTATTATAAAATCCGAAAATGAGGAAAATCCCGAACGGAAGATACGCCAGCGCACGGCTATGAATGAGCGCGTATTGTGGAAATTGCGCCGCCGTGTAAGATTCTGCGAGGTCACGCGGTATTTTACAAGCACTTCGGGGATATTTTCCCCCTTTGCGCCGTTGATAAGCATTTTTATAACAAAATCGTAATCCTCGCAGCGTCTTATCCCCGAATACCCGCCGACTTTGAGTGCCGCCGCGCGTTTATAAACAAGAGTTGAATTATTGAACGGATTCCTGCGCCTTGCATAGACGAGTATATCCTCGCTTTTTTCGGGGGTCTTTTTTATCGAAAGAGCCTGTCCGCTGTCCGAATCGAACTCTTCGATATATGCGCCGCACATATCCAGCTGCGGATTTTTGACAAGCAGCGAAAGCTGTTTTTCGCAGCGGTCGGGCAGGGCAATATCGTCCGAATCCATTTTTACGATATAATCGCACTGAGCCGCTTTGAGAGCGGCATTTGCACAGCCGCCTACTCCCGTTCCGCTGTCAAGGCGGATAAGTTTTATGACATCAGGATAAGCCTGCTCGGTCTTGCTTATGACCTCGTCAAGCGCGGGCGTAAGCTTTCCGTCACAGACAAGTATAAGTTCGCGGCAGGGGTGTGTCTGCGTGAGCATACTTTCAAGGCTGAGCTTTAAAAAAAGCGGTTTTTCACCCGAATAGACCGACATGGCAACGCTGTAATCGGGCAGTGCGGCTGTTTGGTTTTGTGACATGGCGGTCTCGTTCACCTCTTTATTATCCTTAAATAGCCCCAAGCAAAACTCCAAAACCAAGTAATAACACAGTTTTGAGGGACAAAGTTTTCAAATTGTCACTATAAAA
>CANPYF010000131.1 GCA_947587925.1 uncultured Ruminococcus sp.
TGTTTCGTCACTTACATTATATCACAGTTTTCACTTTGAGTCATTCTTTTTTTGTGTCATTTTATTTTACAACTTTCACGCGCCAAACCTTTTCACAAATTATATTGACAGTTTCTTTTTAATATGTTATAATTATATCGGTATATTAATTTTAAGTCGAAAGGGTAGATGTGTTTTTATGGCAATATTCAGACTTACACCGTCCTTTAAGGATTATATCTGGGGCGGGAACAGACTTTGTGAGGAATACGGTAAAAAAAGCGGTCTTGACCGCACCGCAGAAAGCTGGGAGCTTTCCTGTCATAAGGACGGTCCGTCCTTTGTGGCAGACGGCGAGGATAAGGGGCTGACGCTGGCGGAATATATCGCTAAGCACGGCAAGGGCGTGCTGGGTACGGACTGCGCCGCGTTTGAGGATTTCCCTATCCTTATCAAACTTATCGACGCTAAGGATAACCTTTCCGTACAGGTACACCCCGATAACGAATACGCTATGCGCGTAGAGGGCGAATACGGCAAGACCGAAATGTGGTATATCGTTGACTGCGACGAGGGCGCGGAATTGCTTTACGGCTTTAAGCATGAAATAAGCAAGGAGGAATTTGCCCGCAGGATAGAGGATAATACACTGCTTGAGGTCACAAATAATGCACCTGTGCATAAGGGTGATGTTTTCTTTATTAAATCGGGTACGCTTCACGCTATCGGCAAGGGAATACTTATAGCCGAGATACAGCAGAATTCAAATACCACTTATCGTATTTACGATTACGGCAGAGTGGGCGCAGACGGCAAGCCCCGTCAGCTCCATGTCGATAAGGCAAAGGACGTTACCGAGCTTGCGCCCGCAAAAAGCTATCCTGTTATGCCCGTTGAACAGCATGACGCCTATTCTTCAAGACTGCTTGCAAGCTGCGATTATTTTACGGTCAGCGTACTTGATATAAAAACATCTGCCGTGCTCAACGCTGACGAAAAAAGCTTTGTCAGCCTGCTGATACTTGACGGCGAAGTTACGATAAGCGGCGGCGGCGACAGCGTCAAAGCGGCAAAGGGCGACAGCGTTTTTGTTACGGCGTCAAGCGGCGAATTTGAGATAAACGGCTGCTGCAAAGCAATATTGACTAAGGTTTAAATTTAAAGGGGAGAAAAAGCTATGAAATATTATATAGGCATAGACCTCGGAGGTACGAACATAAAGGCGGGCGTAGTTTCCGACAGCTTTGAGATAGTTTCCAAGGAGTCGATAAAGACTAACCTGCCGCGCCCTGCCGAGGAAATTTGCGCGGATATGGCAAAGGTCGCCCTTATGGCGGTAGAAAGCGCGGGACTTACGCTTGACGATATAGAAGCGGTCGGCATAGGTACGCCCGGCACGGCAAATTCCGCAGAGGGAATAATCGAGTATTCAAACAATCTCGGCTTTAAGGATTTTCACGTTGTCGAGCTTATGAAAACATTTATCGACAAACCGTGTTATGTGGAAAACGACGCTAACGCGGCGGCTTACGGTGAATTTGTCGCGGGCGCGGCTAAGGGCGCAAATGATGCGGTATGCATAACCCTCGGTACGGGCGTAGGCGGCGGAATAATCATTGACGGCAAAATTTATTCGGGCTTTAACTATGCGGGCGCGGAGATAGGTCATACGGTGGTTGACCCCAACGGTCCGCAGTGTACCTGCGGCAGAAAGGGCTGCTTTGAGGTATTCTCTTCGGCAACGGGACTTGTCCGCATGACAAAGGAAGCCATGGAAGAGGATAAGGATTCTATCATGTGGGAAATGCAGCAAAAGGACGGCAAGGTCAGCGCGAGAACGGCGTTCAACGCTATGCGTGCGGGCGATAAGGCGGGCAAAGAGGTCGTGGATAAATACATAAAATATCTTGCTCTGGGAATAACCAACACGATAAATATTTTCCAGCCCGACATTCTCTGCATAGGCGGCGGAGTATGCAACGAGGGAGACCCGCTGCTGCTGCCGCTCAAAGAACTGGTCGCCAAAGAGGTCTACACCCGCAATTCGGCAAAGAATACCGAGATAGTGATAGCAAGCCTCGGAAATGACGCGGGCATAATCGGTGCGGCGTTCCTCGGTCTTTCACATTAAGGAGTACAAAAAATGGGACTGTTTGACAAGATCAAAAAAGCCGCCGATGTCGTATCGGATCTGCTCGATGACGGGCAGATAAACGGCTCAAATAAGCCGCAGAATGCCGTACCCGTTGACGGCATTAGCAGTACCGATACTATCGACACAAGTACACTTAAAAAGATAGAGTTCAGGTTTGATAATATAAACGCTTCGTTTGATATTCCAGCAGCGTTCGGTGAATTTGAAAGCCATGCCGAGCCTGAAATGTGCTGTATGTTAGGTCTTGACCCTGCTGTTGAAAGCAGTTTCGACTTGAAAAAGCCGGTAGTATGCGTTACACCCGAGGATTTTGCATGGGATCCGCTTGACGAGTTTGAACTTCAGGGGACAGTATCCTCGGCAAAGGAATTTACCCGCGTGGATATGAAATATTTTAAGTTCAAAGCCAAAGCGGACTATTACAAAGATCAGCTTGTCTACTGGTACGGCGGGTCGCTCATGAACGATACGTTCCGCGGACTTGCGCTTATTTACGGCAGGGAACTTGCAGGCACGGCACGCGAAAGGGAGCTTATGCAGATACTCGATAACGCGGCAAACAGTTATAGTGAAACGGTTTTATCTGATTAAAATAAATTTAATAAAATAAATTTAAAGAGGTAATGAAAAATGGACGAATGTAAGAACTTTTTCTGCGAGGGCGAGGAATTTGCCCCGCAAAGATCGCTGTTCAATGCGCTCGGCATGACCCGCGAGGAAATGAAGCGTCCGCTTGTCGGAATAGTTTCCTCATATAATGAGATAGTTCCGGGACATATGAATATCGACAAGATTGTCGAAGCGGTCAAGATAGGCGTAGCCATGAACGGCGGTACGCCTGTGGTATTTCCCGCGATAGCCGTTTGTGACGGTATAGCTATGGGTCATGTGGGAATGAAATATTCTCTCGTAACGCGCGACCTTATCGCCGACAGCACCGAATGTATGGCGCTCGCGCACCATTTTGACGCGCTGGTGATGATACCCAACTGCGACAAGAACGTCCCCGGTCTGCTTATGGCGGCGGCAAGGGTCAACGTTCCGACGGTATTCGTTTCGGGCGGTCCTATGCTTGCGGGTCACGTTCAGGGAAGAAAGACTTCTCTTTCGAGTATGTTTGAAGCCGTAGGCTCTTATGCGGCAGGAAAGCTTGACAAGGAAGGTCTTGACGAGTTTGAGAACAAGGCTTGCCCCACCTGCGGAAGCTGTTCGGGAATGTATACGGCTAATTCCATGAACTGCCTGACCGAAGTTCTAGGTATGGCACTGGGCGGCAACGGCACTATCCCCGCGGTATATTCGGACAGGATAAAGCTTGCCAAGCACGCGGGTATGCAGGTAATGGAGCTTTACCGCAAAAATATCCGTCCGCGCGATATTATGACCGAAAAGGCGTTCATGAACGCACTGACGGTGGATATGGCGCTCGGCTGCTCGACAAACTCCATGCTGCACCTTCCCGCAATAGCCCACGAGTGCGGCATAGACTTAAACCTCGATATAGCCAACAATATCTCTTCAAAAACGCCTAACCTCTGTCACCTTGCCCCCGCAGGCCCTACATATATCGAAGACCTCAACGAAGCGGGCGGAGTTTACGCTGTTATGAAGGAACTTGACAAGAAAAAGCTGCTCAACACCGACCTTATCACCTGCACGGGCAAAACGGTCGCGGAAAATATCGCGGGCGCAGTCAACCGCAATACGGACGTTATCCGCGATATTGATAACCCCTATTCGCAGACGGGCGGCATAGCCGTATTAAGAGGAAATCTCGCCCCCGACAGCTGTGTGGTAAAGCGCAGTGCGGTAGCTCCCGAAATGCTCACTCACGAAGGTCCTGCCAAGTGCTTTGACAGCGAAGAGGAAGC
>CANPYF010000132.1 GCA_947587925.1 uncultured Ruminococcus sp.
GACCTGAAAGTATGGTGTAAATAATTATCAGTACAAAGCCGAGCAGGATATTCATAACTATGCCCGCTATGACTATAGATATTTTTCGCAGCGGGCTTTTTGAGCCGAACGAGCCTTCGCTGCTGCTTTCCTCGTCCTCTCCCTCCATAGCGCAGTAGCCGCCGAACGGTACGGCTCTTAACGCATAAAGAGTTTCGCCCTTTTGCTTTTTTAATATCGCGGGACCCATTCCCACGGAAAATTCATTTACCCTTACGCCGTTCTTTTTTGCCATTATAAAATGACCAAATTCATGGATAAGGATTATCATTTCAAAAATAATGATCGCCGAGAAAATACTCAGCAGCTTGCTTAAAATCGCCATGCGATCTGCCTTTCTTTAAGTTATTATCTTATTTTTCTTATCTTCTGTTCGGTATCTCTTCTTGCGTGCGCGTCCGCGGAAAGTATGTCCTCAATGCTGTCCGCGGGTCTGTTTTCAGTATTCTGTGCAGCATCAAGCACAAGTCTGCCTATATCGCAAAAACCTATTTGCGAATCAAGGAACGCTCTCACAGCCGTTTCGTTTGCCGCGTTGACTGCCGCAGGCAGTATACCTCCCTGCTCTGCCGCGATAAGGCAGGCACGCAGACAGTCAAACGTATCGATATCAGGCTTTTCAAATGTCAGCGTACCGTATTCGGTCAGCGAAAGCGTCTGAGCAGGACATTCTATCCGCTGAGGATAAAGCAGCGCGTATTGTATCGGCAGCCGCATATCGGGTGCGCCAAGCTGTGCTTTAACGGAATTATCGTTAAATTCCACAGCCGAATGCAAAATGCTCTGGCGGTGAACGATTATCTCTATCTGTGAGGGTCTGAGCGAAAAAAGACGCATTGCTTCGATAAACTCCAGTCCCTTATTCATAAGAGTTGCTGAATCTATCGTTATTTTGTTACCCATGCTCCAGTTAGGGTGCTTTAACGCCTGCTCAATGGTGACATTTTCCAGTTCGTCACGGGTCTTGCCGTAAAAAGGACCGCCCGAGGCGGTAAGCAGTATCTTTTTTACCTGTGACGGGTCTTCGCCGTGAAGACACTGAAATATCGCCGAATGTTCGCTGTCTATCGGATAGATCTTCACTCCGCGCTCCGCCGCGCGTTTCATTACCAATTCGCCGCCCGCAACGAGCGTTTCTTTATTTGCCAGCGCAATGTCCGTTCCCGCGTCTATCGCTTCAAGAGTCGGGATAAGACCGACCATGCCGACCACCGAGTTGAGCATTTTGTCAACGCCCTCGAGCCGTGCTATCGTGCGAAGTCCGCTCATTCCCGAAAGCGGGGTTATCCCGCTTCCGCTCAATTCCTCAGCAAGGTCGCCAAGCCTGCTTTCATCATAGATACAGGCAAACTCCGCGCCCACGTCCTTTGCCTGTGCGGCAAGGCGTTTATATTCGGTACGCGCCGCCAGAGCCTTTACTGTTATATTATGCTTTTTGGCGACCTCTAATGCCTGAACGCCTATAGATCCTGTCGAACCGAGTATAGTTATTGTCTGCATAAATATTATCACCTTTTTTTAATTTAAAGCCTGCCGCTTTTGCCATGGTTCAATCATATTCGGATACGATAAATTTAATGTCATCGGCTTTATTCGGCAGATCGTCGATACCGCCGCTTATCCGCTCGTTCATAGTTTCGATAAGCAGATCTATCATATCGTAAACGATATCGCCCGGCAGACAGCTTAGAATTATTTCAAGCGTATCGGTATCGCATTCTATCCTGTTTTCTTCGGGATAATTGCCGCAGTTGTATATATCCCAATGCTTGTCGGCTACCGCCTTTATATCGTCATTTGAAGCATATTTCACATGATAATCAAAGCCCTCAACATCGTTGTAATAGTCGGAAAATACTATCGCTATCTGCTCCTTGACATCTTTAAGACCGTCCAAAATAAGCGCGGCATTTTTTTGAGCATTAGATAAAACTATCTCCTCTGCCTGCTGTTCGTCTTCAATTGCGATATACACGAGTTTTTCTTTATCGCCGCAGACAAGATCAACACGTTCGAGTTTGCCGCTTTCGTCATAGCTTGCGGTCAGACCTTCGTCTACTATCTGCTCGCTCAACGGGAAATCGGTGCTGTTGTATATCCGCACCTCATTATCGTCAGCGGGAGTAAAATACGAAAGAATTTCAAATTCGCCGAAGGTGATAACAAGCGTATCGCCGTCATTTTCTGGCAGCTCGTTCAGACCGTATTTTCCCTGCTTATATGTTAGCGGTATATCATATTCAACGGACATTTTACATTTCTCCTTTGTGTGATATTCAGCTTAGTACCAGTCCGCAGCTGAACAGCCAGTACATAAAAGGCGTGACAGTAAGCACGCTGTCAAAGCGGTCCATTACGCCGCCGTGTCCGGGCATTATATTTCCGTAATCCTTAATCCCCGCCTGACGCTTTATGACAGAAGCAGCCAGATCGCCTACAAGTCCTATTACCGAACAAAGCATACCGACTATAAAAATGCCCACATAATTTATCTGAACATCTATTTTGAATATATGGTCAGCCGCTCCTGCGATGATAAGCAGCAGGATACCGTTGCAAAGAGTTCCGCCTATAAGACCCTCAACGGTCTTTTTGGGGCTTATTATGGGGGAAAGCTTATGCTTTCCGAAAAATGTTCCCGCAAAATATGCACCCGAATCGGCAAGCCATGCGCCCGCAAGCGTCAGCACCAGTGCGAATATGCCGTAGCTGAAGCTGTCGACCATTGAAATAAGCATACCGAAGGACAGCGATACCGCAAGGGTAAGCCCCATAAAGGTAAATGGTACGGAGTAGACATATTTTTCATGATTTTTGAGATACAGGCTCAATATGGCGACTGCAAACAAAAATCCGTAAAGCTTTATGTTTAATGCGTTAAGAAAATTGTTTCTGTGCAGCATAAACGTCATGCAGTGTACGGCGGCAAAGGCAAAGCAAGCCGCACATTCGGGTATATATTTTATCAGTCCCGTTGCTTTGAACAGCTCGTACAATGCGCCGACCGTTATCGCGGAAACGGCAAGAACAAACACCCATGTGCGGGCAAGCGCAAGCAATACTACCGCGAGTGCGAGCGCGACCGCCGCAGAAATTATCCTTGTTTTCATATTATTTTAAGAGCATTCCTTTCGGCGCGTTGCTTTAACGCGCACCAAATAATTTATACGCCGCCAAAGCGTCTGTTTCTGTCGCTGTAGGCTATTATAGCCTTTTCAAGATCTTCGGGCTTGAAATCGGGCCACAATATATTGGTAAAGTAATATTCGGCATATGCCGACTGCCAGATCAGAAAATTTGACAGCCGCTGTTCGCCGCTCGGACGTATTATCAGATCAACATCGGGCGCGATATCGCCGTCAAGCTGCGAGGTATACAAAAAGCTGTTTATGGTATCATCGGTAATATCCTCGGCAGAAAGCTCTCCGCTTTTTACCTTTTGGGCGATCTGTCTGACCGAATGGGTTATCTCGTCCCTGCCGCCGTAGTTTATGGCTATAAGCAGCGTCATAGCGGTAAAATTCAGCGAATCTTCCTCAACGCTGCGCATTTTTTCCTGCAAACGTTCGCGCAGCATGGAGCGGTCCCCTATAAAACATATCCTGATATTTTCTTCGATAAAATCCCTTACCTCATCAAGATATTTTTCAAAAAGATCCATAATAGCTTCTACCTCATCGGCAGGACGTTTCCAGTTTTCTGTCGAAAAGGCATATACGGTAAAGTATTTTACTCCAAGGTTTTTGGCGTGTCTTGTTATAGCTCTGAAGGTCTGCGCTCCCTCGCGGTGACCGATCTTTCTCGGCAGTCCGCGCTTTTTTGCCCACCTGCCGTTGCCGTCCATTATAACTCCGACATGAACGGGTACGCGCGTACCCGCGGGAAGCGGCGAGGTATTCTTCTGCGCCATGACATACAGCCTCCTTTCCTATCGGCAATATCTG
>CANPYF010000133.1 GCA_947587925.1 uncultured Ruminococcus sp.
GCGCAGCGAAGCGGGACAGCGCGGCGGCATAGAGGACACGGCAGCCGCACGCAGGCGGCTGGAAGAATTAAAAGGGCAGATAAAGTCGCTGGGCAGCGTAAACTTAGGCGCGATAGAGGAATATGCGGAGGTGTCCGAACGGTACGCATTTTTAAACAGACAGCTTGAAGATGTCAACACCTCGCGCGTGGGACTGCAAAGGCTTATCGATGAGCTTACCGAAAATATGAAATGTATTTTTATCGAAAGTTTTGAGAAGATAAGCGCGAAATTTTCCGAGATATTCACCGAACTTTTCGGCGGAGGAAAGGGTACGCTCTCTTTGAGCGATCCGCAGGATATACTCGGCAGCGGCATAGAGATAAGCATTGCGCCGCCGGGCAAAGTGGTAAAAAATATCATGAGCCTTTCGGGCGGAGAAAAGGCGTTTGCCGCCGTGTGCATTTATTTTGCCATACTCACGGTAAGACCGTCTCCGTTTTGTCTGCTTGATGAGATAGAAGCCGCGCTCGATGATGTCAACGTGGCAAGGTTCGCGGCTTATCTTCATAAATTTACCGATAAAACGCAGTTTATAGCGATAACCCACCGCAGGGGCACAATGGAGGAAGCGGACGTGCTTTACGGCGTGACCATGCAGGAAAGCGGCGTTTCCAAGTTGATAAAGATGGAGCTGAACGACGATATGCAAAAATAATTTTAATTATTAAAATTAAACATAAAGGAGAGTTTTTGCTTAATGGGATTTTTTGAAAAGCTGAAAGCGGGTCTGAAAAAGACCAAGGATTCTATGATAAGCCGCATAGAGCGGCTGCTCGGCGCATTCACCAAGATAGACGAGGAACTTTTTGAAGAACTTGAAGAAACGCTCATAACGAGCGATATAGGCGTTGAAACGTCCGAGAAGATATGCGAGCAGTTACGCGCGAGGGTAAAACAAAAGGCGATAACCGACCCGCTGATGATAAAGGACGAGCTTAAAGAGGTAATAATGGAAATGCTCGGCGAGGACGTACCGCCCGACCTTTCGGGCAAACCGAGCGTCATACTGGTGATAGGCGTAAACGGCGCGGGCAAGACCACCACGGTGGGCAAACTTGCCTATTCGCTGCGCCGACAGGGCAAGAGCGTTATAGTCGCGGCGGCGGATACTTTCCGTGCGGCTGCAATAGATCAGTTAGAGGTATGGACAAATCGCGCAGGCTGTGATATAATAAAACATAACGAGGGTTCAGACCCCGCCGCGGTCGTGTTTGACGCGCTGACGGCTGCCAAGGCACGCGGCACGGACGTTGTGCTGTGCGATACGGCGGGAAGACTGCATAACAAGAAAAATCTTATGAACGAACTGAAAAAGATCTCGCGCATAGTGCATGAACAGGCGGAGGGCTGTCCGCTGGAGGTACTGCTCACGCTTGACGCGACCACGGGGCAAAACGCGGTCAGTCAGGCAAGACTGTTCAACGAAGCCTGCGACATAACGGGAATAATACTCACCAAGCTGGACGGCACTGCCAAAGGCGGAATAATAATAAGCATAACGCAGGAACTGGGCATACCCGTAAAACTGGTGACGGTCGGCGAGAAGATAGACGATCTCCAGCCGTTTTCCGCAAGGGATTTTACACAGGCATTATTTGAGTAACGGTTAGTTATCAGGGGGAAGAACAAGGACATTTTTCTAAGGGGTAGATAGCTTATGGACAACGTTCTTTTTGTAGTCAATATGCAGGAAATGTACGCGGGCAAAAGCCGCAACAAGGATAAATATTCCTATGACGCGGAAGCGCTTACCGACAGGATAAACAAGCGCATAAACGAATTTCAGCCCGAAGAGGTGTTTTATATAAAGAGTATCGGCAGAGGACTGCTCAAAGGCGGTATGCCCAAGCCGGATACGCGTGATGCGGAGTTCCCTGTCGGACTAAAGGTCAAGTCGAAAAATATTTATGAAAAAAATAAGCCCGACTGCTTTTCAAATGACGCGCTTGCCGACTTCATGAGGGCAAGGCACGTCAAGAGCATAGAATTTGTGGGCATAGACACGGGTACGGAGGTAGGCATGAGCGCACTGACGGCAACGGAGGATCTCGACATCAATGTGGTCTACAACGAAAACTGCCTTGTCATGCTCTCGCCCGACAAAGCCTCTAAATATCGGGATAAGTTAAGGAAAACGAGGGTAACTTTTAAGCAGGATTGGTAACTTTTCTGATTGTAATTATTTTTCTTAGAGGGGGAGAAAAAATGAATATCATAATTGCAAGCAATAATCAGGGTAAAATAAGCGAGTATTCGCAGCTGCTCGCGACAGTCGGCTTTAGTCGTGTGCTTTCGCTCGAACAGGCGGGGATAAACTGCGTACCCGAGGAAAACGGCAGCAGCTTTGAACAAAACGCCGTCATAAAAGCGCGTGCGCTCAAAGAATTATGCGGGGCAGATCATGCGGTCATAGCAGACGACAGCGGACTTGAAATTGACGCGCTTGGCGGTCAGCCCGGGATATATTCGGCAAGGTTCGGCGGACTGAAAAGCGATTTTGACCGCAATGCACTGGTACTGCAAAAGCTCGAGGGCGTGCCGAAAAATGAACGCGGTGCGAGATTTGTCTGCGTGATATGCTTTATTTTGCCCGACGGAGAGGAAATAACGGTGCGCGGAGAATGTGACGGGTATATCGGCTTTGAGCCGCTCGGCGACAACGGCTTCGGGTATGACCCGATATTTATGTATAACCAAGCCCCGTTTTGCGAACGGAGCTTTGCACAGATAAACGCGGCGGATAAAAATAAGATCTCTCACAGAGCAAAAGCGCTTGACGCGCTTTTGTGCGAACTTAAAATGAGAAGGAGTTAATGTATGCTTACATCAAAGCAAAGGGCTGAACTGAAATCGGTGGCAAGCAGGATAGACGCGGTCTTTCAGATAGGCAAAGGCGGCGTGAATGATGTGCAGGCGGCACAGATAGACGATTATCTGCGCGTTCACGAGATAGTTAAAATAAAGGTGCTTGAAAATTCACTGCTTACGGCAAGCGAAGCGGGCGAGGATATCGCTTCGCGGATAGGCGCGGAACTGGTGCAGTGCATAGGCTCAAAAGCCGTGCTTTTCAAGCGGAATAAAAAAGAGCCGAAACTTCGGCTCAAAACGCTTTGAGCGGCATAGCGCTGTTCGGCGGCACATTCGACCCGCCCCATAAGGGTCACGCAAAACTGCTGATGACCGCTGACCAAAAACTGCGTTTTGAAAAAATTTTCGTTATCCCGACAAATATCCCGCCGCACAAAAGAGCCGACAGGCTCTCGGACGGGCAGCACAGAATGGAACTTTGCAGGATAATTTTCTCAGAGGACAAGCGGCTGACCGTCAGCGATATCGAGATAAAACGCAGGGGCAAAAGCTATTCGTATGATACCGCAAAGCATTTCAGCGGCTTATACCCCGAAAAAACGCTGTATTTCATTATGGGCAGCGATATGCTGCTGACCTTTGACAGCTGGTACAAAAGCGGGGAACTCGCCAAACTGATAGTCCCCGTCTGCCTTTCGCGCAAGGACGAGGACACGGCGGCGGCGCGTGAGATGTCGCGCAGGATAGGGGCGGTATTCATAGAGACTCAGCCGTTTGAAATATCCTCAACGCAGGTGCGTCAGGCGGCGGCGCGGGGCGAGC
>CANPYF010000134.1 GCA_947587925.1 uncultured Ruminococcus sp.
CAGCCTGCAAATGCTCGCCCGTTCCCTTTGCGATAGCTATGGATAAGGCGGCAAAGGCGGTAGGCGTTAATCTTATCGGCGGCTACAGCGCACTGGTGCAAAAGGGCTTTTCCGACGGAGATCTTGAACTGATAAATTCTATCCCCGAAGCGCTCAGCTGCACCGAAAGAGTATGCTCTTCGGTCAATATAGGCTCGACCAAAACGGGTATAAACCTTGACGCCTGCGGACTTATGGGCAAGATCGTAAAGCAGGCGGCTGAAAAAACAGTCGATCAAGCCTGCTTCGGCGCAGCCAAGCTTGTGGTATTCTGCAATGCGGTGGATGATAATCCGTTCATGGCAGGCGCGTTTCACGGCGTGGGCGAGCCTGACTGCATGATAAATGTCGGCGTATCGGGACCGGGCGTTGTACGCGCAGCGTTAAGAAAATATCCCGATGCGGATATTACCAAAATATCTGACGTAATAAAAGAGATATCCTATAAGATAACAAGGATCGGTCAGCTTGTCGGCATTACGGCGTCAAAACGCCTTGGCGTACCCTTCGGCATAGTCGATCTTTCACTTGCGCCGACTCCCGCTGTGGGCGATTCGGTAGCGCATATACTTGAAGAAATGGGACTTGAACAATGCGGAACGCATGGAACGACCGCCTGCCTTGCACTGCTCAACGACGCCGTAAAAAAAGGCGGTGTCATGGCTTGCTCGAGAATAGGCGGACTTTCAGGCGCATTCATACCCGTTTCGGAGGACGCGGGCATGATAGACGCGGCGGTCGCGGGAACGCTTTCTATAGAAAAGCTTGAAGCGATGACGGCAGTCTGCTCGGTAGGTCTTGATATGATAGTCGTACCCGGTGATACCGAGGCGGATACCATTGCGGCGATAATCGCGGACGAAGCGGCTATCGGAATGGTCAACACCAAGACTACCGCGGTAAGGATAATCCCCGCCATAGGAAAAGATGTCGGCGATGTGCTTGACTGGGGCGGACTTTTCGGCAAAGGTCCGGTTATGCCTTTGAGAAAGCAGTCGGCTTCAAAATTCATCTCGCGCGGCGGACAGATACCCGCTCCGCTCCATTCGCTCAAAAACTGATAGAAAATATCAATATGACGCTTATGGTGTGAGCGTAAAAAAGGAAGGTTTATTACAATGGTTTTATGCGATATGCACTCGCACAGCAGCATATCTTTTGACGGAAAAAATTCTCCCGCCGAAATGTGCGAACGCGCGGTGCAGCTCGGTCTGTCGGCTTATGCGCTGACCGACCATGTCGAATGTAATTTCTGGCTGCCAAGAAGTGAATACGAAAATACCAACGATTATGACGCTTACGACTACCGCAGCCGTTTTGCAATGGCGAGAAATACCATGCCCGAACTTAAAGAGCGTTACAAGGGCAGACTGGAACTGCTGTTCGGCTGCGAACTGGGACAGGCAACTCAGGCACGCAGCGCGGCGGAGGAAGTATGGGCGGCAAAGGAGTTGGATCTTCTGATAGGTTCGCTGCATCAGGTGCGCAAGCATGATGATTTTTATTTTATCAATCTTGTGAATATGCCGCAGGACGAACTTGAAAAGCTGCTTAAAGATTATTATTATGAACTGGTGGAACTTGCCTGTACGGCGGATTTTGACGTTATGGGACATATTACATATCCTTTGAGATACATTATCGGCGAAGCGGGCAGAAGCGTTGATATTTCGGAAAATGACGAAATAATCGAACAGATTTTCAAAGAACTTATCTCACGCGGCAAGGGTATCGAGATAAACACCTCGGGACTGCGGCAGAAATACGGCAAAACAATGCCCGATCTCAAATATGTCAAGATGTACAGACAGCTTGGCGGAGAGATACTCACCCTCGGTTCGGATTCTCACTGCGTTGAGGATCTCGGAAAGGGCATTGCCGAGGGAATAGAGATCGCAAAGCAGGCGGGATTTAAATATACGGCATATTTTAAACAAAGAAAAGCGCAGTTTTTAAAATTATGACAGCGCCGCACAGAAGGGAGCTGTAAAAATGCCGCAAAATACAATCGGGACATTGAACAAAACGAGGATATTATGCGTGCTCAGATACCTGAAGACCCATTCGGACGAAGAACATATCGTTACTACGGCGGATATAGAAAATGAGCTTGAACGCTGCGGCATAAGCGCGGGCAGAAAAGCTGTCTATGAGGACATAGAAGCGCTAAGACTGTTCGGGGCTGACATTGTTTCCCGCAAGGGAAAATATGCGGGATATTTTCTTGCTCAAAGAGAATTTGAACTTCCCGAACTCAAACTGCTTGCCGATACCGTATCCTCCTCAAAATTTCTTACCGAAAAAAAGTCTCTCAGCCTGATAAAAAAGATAGAATCGCTTGCAAGCGTTTATCAGGGCAGAGAGATACAGGGGCAGATATATGTCGCCGACCGTCCCCATTCTATCAATGAGAAGATATATATAACCATAGACGTTATACAGCGGGCGATAAGCGAGAACAAAAAGATAAGTTTTAAATACTTTGATTATAACATTTCAAAGAAAAAGATATACAGAGAGGACAGGCGCGTCTGTTCGCCGTATGTGCTTATCTGCGACAATTCAAATTATTATCTTGCCGCTTATTATGAAAAATACAGCCGTGTGGTGAATTTCAGAGCAGACCGTATCGAAGCCGTTCAGCTGCTTGATGTTCCCGCCGACCCGAAACCGCCCGATTTTGAACTGTCGAGCTATCTTACCTCGTCATTTTCCATGTTCAGCGGCGAAAGCGTCAGCGTAAAGCTGAGCTTTGACAATTCGCTGATAAATGTCGTTCTCGACCGTTTCGGAATGGACGTAATGATAGTCCCCGAAAGCGAGGAAAGCTTTACGATAAATGTCAGCATAAACCCCCAAGCGCCGTTTTACGGCTGGCTTTTCCAGTTTGGCGGCAAGGTAAAGATACTGTCGCCCGAAAGCGTCAAGGAAGAGTATAACGCCATGCTCAAAAATGCGCTTGAACAGAACGGGTAAACAAGAATAAACAAACGCCGAAAGGCGCGTTACTGTGTTGAGCAGCAAACGCGCCTTTTTATGGGAAAATCAAGTTATATCATTATCGTCAAATACGTCGCCGCATTCGGGGCAGAACTTGGGCGGGTGCTTGGGGTCTGCCGGCTCCCAGCCGCATTTGTCGCATTTGTAAAGCGGTTCTCCCGCAGGCTTTTTCTTGCCGCATTCAGCGCAGAACTTGCCCTTGTTTACCGCGCCGCATTCGCAGGTCCAGCCGCCTGCATTGGGCGGTTGTTTTTTACCGCATTCGGAGCAGAATTTTGTGGTATTTACCGCACCGCACTCGCAGGTCCATGTCTCGCCCGCGGGCTTGGGAGCAGGCTTGGGTTTTCCGCAGCCCTGACAGAATTTGCCCGTATTGGTCTGACCGCATTCGCAGGTCCAGCTGTTGGGGTCAGGAGATGTATTCGGCGAACCGCCGCCGTTAGGAGGATTATTATTCCCGCCGTTGTTATTTCCGCCTAAGCCGAAGGCACTTGGATCAAGACGCTGACCCATCATGCCGCCGCCTGCCATGCCCATT
>CANPYF010000135.1 GCA_947587925.1 uncultured Ruminococcus sp.
GAAGGGATAACGGGTACAAGAGCTTTTTCGGCAAGTGCGCCGTGACCTATCTCTCTTCTTCCCGGACCTCTTGAAGGCTTAGTCTCGCCGACAGAATAACTCGGGAAATTATAGTGATGGATATATCTCTTTGAGGTCTCTTCATCAATGCCGTCAAGCTTCTGAGCGTCGCTTACAGGACCGAGTGTACAAATGGTAAGCACCTGTGTCTGTCCTCTTGTGAACAGTCCCGAACCGTGTACTCTCGGGAGCAGACCCACCTCGGAAGCGAGCGGACGGATCTCGTCTATTCCTCTTCCGTCAACGCGTTTGCCTTCATACAGCCAGTTGCGGACGATCTTTTTCTGGAGCTTGTAAAGCACCTCGTCAAGCATTGCAGCCTGATCGGGATAGATCTCGTCATATTTTTCGTGAACTGCGTTGATTATCGGCTGGAGTCTTGCGTCGCGTATATTTTTATCATCGGTGTCAAGAGCTTCCTTTACCTGTTCGCCGACCATTGCTTCGATCTCGTCAAACAGATCATGATCTATTTCCATTGACTGAAATTCAAACTTAGGCTTGCCTATCTGTGCTTTGATATCGTCGATAAACGCGATCATCTTCTTGATCTCGTTATGTCCCGTAATGATGGCTTCGAGCATAAGATCATCGGGTACTTCGTCCGCGCCCGCTTCGATCATTACTATCTTTTCCATTGAACCTGCAACGGTAAGGTTAAGATGATTGCGCTCTCTCTGCTCGGCGGTGGGGTTGAGTACAAGCTGTCCGTCAACAAGACCCACGCTTATTCCCGCGATAGGACCGTTCCACGGAATATCCGAAATGGATATCGCTATCGAAGCCGCGCACATTCCCGCTATTTCAGGCGAGCAGTCGGGGTCAACGCTCATAACGGTCATAACGACCGAAACGTCGTTTCTCATATCCTTGGGGAAAAGCGGACGGATAGGACGGTCTACCATTCTTGAGCAAAGTATCGCCTTATCTGTAGGTTTGCCTTCTCTTTTAGTAAAAGAACCGGGTATCTTGCCGACCGAATAAAGCTTTTCTTCAAAATCGACCGAAAGCGGGAAGAAATCTATTCCGTCGCGGGGCTTTGCGGACGCTGTTACGTTAGCCATAACAACAGTCTCACCGTAACGCACCCAGCATGAGCCGTTTGCAAGTCCGCAGGTCTTGCCTGTTTCTACGATAAACGGTCTGCCTGCATATTCCGTCTCAAAAACTCTGTAATTTTCAAACATCTTTGCATCATTTCCTTTCAACTTATTTTTATAAGCTCAGGACCATTAGCAATAACCGCAATACGCCGCTTTAAACATTATCGGCGCGCTCCGGTTAATGCTAAGTTGTTTTCAGCGCCGCTGCCATAAGCACGCGTTGCCACTGCATAAGCACGCGTCCGCCAAAAACCGCCCCTTGCTTATTTTTTTGCGTATTAAACGCGCAAAGGCGAAAAGCGCGAACCGATCTTTTCGCGCTTTACGCCCGCATTTACTTTTGGATCACTTGCGGATACCAAGCTTCTCGATAGTCGCTCTGTATCTTTCGATATCCTTTGATTTAAGATAGTTAAGAAGATTTCTTCTCTTACCTACCATTTTAAGAAGTCCTCTTCTTGAATGGTGGTCCTTCTTGTGGACTTTCAGGTGCTCGGTAAGGTCGTTTATTCTCTTGGTGAGAATAGCGATCTGTACCTCGGGCGAGCCTGTGTCGGTCTCATGAGTTCTGTTTGCCTCGATGACAGCGGTTTTTTCATCTTTTCTGAGCATTTTTTCGTACCTCTTTCATTTAATTTCCAACAAGGAAGAAAATGGCAGGTAACCTTCTCCGTCGGAGCTTGATCCATTATCTGCCTTGCGGATACGCCGCGCCGCTTGATATGCCGCCAAGATCTGCGCTTTTATCCCGCGCCATGACCTTAGATCAGCAATGCAACACAACTATTTAATTATACACTGAAAAATGAATTATGTAAATAGTATTCACGAAAAATTTACATATAAAAGTAATTTCAGATCAACCCGTTTTGCTGTTTAGCCGCCGTAAGGGTATTTTGCATAAGCATAGCGATAGTCATAGGTCCGACACCGCCGGGGACGGGGGTTATGTAGGAGGCTTTCGGTTCGCAGGAAGCAAAATCAACGTCCCCGCAAAGCTTTCCGTTCTCGTCCCTGTTCATTCCCACATCTATAACGACTGCGCCTTCCTTGATATAGTCGGCAGTTATCATTTTCGCCCTGCCGACAGCCGAAACGAGTATATCGGCGCGTGAGCAGACCTCCTTTAAATTCTTCGTCCTTGAATGGCAGACCGTTACCGTTCCACTCTTGTGCAGCAGCAGCATTGCCATAGGCTTTCCTACTATGTTGCTTCTGCCGATAACCACGCACTCCTTACCCTCTATCTCTGTGCCTGTCGAAGCGATAAGTTCCATTACTCCTGCGGGCGTACAGGGAAGAAAGCTGTAGTCGCCTATCATTATTTTGCCGACATTAACAGGGTGAAATGCGTCAACGTCCTTTTCGGGGCGGATATTGTTTATTATCACCTTGTCGTCAAGTCCCTTCGGCAGCGGGAGCTGAACGAGTATGCCGTTTATCTTCGGGTCGGAGTTCAGCTTATCCACAAGTTCGAGAAGCTGTTCTTCGGTCGTATCCTCTCCGAGCGCATATTCATACGAATTGAATCCGACAGCTTCGCAGGCAAGCTTTTTGTTGCGGACATACACCTTTGAAGCGGGGTCGTTTCCGACTATCACAACCGCAAGTCCTACCTCTATACCCTGCTTTTTCAGTTCGGCAGTCTCAATGGCTATCCTTGCTTTGACATCGGCAGAAACCGCCTTGCCGTCAATTATTTTTCCCATTTTTATCCGTCCTTTCAGCTATATTCATTATTCGTCAGCATTATCGTTATTATTGTCTTCACTATTTTCATCTGCCGCAGGCTCACCTTCATCGTCGTCATCATCGGCAAGTATCGAAACATATCCGTCGTCTATGCTCTCCTGTTCCTCGCCGACTGCGCCGCCGAATTTTTCGGCATATTCATTTTTGAGCGCTTTAAGTTCATCTTTTTTGCCGTCCTTTTTCGCCTGCTTTATACGAGTTTTAAGTTCCTTTTTCTCTTCCTCAAGTTCAGCCGCCTGCTGCTTAGCTTTTTGCTTTGCCGTTTTGCTGAATTTCTCGTCATATTCCTTTTCAAGTTCCGCAAAACTCTCGCCGTTTTTCTTTGCGTCGGCGATCTTCTTTTTAAGTTCTTTTTTAGCCTTTTCGGTTTCCTCAAAGCTGTCATATGACGCAAGTTGTGCCTTTGAAAGCTCTGTCTGATAGAAAAATCTGTAATCGCTCCTTGCAGCCATGCTCCTGAATATTATTATCAGCACTATCGACGCAATTACGCAAGTACCCGCTACAAGCTGCGACACCTTTATGT
>CANPYF010000136.1 GCA_947587925.1 uncultured Ruminococcus sp.
TTCGAAAGCCTACCAGACCTCGCAGTTCGATCTGCCGATCTGTACTGGAGGCACTGTAGATATCGAAGTAGACGGCGAGCGCAAGCCGATCGGGATCACTAGGATTCACATCGAAGAAGACGCGGGCAAGCTTGTGCATGACGATTACAACGGCGTTTCGCTCGCCGATTATAACCGCTGCGGCATACCGCTTATCGAGATAGTTACCGAACCGGATATTTCTTCTGCGGAAGAAGCTATGGCGTTTGTCGAGCAGATCTCTCTGCTGCTGCAATATGCGGGGGTGTGCGACTGTAAAATGGAACAGGGCTCGCTGCGCTGTGATGTAAACATCTCGATAATGAAGCCGACCGACAAGGAGTTCGGTACGCGTGCCGAGATAAAGAATATCAACTCGATAAAATCGGTAGGACGCGCCATAAGATATGAGGAGCGCCGTCAGGCGCTGCTGCTCGAAGCGGGCAAGCGGGTAATTCAGGAAACAAGGCGTTATGACGCCAACCGTGACGCGACCAAGTCCATGCGTTCAAAGGAAAATGCGCACGATTACCGCTATTTCCCCGAACCCGATATACTTCAGGTAAACTTTACGGACGCTCAGCTTGACGAGATACGCGCAAAACTCCCCGAACTGCCCGGCGCAAGGCTGGAAAGATATGTTTCGCAGTACAGGCTCAGCGAAAAGGACGCAAAGATACTTGTAAATTCAAAGCTTATCTCCGATTTCTTTGATGATGCGGTAAAAGCCTTCAACGCGCCTGCGGCGGTGGCTTCGTTCATACTGACGGAGTTTATGCGCAGGATAAATCTCGGAGAGATAGACGTAAACGCGCTGAAATTTACTCCGCAGCAGTTTGCAAGGCTCGTTGAGCTTGCCGAAACGGAAAAAATATCCAAGAATGACGCCAAGGCGGTATTCCGCACAATGGCTGAAAACGGCGGCGACCCCGAACAGCTTGCCAAACAGGCGGGATATATCATAACCGTTGATATGGATAAGGTAAACGCGCAGATAGACAGTATCCTTGCCGCGAATGCTCAGCAGGTAAAGCAGTATGCCGCGGGCGAAAAGAAGGTATTCGGTTTTATTATGGGACAGTGCACCAAAGCGCTCAAAGGCGCGGCTACGCCCAAGATAATAAAACAGGCGCTCGAAAAGCGGCTCGAAAGCGTTTCGGCGCTTGATGATACCGTTAAGGAGCAGACCGAAGAGAGCGCGGCATGTGACGCTTCGGAAATGACGCCCTATCAGCCGCAGGATAAATATACCCCCGACCAAAAGGACGGTCTGCTGCTGATAAGCCCCGATAAGCTGCTCGGCGAATTTACGCTTGGTGACGCGCTGAACAATATCGGCGGCACGGTCGAATTTAAAGCCTGTGTACACAAAATAAGAAAAATGTCAGGCGTTACATTTATAGTACTGCGGACGGCATTTTGCGCGATACAGACCGTTTATTCGGCTGAAAGCTGCAAGGACAGCATACGCGGACTGCGCGAGGGCTGTTTTGTATGGATAAAGGGTACGGTGCAGGAGAATCAAAGGGACATCAACGGCGTTGAGATAGTCCTCTCGCAGATACGCTTTATAAGTGCGCCCAAGAGCGAGATGCCGCTCAAAATTTCACAGGGCAGACTCAACTGCACGATAGACACCAAGCTTGACAACCGCTCTGTCGCACTGCGAAACCCTTACGAACGCGCGATATTCAAGCTTCAGGAAGGTATCGTCCACGGTATGCATATTTTCATGAAGCAGAATAATTTTACCGAGATACACACGCCCAAAATAGTTGCACAGGGCGCGGAGGGCGGCGCGAATATCTTCCGCCTCGATTATTTCCACAAAAACGCATTTTTGAACCAATCGCCGCAGTTCTATAAACAGGCTTGCGTAGGCATATTCAACAGGGTCTACGAGATAGCCCCCGTATACCGTGCCGAAAAGCACGCGACCTCGCGTCATATCAATGAATATATCGGTCTTGACTTTGAAATGGGATATATCGACAGTATGTATGACGTTATGGCAATGGAAACGGCTATGCTCAAATTTATCATGGGGTATATCGAACAGAATTACGCTTATGAGATAAAGCTTCTCGAAGCGCAGATACCCGTTATCACCGAGATACCCTCCATCAAATTCATAGACGCGATAAAAATGCTGCGCGGCGGCTCGGCTTCGGGCAAAAAGTTCGACCTTGACCCTGAAGATGAAGTGGAGCTTTGCAGATACGCCAAGGAAAAATTTGACAGCGACTTTATTTTCGTAACGCATTTTCCGTCCTCAAAACCGCCGTTTTACGCCATGAACAGCCGAGAAGACCCCAAAGAAGCGTATAAATTCGACCTGCTGTTCAGAGGTCTGGAGATAACCTCGGGCGGTCAGCGTATACACGACTATGACGAGCAGGTGGCAAAACTCAAAGCGCAGGGGCTTGACCCCGAAGATTTCAAGAGCTATCTTGAAGCGCACAAATACGGTCTGCCGCCGCACGGCGGTCTGGGAATAGGTCTTGAAAGACTGCTCATGAAGCTGATAGGCAAGAGCAATATCCGCGAGACCTCTATGTTCCCGAGAGATATAAACAGGCTGATACCGTAAAGGATATTGCAAATCCCGCGAGGCATTCCGCTTCGCGGAATTTTTTTGTGCGCCGCTTAATATAAATATTACACGATAAAAAGAAAGGACAGGCTAAAAAGTTTTATGAAAAGGATAGCTATTATATTTATCGCGGCGGCGATACTTTGCGGCTGTGTAAGTGCGGACAAAAGCGGACGGACGGGCGGTGTGCCGATAATGCAGTACAATTCGCCGATACCGTCAGAGATCAACGCGCGGCAGGATATTGACCAAAGCGATAAGCCGCAGGCGGCTGATGAGAGCAAAGCGAAGGCTTACGCTCCGCTTAATTTTGAAACACAGCGTGCGGTGTGGCTGACCTATATAGAATTGAACGAAATGCTTTCGGACGGCGAGGAAAATTATCGCGGCAGGATAGAGCAGGCGTTTGACAATATAAGTTCGCTCGGCTGCAATACCGTGTATTTTCACGCAAGGGCGTTCGGCGACGCCTATTACGATTCAAGGCTTTATACCGCAAACGAGCTGATACGCGGGCAGGACGGTCG
>CANPYF010000137.1 GCA_947587925.1 uncultured Ruminococcus sp.
GCTTATGTCGGGTATTATCAGCCTGCACCCGCAGCGCTCGGCGCTCTTGGCAACTATCCGTTCCGCCTGCGGCGGATTTTGCGGGGCGAGTATCACCGCTTTGCTGCCGCGCTTGATTATCCCCGCTTTTTGCTCGGCTATCTGCTCGATAGTATCGCCGAGTATCGCCGTGTGGTCGAAAGATACCGAACAGATAAGCGAAATTATCGGCGGGTCTATCACATTGGTGGAATCGAGCTTGCCGCCAAGCCCCGCTTCAAGCACCACTATATCACATTTTTCTTTGGCAAAATATTCAAAGGCTATCGCCTGCGTTATCTCAAATTGAGAAAATCCGCAGCCGTGTAACCGCTCTACAGCGTCACCCACGGCACGCGCCGCGTCATCAAGTTCATCATCACTTATATCAACGCCGTTTATCCTTATCCTGTCATTATATCTCAATATATACGGCGAGGTGAAAAGCCCTGTTTTGTACCCCGCGCTTTTAAGCATATCGGCTGTCATCTGCGCACAGCTTCCCTTGCCGTTAGTCCCTGCTATGTGGACAAAGCGCAGCTTTTTCTGCGGGTCGCCCAGAGCGTTTAACAGCGTGCCGATACGGGAAAGATCGTTCACCCTTTTGCCGAGTTTGGAATATCCGCTTAAAAGCTGCTCGTAATATCTCATCTTGCGTCATTCCTTGTGTATGAATTTGTATAATTCGTCAGCCGTTGTCCTGCTGAGCCCCGCCGCCTGCGCCAGTTCCTCCCGCGAGGCAGACTGAAGCGCGGAGCGCGTTTTGAACGCCGTCATAAGCAGCTTGGCTTTCTTTTCGCCGATACCCTTAACGCTCGTTACCGTCAGCGCAAAGCTGTTTTTGGTGTGTTTAGCCTTTGTGTAGCTTATCGCAAAGCGGTGTACCTCGTCCTGGATAGTTGTTACCAGCGCGAACGCTTTTTTGTAAGCCGAAAGGCTTATTTCCCTGTCGCCTGCGGCTGCCGCGCGGGTACGGTGCTTTGAGTCTTTGACCAGACCGAATATCGGCGTATCTATACCCATAGAGCGCACCAGCGGCGTTATCACGGAAACGTGACCCTTTCCGCCGTCAAGCAGTATCAGGTCGGGCAGCGTGGAAAAGTTCTCATCTCCGTCCAGATAGCGTTTGAACCGCCGCTCAACGGCTTCGCTCATGCTTGCGTAATCGTTTTGTTCGGCAACGGTCTTTATGGAAAATTTGCGGTAGAGATCTTTTCGCGGTCTGCCGTTTTCATAGACCACCATTCCGCAGGTCATGTCCGCCGAACCGAGGTTGGATATATCGTAACATTCGATAAAGCGCGGCGGCTTGCCCAGACCGAGCGCCTTTGCAAGTTCTTCGAGCGCGGCTATCTCGCTGCCGCTGCGGTCTGCCCCGATAGAAAGCTGTTCTGCCGCGTTTTCCTTTGAACGCTCGGCAAGTCTGCGCAGCGTTCCCCTTTGCGGCACGCTTATTTTGACCTTATGCCCGCATTTTTCTGAAAGATAGCGTTCGAGCAGATCGGCATTTTCTATCGGCTCGTCAAGCAGCACCTCGGCGGGTATCTCGTCACGCTGCGAATAAAATCCCGCGATAAATTCTTCTCTCATTCGTGACGGCTCGTCGGTCATGCCGAGTTTTGCGGAATATTTGTCGTAAAGTCTGCCGCCGCGGTACATGGTAACGCTTCCCCATGCCGTTTTGCTGTCCGCGCTTACGCCGAAAATATCCATATCCTCGGTATGCTGTTCTATGACAATATCCTGTTCGGCAGCCGCCTTTTTTATCGCCGTTATCCTGTCGCGCAGCCTTGCGGCAAGCTCGAAGTCAAGTTCTTCGGCGGCGGCGTTCATCTGTTCGGTCAGCCGTTTTACGCTTTCCTTAGAACCGTTTTTGATATAATCGACAGCCTGTTCGACCGTCTGACGGTATTCCTCCGCCGAAATATTTCCCTTGCAAACGCCCATGCACTTGTTTATATGGTCGTTAAGGCAGGGTCTGCCTTTCCCTATATCCCTCGGGAATCTGCGTGAGCAGGTCGGCAGTTTAAAAACATCATTCGCCTCGCGTACAGCCTGCCGCAGTGCGCCCGAACTAATAAACGGTCCGATATATCTTGCGCCGTCATCTTCTTTTTGAAGAGCGGCGGTCAGGCGGGGGTATTCCTCATCGGAAACGCGGATATAGCAATACCCCTTATCGTCTTTGAGCAGAATGTTATATTTGGGCGTATGCTGTTTTATCAGCGAACATTCGAGAAGCAGTGCTTCAAATTCGCTGTCGGTGACGATAAAATCGTAATCGGCAACGTGCGACACCATTTTGTACACCTTGGGCAGATGATCCTGACCCTTGCGAAAATATGATGTCACTCTGTTTTTCAGATTTTTTGCTTTGCCGATATATATTATCTTCCCCGCCGAGTCTTTCATAAGATAGCACCCCGGGCGCGTTGTCAGCTTGGACGTCTTTTCACGCAGATACGGCAGGCGGGGATTTTGTTTTTCTGTTATTTTCGTAGGTCATTAACTCCTCTATTAGAAGTTAGAACGCCGCACTATTAAAAATAATAGCGCGCGCTTTTAAGATGTAAGAGGTTAGATCAACAGCGCCACCGCGCTTGCGGAAATTCCCAGTCCCTCGCCCGTAAAGCCCAGACCCTCTTCGGTAGTAGCTTTTACCGATATTGCCGTAATATCCGTGCCGCAGGCGGCTGCAATATTTTTCCTCATCTGTTCGATATAGGGCGCAAGCTTCGGCTTCTGCGCCGTTATAGTTGAATCTATGTTGCCTATCTCAAAGCCGTTTTCCCTTATTTTGGCACACACCGCGCCGAGCAGCTTTATGCTGTCCGCACCCGCGTATGCGGGGTCTGTATCGGGGAAAATCTTGCCAATGTCGCCGAGCGCAGCCGCGCCGAGCAGCGCGTCCATTACCGCGTGGACGAGCACGTCCGCGTCCGAATGCCCGAGCAGCCCTTTTTCATAAGGTATATCCACACCGCCGAGTATCAGCCGTCTGCCCTCGGC
>CANPYF010000138.1 GCA_947587925.1 uncultured Ruminococcus sp.
CCCGCCCGCGGCCCCGCAGATGACCTCATTTACATCTACGGATAACGCGGTGCGCGTAAACTGGGAAAAAGTCAGCGGCGCTGACGGCTACAACATCTACCGTTCACGCGGCGGCGGAGCGGATTCGCTTGTCGCAAGCGTTGAGGGCGGCGATACGCTCACCTACAGGGATCCGGGACTTGCTTCGGGTACGCAGTACAGCTACAGCGTAGAAGCGTATGTAAATTCGGGCAGTTCAAAGATAGCGGGCAAAAAGAGCGACAGCTTTTATACCGCCACCAAGCCGCAGAAGGTCACGCTTACGACCGCGACCAAGACGAACAATGCGGTGCGCATAAACTGGAAAAAGGTGACTTGTTCGGGCTACAAGATACAGCAGTATGACAGCAAGACCAAAAAGTGGAAAACCATAAAACTGATCTCCGCCGACAAGACCACCTGCCGCATAAGCAAGCTTAAAAGCAACACAAGCTACAAATTCCGCGTGCAGGCGTTCAAAAGGGCAGAAAGCGGCAAGACCTATTCAAAATGGTCGGACACCAAGACCGTAAAGACGCGCAAGTGAATATGTTTTAGTTATCCTTTCCCTCTCTCCGTTATACATCGGGGGGAGGGAACTAAAATATTATTTCACTTTTTATCCCGCTTCGGGGGAAATGTTACCTCGCTTCGCGGTGAATTATCCTGCGGTTTGAGAGAAATATCTTGCAGGGGAGAGGCAAGAAAAGTCTGTAAAGCTAATTTTAAAATACGCGCCGTAGGCGCAACCTTGTCTACAGTCTGAACTTTGTTCAGACCACTGAGCAAAGCTCAGACCCTGAGCAAAGCTCAGACTCTGACCTCTTAAAAGCCGGCGCTATTAATTTTAATAGTGCGGCGTTCTAACATCTAATAGCGGATATTATATTAACAATGCGGTAACAAAATAAGCTTGCATTAAGCGGGCGGATATGGTAAAATATTAAATGTATGCGCATTTTTGCGTAAAGATAAACTTTTAAAATGGAGCGTATGATAAAAATGGGGCTTGGTGAATTAAGAGGACAGATAAACGATATTGACGCGCAGATATTGTCGCTTTTTGAAAAGCGCATGGAGGTCTGCTATAAGGTCGCGGAATACAAGATGGATAACGGACTGGAGGTCTTTCAGTCGGACAGGGAAAATGAGGTGATCTCACGGGTGCGCTCGAACGTCAGCGCCGAACTTGCCGACTCTGCTCAGGTACTTTTTACAAATCTTATGGATATATCCAAATGCAGGCAGTTTCAGCGGTTTTTCGCTTCGGCAGACCAACTGCCGTATGAACGGCTGGAACTTTCGGGCAACAGGACGGCGGCAGTACCCGGGACGGTAGGGTCATATTCGCACGCGGCGGCTAAAAAGCTGCTGCCCGAAACCGAGCCTGTGTTTTTTGATTCGTTCGGAGAAGTGTTTGCGGCGGTCGAGAGCGGCAGCGCGGAGTTCGGCATAGTGCCTATTGCAAATTCCACGGCGGGAACGGTGTCGCAGACCTATGAACTGATGAGAAGGCATGACCTTAAAATATGCGCCTGCACAAAGATCGCAGTCGAGCATTGCCTTGCAATAAGGCAGGATACCGACATTAAGGACGTTAAGAGGGTGTATTCACACGAACAGGCGCTCATGCAGTGCGCGGGGTATCTTTCCGCCCACGGCTATTCCACAAGAACGGCTGAAAATACCGCGCTGGCGGCGGCATTTGTAAGCCGGAGCAGCGATCCGATAGCGGCGATATGCTCTACCGACTGCGCGGAGCATTTCGGGCTGAAAATAGTAGATAAAAATATCGAGGACGCGCACAATAATTTTACAAAATTTATACTTGTTTCCAAAAAGCTGAAGCTTGCCGAGGACGCGGACATAATCTCCGTGTCGCTGACCGTTCCCCACCAGGCCTCGGCGCTGTACCGCCTACTGACGAAATTTTCCGTCTCGGGGCTGAATCTTACAATGATAGAATCCCGCCCGATAGCAAACACCGATTTTGACGTGCTGTTCTATCTCGATTTTGAAGGCTCGATAAAATCGCCCGACGTTATAAAACTTATACGCGAGTTGGAAAGCGAGTTGAGCTATTTCAGATTTTTGGGCAACTATAAAGAGTTTTAGTTTTTAAAACCTAAACGGTTTTAAAATATAAATGGTTTTAAAACCTAAACGGTTTTAAAAATAGATGGTTTTAAAACCTAATCGGTTTTAAAACAAAAAACTAAAATTATGGAGGAGTAGATTTTATGGCAAATCGCAAACAAAACAGTCCGCTGTTATGCTTTCTGTTAGGCGCGGTATTCACGATATTGTCGCTTGTGATGATAATACACGACGCGTCGTTTATTTTTCTGGGCAGAACGGTCGATCTCAACGAGATAATGAAAAACGGCGGCTCGCCGCCGCGTGACAAGTATGTTACATACACCTGTTATATGCCGCTCGGCGGCTATGCGGAAACTACCGAATATGCTGCGGGGATAATACCGCTCCCCGGCAAGGCTGAGAGCCACGCGTTCATTGCCGAAAACGGCATGATAATGACGATTCAGACCAAAAATAAGCAGACCAAAAAAGACCTTGCACACGCGGCGGAGGACTTTTATTTTGAGGACGAGGTAACGCCCGTGGAGGTGGTCGGCTGTTTTCAGGTAAATTCGCCCGATGTTGACCGCCTGCTCGAACAATTTGCCGCGCAAAGCGGTATCGACACCGAAGAGATAGCGCTTTCAAGCTATTGCATAGATACCACCAAAACGCGGCTGAAAATAACGGTGATGTATGTGTTTATGCTTGCGCTCGGGGTGATACTTATAATTACGGGAATTAAGTCGGTAATAAGGGGACGTGCGGCATGAGGATAGGTCAGGGTTATGACGTTCACAGGCTCGCCGAGGGCAGACGGCTGATA
>CANPYF010000139.1 GCA_947587925.1 uncultured Ruminococcus sp.
TGCGAACCATGTGCAGGGCCATGTGTAGTCGGTGCGCTTCCAGAGTTTGTCGGTGACTTCGTCGGGCAGCTTGATAGTCCAGCCTTCGGCTATCTGCATGACAGGACCTAAGCCCTTGACTATGTTCAGTCTTATCATGGTAGCGGGCATTTCGCAGTCGGTGACAAAGCGCGAAGAGTATCCGCCGCCGCGGAAATATCCCAGATCGGCGGGATTCCATGTAGTCTTGCCCATGATAGCCGCCATGTCGTTTTCGTTTATTTCATACCAAGGCTTCATTACGCTTGCTCCGTCAGCGTCCTTAGCTCCGCCGTTAGCGTCAAGGCAAGCCGCGCCCGAATTGATAAGGTGGATAAATCCGCCCGCCTGTTTAGCCTTGCCCTCTATATCGTAACCCGTTGCCTTTTTGACCGCTTCGGGCGACCAGTAGGTGCGGACGTCGGCGAATATCTGTGCGCGGTTGGTGAGCAGCTTCATAAACAGCATACCCAGACCGTTGAGCGTGTCGTTTTCGGTCGCTAAGATATACGGCTCTCTCGCGCCGTTCCAGTCAAACGAGGTATTGAGCATCGCTTCGGGGAAGTCGCAGTTGGGGTAAAAATCCGTCCACTGACGCTGACCCTGAAAGCCCGCCGCGATAGCGTTATGACCGACCATTTCCTCTTCGCAGCCTGCGGGGAGTTTGTTATTGCCGTTCATAAGGTCTTTGATTATGCACATCATTTTTACTACAAATTCCCACTGTTCGTCCTTGACCTCGCGGCTTTTCTGTACTTCTTCGGGGTTCTTGTCAAAGCCTTCTGTGCAGTTAGCCTTTGTCCATGCAAGCGCCTTTTCAAATTCATCTTTATCGTAGATACCCTCGGTCATTCGTCTGATTATCTCCACCTCGTCTACCGACTCAACTCTCATTCCGAGATATTCTTCGATAAATTCGGGGTTGATTATCGAGCCGCCGATACCCATTGTCACAGAGCCGATCTGCAGATAACTCTTGCCGCGCATAGTAGCCGCAGCCACAGCGCAGCGTGCAAAGCGCAGCAGCTTTTCCCTGACATCATCGGGGATAGAGGTATCGTCAGCGTCCTGAACATCATGACCGTATATACCGAACGCGGGCAGACCCTTTTGTGCGTGAGTAGCAAGTACAGACGCAAGGTAAACAGCACCGGGGCGTTCCGTACCGTTAAATCCCCACACGCCCTTTATAGTCATAGGATCCATATCCATAGTTTCAGCGCCGTAGCACCAACAGGGGGTAACGGTAAGGGTTATATCCACGCCGCATTTTTTGAACTTATCCGCGCAAGCCGCCGCCTCGGCAACTCTGCCGATAGTGGTATCCGCGATAACGACCTTGACAGGCTCGCCGTTTGAGTAGCGCAAATTTTCCTCAAACAGCCTTGCCGCCGCCTTAGCCATATTCATAGTCTGTTCTTCGAGAGATTCTCTTACTTTAAGAAAACCCCTTCTTCCGTCGATAGTCGGGCGAATACCGATAACGGGATAATCGCCGATATACCTATTCTGTGCCATAATCGTATACCTCCATAAAAAATATTAAAATTTGGGATTGAAATTAAATATATTATACAATATTTGATGCAATATGTCAAGTGGGCGGGGTCACACTAAAGTTTGAGCTTTTCAGTTGCTTTGAGCTATGCTCAAAGCAAGGTTTCCCCCGCCCTGAAATTCGCCGAAGGCGAATTTCCCAAACTTCCGCGCACCTACTTTTGTGATACTATTTTCTTTACTGCGTACCGCTTTACGTTTTTATTATGCGATATTTTTCCTATTTATCAATGTTGAAGGAACGCTCTCGCCCCCCTCTCCCACGGGAGAGGGGGGTTGGGGGGTGTAGGCAAGCCCCTCTCCGAGGGGTTTGGGGAGCGTCAAAATCGCCGCGAAGCGGCAACCTTTTTAAGTTAAATTTATATTGACATTTCCCCAAATCCCTGCTATAATATATAAAAGTATAGTTTCGTAACTTTAAACTGTTGATCGCAGTTTGAACGGAGGTAGTTAAAAATGAAAAAACGTTTTGCAAGATCGCTTTCTGCCGTTACGGCTGCCGCACTGGCGGGTACTGCCGCTATGGCTGCACTGACGGGCAGCGCAGCTGCCGATACAGGTTCGGACGACGGCGTTATGAGAGAGGGTCTCACCGCTATGCAGGTGTCGCAGGAAATGGGGCTCGGTATTAACCTCGGCAATACCATGGAGGCTTATTGGCTGGATACTTCCCGTATCGAATCGGGCGCACAGACTATCGGCAGCAATAAGCCGCAGGATTATGAGACCTGCTGGGGTGCTGTCGTGACCGATAAGGAAGCTGTTGACGGCATAAAAGCCGCAGGCTTTAACACCGTGCGTATACCTGTCTATTGGGGCAATATGATGAATGATGACGGTACATATACCATAAACGGCGAGTATATTGCAAGGGTAAAGGAAATAGTTGATTACTGCCGCGATGACGGACTGTATGTCGTTATCAATATGCACCATTATGATGAATTTGTCATCAGAAGATATACCGCGGAAGATGACCTTGAAGGCTGTGCGGAAACGGTCACTCACCTGTGGACGCAGATAGCCGATTATTTCAAGGATTATTCCGATTTCCTCGTATTCGAGGGCTTTAACGAATATCTCGGCGGCGGACCGCTCGTTGATAAGACAGATCCGAATAAGGGCGTTATCGACCTTTCCAAGGAAGACGCTTATGAGTGGACAAATACG
>CANPYF010000140.1 GCA_947587925.1 uncultured Ruminococcus sp.
CCAACGGCACGGTCTCTTCCGAAATCATCACAAACTATACGCAGGAGGAACTGCGGCGGCTTGAAATGAAATTTGACGTTTCATACGATTCGGATATAGTCCTCGCTCAGCGTATCCTTGAAGCGGCGGCAGCTCAATGTCCGCTTTCTCTTAAAGAACCCGAAGCCCCCTTTTCGCGCATTGCCGAATATAAGGAAAGCTCCGTCAGGCTTATCCTACGGGTCTGGGTGCGTTCGGAAAACTACTGGGAATTATATTACCGCCTGAACGAAAAGGCAAAAACTGCCTTTGATGATGCGGGAATAAACATACCGTTCAATCAGCTCGACCTTCATTTTTCAAATGAACTTCATTTTGATAAGTGAAACATACGCAAAAAAAGCAGACCGAAAACGATCTGCTTTTTTCATTGATAAACGCCGTTTGATGATATTAACTTGCTTTCCAGTTCTGCAAGTTTGGAATCCATTCTCAGCTCTCCGTCAAGCACGAGGTACGCGGTCTGTTCGGCTTTGGTCGCACAAAGATCACTGTAAGCCTCGCAGCTTAACGCCGCCGCCCGCTTGACAAGCCTACGCGCATATCGTATCATTTCAAGATCATTCTGAGCCATTTTCAACCTCCAGAACACGTTCTATATCGGCAGAATGATTACGCGCAGCTGCCGCAAGTTTTCCGAATTCCGTCCGAAGCTGTGAAGACGACGTCTGTGCGGAATATTTTGCAAAGCATACGGCAAGTCCCTGTGAGGACTCAAGAATATTCTTAAGCTTTTGGATCTTTTCACTCTGCATATCACGCCTCACCTCATTACTATATCATTGCCAAAGTCTGCGTTTTTATTCCCGAAAAATTATTGCGTTCTGCATACCGCCGCCGCGATCACCCTTTCAGCGCCGAGCTGTTTGAGCAGCTTGGCACAGGCATCGACCGTTGAACCTGTTGTTATTACATCATCACACAGCAGGACTGTCTTTCCGTTCAGGCCGACCGCTTTCTTTGAAAGGCTGTATGTAGTACCAGCCGCGGAACGTCTTTGCTCGGCATTGCGCGAATGCTGCGCCTTTAAACTGAACGAATGGCGCATTATCGAATGGTCATACGGCTTATTCAGACATTTTGCGAGGCTTTTGGCGATAACGTCTGCCTGATCGTACCCGCGCATCATTCTTTTATAGAAATTCATGGGTACGCAGGTCACAAGATCAACATTATCTTCCGCTAACAGTATGCTCAACCTGTACGCATAATGCTCCGCAAGCCTTTTATGGCGGTTGTCCTTCAAAAACAGTATCGCATTTCTTGCATTGCCCTCATAAGGATACAACGCCGTGACTTTATCACAGCTGAGAAGCGGCGCTTCCACAATATCCTTTTCCTCGGGTATACATTCATCACAAAACAGCTTGTCCCAAGCGATAACGCGCGAACAGACAGGGCAGCGGTTGGGAAGTATTATATCTATAAAAAAGTCAGAACATAGAAATTTCGGTCTTTTCATCGCCGCTGCACTCCTTGAGCATTTCCTTCAGACAGGTGTATCGCAGAGTTCGTCTGTTATTATCTATCATAAACTCAACTCTTTTACTGCTTCCTATGATAATGAGCAGTTTTTTGGCACGGGTAACGGCTGTATAAAGCAGATTGCGGTAAAATAATTTATCGTATCCCTCAAAAATAGTCAGTATGACCGCGTCAAATTCGCTGCCTTGGCTTTTATGTACGGTTATGGCATATGCAAGTTCGAGATTTTCAAGCATATCAGCGGTATATTCGGCGGTCTTGCCGTCAAATTCCACTTTAAGCGAGCGTGTTATTTTATCACAGGATATTATCCTGCCGATATCACCGTTGAAAATACCCGCTCCGCTCTCGGTCTTTTCGCCGTCCTTTTTTTGCCATGTAATATCATAATCGTTTTTAGTTTGCAGCACCTTATCGCCTGTGCGGAAGGTAAATGTCGGGGTCTGTATCTCGCTTTTGGCCGGCGAGGGCGGATTTAGCTGTTCCTGCAAAGCCTTGTTTAGCTCAAGCGTACCCGCAGGACCTTTTCGTGTCGGAGAAAGCACTTGTATATCGTCAAACGGCGAATATCCGTAAGCGTTAGGCAGACGCGTTTTGCAAAGCTGTGCTGTCAGGTCGCGTATATCGTTATAATTGAGCCGCTGAAAGAAGAAAAAGTCGTTATCCTTTTGAGTAAGGTCAATATGTTCGCCGCCGACTATCTTATGCGCGTTGGTGACAATAGCACTTTGCTGTGCCTGCCTGAATATCTGCGTCAGCCTTACAAGCGGCATAACGCCGCTGTCGATTATGTTCTGAAGAACATTGCCCGCACCCACGCTCGGAAGCTGGTCGGAGTCGCCTACTAAAACAAGCTTGCAGGTCAGCTTTATGCCGCGCAAAACGGCATCAAAAAGCAGTGTGTCGACCATTGACATCTCGTCTATTATAAGCGCGTCGCAGTCAAGCAGGTCGTTTTCATCGTGAATGAATTTCATATTATCGCCGTCTATCGGCTTGACCTCCAACAGGCGGTGAATGGTCTTGGCGTCGCTGCCGGTGGATTGGCTGAGACGCTTTGCCGCCCTGCCCGTGGGCGCGCAAAACTCCAGCCTCATTCCGTGCGACGTGAGTATCTCCGCAATGCACTTGACGATGGTGGTTTTTCCCGTGCCGGGGCCTCCCGTGATGACGGTGACGCCGTTGATGAGCGCCGACTTGACTGCGCCCAACTGAC
>CANPYF010000141.1 GCA_947587925.1 uncultured Ruminococcus sp.
GTACGCCCTTGAAGGTTTCGGGTATATCCGAATGTTCTATTCTTCCGCGTACTCCCGAAAAAAGTATCAGTGCGAGCGAGAAAGCAAGTCCCGTGCCGAGAGCGTTGAACAGCGACTGTAACAGGCTGTAACCCTCGTCAATGTTGGCTACCGTAACGCCGAGTACCGCGCAGTTTGTGGTTATCAGCGGAAGATAAACGCCCAGCGCCTTATAAAGCGGCGGCATTATTTTTTTGAGCACTATCTCGACAAGCTGTACGAACAGCGCTATTACAAGGATAAACGCCACGGTACGCAGATATGTTATCTCAAATTTTTCAAGCAGCTTGTAAACGGGGTAGGTGCAGGCGGTAGCGCAGACCATAACGAAAATTACCGCGCCGCCCATTCCGACAGACGACTTTATCTGTTTGGAAACTCCGAGGAACGGGCAGATACCCATAAATTGCGAAAGCACGACATTGTTTACAAATACTGCGCTGAGAACGATTATCAAAAGCTCTTTCATGCCTTAGCGCCCTCCTTTTTAAAACTGTCGCAGTTTTCCTTTTTCTTTCCGCAGAGCTCGGCGGACGGGCAGTTTTCACAGGATATTTCCTGCGGGGGCTTGCGGTTTGCTATTTTGTTGACAAGCGCTATTATACAGCCGAGGACAAAGAAGCCGCCCGCGGGCATAATGAAGATCATGGTGGGGTTGTCGATAATGAACGGTATTTTTATACCCTCCCATGAAGCGGTTTGCAGCCAGTGACCCGAACCGAGTATTTCGCGTATCGAACCCATTGTGAACAGCGAAAGGGTAAATCCCAGTCCCATTCCCAGTCCGTCAAGGATAGAGGGCAGCACCTTGTTTTTTGAAGCGAATGCTTCCGCTCTGCCAAGGATTATGCAGTTGACGGTTATCAGCGTAAGGAATACGCCGAGTGCGGAATAAAGGCTCGGTATGTATTTTTGCAGCAAAAAGCTTATCAGCGTAACAAAGCCCGCTATTATAACGATAAACGAGGGCAGACGCACTGCTTTCGGGATAACGTTTTTAAGCAGGGAAATAACAAGGTTAGAGCAGACCAGCACGAAGGTGGTCGCAAGTCCCATTCCTATGCCGTTTATCGCCATGGTGGTGACGGCAAGCGTGGGACACATTCCGAGAAGCATTACGAGCGTCGGATTTTCTTTAATAAGACCTTTTGAAAATTCATGAAAAAGGCTCTTGTTCTTATCAGCCACCGAATATCTCCTCCTTATGTTCAGAATAAAGCGTCACGGCTTTTTTATAAGCGGATTTCATTCCCTTTGACGAGAATGTAGCTCCCGTGATGTTGTCAATATCGTCTGTATCAGCATCTGCGCCCAGACCGATAAATTTTTCCACAAAGGAATCGTCCTGCACCTTAGTTCCGACGCCCGGAGTTTCACCTATTTCCAGAAAACTGATACCCTTTACAGTACCGTCCGAGTCTATGCCGATAAGCAGGTGAAGTCCGTCTTTGGCGTATCCGTCCTGTTTCAGTTCGATTATACATTTATCCTTTTTGTCGGTTATTATCGAAACGATCCCTTCGGTGTCAAAGGTCACAGGCACTTTTTCGTCCGTGCTCTGCTCGAGCAGTATCTCAAAATCTCCTTCGCCGAATATCTCTTCACAGCCCGCCTTTAGTTCGTCCGTCATAACTCCCGTTGTATCAACGTAGGTTTTATTGAACGCAAATGCAAGCAGACCCGAGACCACCATGCAGATGATAGTCAGCACGAGAGGGGGCATTATGTAATTTTTCATTTTGCCGCCTCCTTTTTGCCGATAACGGCCGCGCCGATAGGCTTCTTTGCCGTAAACATATCAATGTAAGGCGTAAGTATATTCATCAGCAGTATCGAGTAGGAAACTCCCTCGGGGGCTGAACACCAGAAGCGTATAACGCAGGTTATCAGTCCGCAGCCTATTCCGAAGATAAGTCTTCCGAGGTTTGTCGCGGGGGTGGTGACGTAGTCGGTCGCCATAAATATCGCGCCGAGCATGACGCCGCCCGAAAGTATCTGATAAAGTCCGTCCCTGCCCGTTAAAAATGAAAAGACGAATACCGCCGCGATAAAGCCGAGCGGAGCGTGCGGGGTGATTATCTTCATTGCAACAAGGTATATGCCGCCGAGAATAAGAGCCGCCGCACATACTTCTCCGAGACAGCCGCCGCATTTTCCGAGGAACAGATCAAGATATTTGAAATCGCCCGAAACGAGCGGAGTAGGCTGAGTTATACCGTCCGCCGCCTTTGAAAAGGGTACAGCCCAGTTGGTCATGGCGGCAGGGAAGGAGAGCAGCAGCACTATCCTGCCGACTATGGCAGGATTTGCAAAGTTATTTCCCAGACCTCCGAAAAGCTGTTTGGTTATAACTATAGCAACAAAAGTGCCGATAGCCGCAGTCCACAGCGGGAGCGTTGACGGCAGATTAAAAGCGAGCAGCAGTCCCGTTACTGCGGCGGAAAGATCGTCCGTGCTGTCGGGACGTTTCATTATTATATTGCAAAGCCTTTCCCATACGACCGCGGTAAAAATACAAAAGCCGCACAGTACGAGCGCTCTGCCGCCGAATATCACTGCCGAAGCGACAAGCGCGGGAGAAAGTCCGATAAGCACATGGAGCATTATCTTAGATGTTGTAGCCGAGCTCCGTATATGCGGAGCTCGGCTACAACATCTAAGATAATGCTCCATGTGCAAAGCCCTTGGCAAG
>CANPYF010000142.1 GCA_947587925.1 uncultured Ruminococcus sp.
GGCAACGGGCGGCGGTACTGTATCCGTAAACAGTACGGCGCTTAACGGTGATGATTTTATAAGCCTTGTGTATGCACTCAAGCGTCCGTACAGGAAAAACGCTGTATTTATTATGAATGATAATACTTTGGCGGCGGTCAGAACGCTTAAGGACAGCACGGGCGCATACATTTGGCAGCCCGATTATCAAGACAAAGAACCCGACCGCATTCTTGGCTACAAGGTATATACATCTGCCTTTGCACCTGCCGATAAGGTCGCATTCGGTGATTTCAGCTATTATAATATCGGTGACAGAGGTTCAAGGGCATTCAAGAAACTTACAGAACTTTTCGCTGGAAACGATATGGTCGGGTTTGTTGCGAAAGAGCGTGTTGACGGCAAGCTCGTTCTGCCCGAAGCGGTACAGATTTTGAAGGTCGGCACGACGGCAAAAGCTAAATCATAAAATTGTGAAAGGAAACAGAGACTATGGTAACGCTTGAAGATGCAAAAAACTATCTGCGTATAGACACAGATGCGGACGACAGCCTTATAGAAACGATGCTGAACTCTGCAATACAGCTTTGCAGGGATATTTCAAGGTGTGAGGAGAACATCTTTGAAAACGAGAGTATAAGCCGTGTGGCTGTGTTATATACACTTGGCTACCTCTATGAGCATCGTGAGGATGCCGACCATCACGACCTTCAGCTTACCCTCCGTTCCCTACTGTTTGGTCTGCGTGAGAGTGTAAATATGTTTTGACCTATTTTGTAATATGTGGTATAATCAATATATAAAATTTGAGAAGGTGTGTATGTTATGTGTAGGTTTTCTACAGAAATAAAAAATATTATACAATGTTTGCCGATTTATAAAGACATTGAAGTTGAATATGATTCTGAGTCAAATTATATGTCCAAATGTTGTACTCCTATGAAAGGACAAATTGAAAATGCCAAAATAGTTTTTAGGTATAATCAGACAAAACTTATATATAAAATGGCATTTGCAACCGATAAGGAAACCATGGATTGTATAATGAAAAGTATTCCCCAGATTGATAAAATTTCCTATGAGTATTCTGAAATAGCATACGCACTTTTTTTAGTTTTGCATGAAGCAGGACACTATTATGATTATAAAAGTAATCCCGAAAGATATAACAAAGATTTTGAGGGGTTAGAATCTAAAGAAATTGAAAATATGTCTGTAGAGGAATATAGAAATAGACCGATTGAAAAAAGAGCAGATGCTTTTGCGTTTGAACATTTTGTAGAATCATGGAACATATTAAATAAAAGTTTGTTTTACAATTATTTACCTAAATTGTAATATTACTGCGCTTATCACCCGATAGGCGCTTTTTTAATGGGGATATATGAAAAATACACTTGAACGGCTGCGGCACAGGATAGATGTTTACGCCAAAGCGGATGCCGAAACGGAATTCGGGGAGCAGTCCTACGATTATGCAAAGCTGTGTTCTGTATGGGCGGAGATCGTTCCGTCATCGGGGCGCGAAAATATTCTTCCCGGCAAGTCGGTGCAGGCCGCAGTCACACATAAAATAACTACCCGTATGGGTGCAATAAAAGAACCGAGAAACGATATGTACTTTATGTTTAAAGGACAGCGTTACGAGGTTCTTTATTTTATGCCGCATTACAAGCGGAATGACCTGACTGAATATCATTGTAAATTAGTTTTAGAAACGGAGGATGACTATGGCAGAAATGAAGAAAGTATCGCTGGAACAGCTGATACAGAAGAAACTTGAAAAGGACGGAAAGAAAAATGCAAGCAAGGAAATATATGTGAAAAGCCTTGATGCGTATATTACGGTCACAAATCCGAGCGACTCACAGAAGATCGAGTTTGCCGACAAGACCAAAGAAGGCAGCTATGTCGAAATGATGAAGGCTTATGAAAAGCTGATATATGATAACTGTGCTATGCTTCGTTCAAAGGAACTGCAGAAAAGCATCGAAGTTGACTATCCATACGATACGGTGAAAGCTATTTTTGACACAGACGAAATTGCCGAGATAGGTGTTAAGGTTCTGAACTTTTTTGATGAGGACGAAGATGATGCGGATGAAAAAATAAAAAACTCATAGAGCGTGACGGCGAGTTAAATATGCTCGCCTTTTTTGCTGTTAAGGGAATAAAACCCGATGAGATCTTGTCGGCTGATATTCTTACACAGCGATTTTACTATCACGCTATGGAACTGTATTACAAAGAAAAAAATGAGCTGATAGACCTTGCGGTCAAGCTGTTGGGAGGTAAATAAACGTGGGAAAAACAATAAACACAATATTAAACCTCCATGATAAATTTAGCGGCAAGTTATCTCAAGCAGGAAAGAACGCTTTATTATTTAAGACCCGTTTACAAAGCTGTGAAGGTGCTGCGGCAAAGGTCGATAAGTTTTTGAGCGGCATGGCAAAAACGGCTGTTGTTGCAAGTGCGGCGGCGGTCGGAGGTATGGCGGCTTTGGCAAAATCGTCCGTGGAAACTTACGGACAGTTTCAGCAGTCCATGAGCAATGTCGCGGGTATTTTAAGCATCGACAGCAGCTCCGAAGCCTACGGAAAGTTGGAGGCGGCGGCTCGTGAGGCTGGCAAAAGCACCACCAAAACGGCGCAGGAATCGGCAGATGCCCTTTCATATATGGCTCTTGCCGGATGG
>CANPYF010000143.1 GCA_947587925.1 uncultured Ruminococcus sp.
GGTTCACTGCTTTGCGACGGTATCGGTGAAACTATCCGCGTTTCTCTTACCGACGATCCGATAAATGAAATTTATGCGGCTAAGGATATACTTAAAGCGATAGGAAAGGGAAGCGGGGTAAAGATCGTCTCCTGCCCTACCTGCGGAAGAACAAAGATAGATCTCATAAGTCTGGCAAACAGCGTTGAAAAAGCGCTTGCAGATTGTCAAAAGGATATAACAGTAGCCGTAATGGGCTGCGCGGTCAACGGCATAGGCGAAGCCTCCGAAGCGGATATAGGCATTGCGGGCGGCGACGGCTGCGCGGTAATATTCAAAAGCGGAAAATTACTTTATAAGGTAAGCGAGGAGCAGGCGCTAAATTCGCTTATAGCCGAAATAGATAAAATGTAAATTTTACAGCGTTATGGCTGACGGAGTTTCAGCCTGCAGTTAAAAAGGAAGTTAAGGTCAAAGTATATGAGTGAATACACACTTGATAAATTATTTGAAGGATACAATGCACAGCCCCCCGCCGCGCTCTGCGGCGCAAGGGTGCTTAAAATAATATATACGGAGCATGATAACTCGCTCGGATTTGTAATTTGTCCGAACGAGCTTATTGCATTTGAAGAGATCAAAAACTATGAACACGAGGTCGAAAAGGTGTTCGGGGCAGCAAGAGCCGAGTTTATACCCAAGTATACCCCCGATAAGCTTAGCGCGGATTATTTTCCCTCACTCGTTCAATATTTAAAAGATCGTTTTCCCGCGGTCAACGGCTTTTTTGACGATGCAGACGTTTCCTTTTCAGACAGCGTATTCCGCATAGGCTTAAAGCACGGCGGCGCACAGGTGCTTAAAAATGCCGGACTTGAAAAAGCCTTTCCCAAGCTCGTTTACGATATGTTTTCATGCAGCGTAAAAATAGAACTTGAAGGTACTACCGATGTTGACGGAGAGCTTTTTGAAAGTCAGCAGAAAAAGCTGCTCAATGAATATACAGCGCAAAGGTCTCAGAACGCGGCTGCAAATAAGGATAAAAAGGATAAGAACGATACACAGGCAAATTACCGTTCATACAGCGCGGATTTTGCCGATCTTCCGATAATAGCCGAAAACGCCAAGGTACTGCTTGGCGCACCTGTGCTTGCAGATGAAAAATTTACGCCTATGGAGCAGCTGACCTCCGAAACGGCAGGCAAGGTGATCGTCTGGGGCGAGATCTTCGCCGTAAATACCCGTGAGACCAAAAGCGGCATGATGATAGCCATAATCAGTTTTACGGATTTTACCTCTTCGTTCAACATAAAAATGCTCGGTTCAGCAAAAAAAAGCCGCAGCAGGCTTTCTAAAAAAGAGCTTGAGGATATGCTTTCGATCATGAAAAAAGGCACTTCCATAATAGCGGCAGGAAAAGTATCCGAGGACGATTACGATCATCAGTTTTATCTTTTGCCCGACAGCATAATGCAGGTCACAAGATGTCACAGGACGGATAAATGCGAGAATAAAAGGGTCGAGCTGCACTGTCATACAAATATGTCGACAAAGGACGCGCTTTCCGCGCCCGAAACGCTTATAAACCGCGCGTTTGAATGGGGACATAAGGCGATAGCCATAACCGACCACGGCGTTGTACAGGGACTTCCCGCGGCAGTCGGCGCGGTAAAGGGAATAAAAAAGAACGGCGGAGATTTCAAATGTATTTTCGGCGTTGAAGCGTATGAGGTCAACAACGATATAAAGATATACAAGGGCAATTCCAAACCTCGGTTTACCGATGAAATAATCGTTTTCGACCTTGAAACAACGGGTACTGCGCCCAAAAACGACCGTATAATAGAGTTTGGCGCAGTAAAACTGCGCGGTCTGAGACCGGTTGACAGCTTTTCGTCATTTTGCGATCCCAAATGCGAACTGACCGAGTTTATCTCGGGTCTGACGAATATAACCGACGATATGCTCAAAGGCGCACCAAGCGAAGCTGACGCTCTTAAAGCGTTTATGGAATTTTGCGGAGATTCTCCGCTGCTTGTTGCACACAATGCCGATTTTGACTGCGGATTTATAAAAGCCGCCGCCGAGAGAGCGGGCATAAGCTTTAACTTTTCATCTCTCGATACCGTGGTAATGTCGCAAAAGCTGCTCCCCGAACTTGAAAAGCATAAGCTCGATCATCTTGCGAAGCATTTCGGCATAGAGGATTTCGGTCATCACCGTGCCTGCAATGATGCGCAGGCACTTTCGGAGATATTCATTCAGCTTGTTAAAATGATAAGCGAACAGTATCCGCATATGATAATCACCGCAGATATGCTCAACAGCCTGCTTGCGGATACCTCAAAAGTTCTCGCGCCCGAAACTAAAGTGTATCATCAGATAATACTTGTAAAAAACAACACGGGTCTGAAAAATCTTTACAGAATGATCTCCGATTCAAATCTGAAATATTTTAAACGCCGTCCGAGGATACCCAAATCCGAACTTGTCAAAAACAGGGAAGGTCTTATCATCGGTTCGGCTTGCGAACGCGGCGAGGTCATAC
>CANPYF010000144.1 GCA_947587925.1 uncultured Ruminococcus sp.
TGCGAAGCCGGTTCGTTTCTTAATTTATTTTTCCATAGGGGTCTTTTGTGCTGTTCGCACAATTTGGGGCGGTTCAAAAGGGAGTATCGGGGTTTTTGATCTAATTTTCTTCCTGTATTGACAAAAGCGTTCGTATACGTTCTGCCGCGCGAATTTTGTTTTTTTCTGTCAGCCTGTCATACATTTTCATTACTTCTTCTTTGTCGGGATCTTCGTTATCGGTTTTTCTGTTTTCCCTGCCTAAAATGTAATCAACGCTTACCCCGCAAATATCTGCTACATCAATAATGTAGTTTATCGGGGCTTTTACAGTGCCTTTTTCATATCTGCTTATCTCCTGCTGAGATATTCCCATAAGCTCGGCAAGTTCACATTGTGTGTATTTATTTTTACGCGCATTTATAATATTTGGGTATAAGTAAAGGTTATTATTCTGCACAAAATTTCCTCCCTGCCTTTGTATATAGTGCTTAATTTTATTATACGGCAAATATGTAGTATTGACAAACAGCATAAAAGATGTTATAATGATGAATATTAACATCATTTTTGTTGTATCAATAAATGGAGGAATAACTATGTTTTGCCCGGTTTGCGGAAAAGAAATGCAAGGAAACAAATGTGAAGCCTGCGGCTATACGGAAACACAAAATCAATTTATGCAAAATCAGCAGATACCAAATCAACCTATGCCAAATCAGCCTATGCAAAATCAGCCGATATATATTACTGCTCCCCCGCCGAAAAAGAATCACGGCTGTCTTATCGCTGTACTTGTTGTTATAGCCTTTTTCTTTCTTATTATTATTGTCGGCTCAGGCAGCGATGATGACGATAAAAAGACGGAAGAATCAAAAGCGCCCGTTATGGTATCGGGGCTTGACAGCAAAAAAGACGGAGCGGGCGGATCAAAGGACAAGGTATCTGTTTCAAAAGCCGATGACGATAAAAAAGAAGATGACGATAAGCTCGAAACCACCGTTAAACTGCACAACAGTTATTTAACAAAGGATTACGAGGGCAAAGATGTTCTTGTTGTGGAATACGAATACACCAACGGCGAAGATGAGCCGGAATCGTTTATGTGGGCATTTGACGCAAAGGCATATCAGAACGGCATTGAGTGTGATAATATGGTATTTCTGGATTTTGATGAAGATCTGGAGAACGATAATGCAGATAAAGAGATCCAGCCCGGAGTTACCTGCATAGTTGCCGAAACATATCTCTTACAGGATATGTCAGACGTTGAATTAAAAGTAACAGATTTTGTGTTTGATGATGAGTATCTGTCGGAGACCATAAAACTGCAATAAAAAATGTCATCAAAAAAAGTCTACCCAAAAGGGTAGGCTTTTTAAGGCTTTAAGTGCAGAACCTGTGGCTTCCTATCGTTACAACGACCGGTCGTGAGTACATAAAGGCGTTTGACGTTTTTGCGGGATTATAATAGTATACGCAGCCGCCTGTCGGGTCCCAGCCGTTGAGCGCGTCACGCGCGGCACTGTATGCGGAATCGGAGATAGGCTCGTTGAATTGACCGTCAACTATCGCCGTGAACGCGCCGTTCTGGTAGATAACGCCCGAAAGGGTGTCGGGGAATGAAGGGTGCTCTATTCGGTTGAGTATGACCGCGCCGACCGCGACTTGTCCCGTGTACGGCTCACCGCGCGATTCCGCCGAGATTATGCGGGCAAGCAGATAGATGTTAGATTCTGTCGCCGCGGGTATCGTGCCGATGGAAATGCCGAGCGCTTTGAGCGTGAGCGGACCTGCCGTGCCGGTCTGGGATATGCCCTGCTGCTTCTGGAATTTGAGTACCGCTTCGCGCGTCTTTTCACCGTAGTAACCCGTTACACCGACAGTGAACAGACCGCGCTCTTTGAGCTTTTCCTGTATCGCACGCACCTCCGCGCCCGAAGAACCGTATGAGGAAACGGTCTGCTGCGAAAGGCTCTCGCGCACCGACGGCAGGAAAGCAAAGCTTAACGATGTGACTCCCACGATCATCGTCATGACGATACAAAAGGTCTTTAAAAGGTATATGGCATTATTTTTATAAGATGTCATATTGATCTGCTCCATTCGTGTTAAAATTTCTGATGATATCTTTTGCAAAAATGAATAAAATATGCTTGGAAAAGGTCTGAATATGATAAAAAATGTGAAAATTGCATATAAGAAACTCGTGAAATGTCGAAAAATTATGCAGGTATACAAAAGTGATTTTTGGGTGTTGACAAACAGGTCTTGCTGTGATATAATAATTAAGCTGTCCTTCAGAGAGCGCATAAAGCGGTCGCTGAATTTGGCAGCAAGAACCACCCTTCACAAAAACTTCACAAACAATATACAAAAAGTACATTGACAAGAAGAAAGAAAAGTGGTAAAATGAAATAGTTCACTCGCTGACCGAGCCGAGAGGCGAAGGGGGTAAGAGAGTGGATAACGGTATCTTGAAAATTGAACAATCGAACGAAACAAAACCCTTAGAAAATTACTTTGAGTAATTAAGTCAAGGCAA
>CANPYF010000145.1 GCA_947587925.1 uncultured Ruminococcus sp.
GGCATTTGCAGGCTGCGGAGATAATAGCTATCGGTGTGACGGAAATTCGCTTATTGATTATGGGTATCCCGTATTCCTTTTCTATCTGCGTACCGACCGCCACAAGATCTTTAGCCTTTGAGGTTATTTTGTCATAAACCTTTTTGCAGGCGGTATCTATATCGGGGTCGGCGCAGTCGAGCAGAGAAATGCCCATAGTTATTGTACGAATGTCAAGACATTCGTTTTGTATCATTCTTATTGTTTCAAGAATATCATATTGATTTATCATAATACGGTCTTTCCCCTTTTTAAATATGGTGCATACAGTTGAAGATATCCTCGTGCATAACGAGTACCTTCAAGCCCCATTCCTTTTCGCCTTTTTCGGAAAGCTCATCAGCCATTTTTGCAAAATCCACATTCAGCTTGGAAATATCCACAAGCATTATCATAGCGAAAATATCCTCTATGACCGACTGAGTAACTTCAACGACATTTGCATTATATTTTGCACATTCGGTGCTGACCTTTGCGAGTATACCCACAGCGTCCTTTCCGATAACGGTTACAACAGCTCTCATAATAAAAACATTCCTTTCCAAGTATGATATATTTTATTATATCATAATGAAGGTATATTTGCAAGTGTTTTTTCTAAAAAAGTACAGCATTTCGGTTTTCTCACCGCGGCGCGGCGGGGAGTGAAAATAAAAACAGGTATTGCAATCCGCGCTTTTTTGGTGTATAATAATACTAAGATAATACGCGTCAATGCTTGCGATAGATGGTCAATATGGTAAGACACAGATCTGCTGATATGCAGATCACAAAATCAAACCGAAAGGATAGAACTTGAATGGCGACTTATGTAATGTCCGACATACACGGAATGTATGATCTGTTTTTGGATATACTCGGGCAGATAGATCTTAAAGATGACGATACTCTGTATATTTTGGGCGATATACTGGACAGAGGACCTCACCCGATAAAAACGCTTTTGAAAATAATGGAGATGCCGAATGTTATATGCTTAGTCGGCAACCATGAATTTATGGCGCTTAAATGTCTTGAATTTCTGCGGCAGGAGATAACCAACGAAAGTATCAATGATCTTGATGATGTGTTTCTGGAAAATTTCATGACGTGGATGCAAAACGGCGGCGGCAAGACCATGGACGAGTTTTATCCGCTTGACAAAGACACGCAGGATGATATAATTGAATTTATCAAAGACTGCGAGGTTTTTGTAAGGCTTACGGTCGGCGGCAAAAAGTATATCCTCGTACACGCGGGGCTGGGCAATTTCAGTCCCGATAAGCGGCTGGAGGAATACTCGCTCTATGAGTTTATCTGGGAAAGACCCGATTACAACGTTAAATATTTTGACGACATATATGTCGTAACAGGACATACTCCGACCTGCCTTCTCGAAGACGAGCCGTCGGCAGGCAGGATAATCAGGAAAAACAACCACATTGCTATAGACTGCGGCAGTGTTATTCCCGGCGGAAGCCTTGCGGCTTTATGTCTTGACAGCGGCGAGGAATTTTACGCTAAGCGTGAAAAAAGTACAGAGCATGACTGACGGCTTTAACTTAGTTACCCTCCCACCGTTTCAGACGGAGAGAGGGTAATAAAATTTTATTCCGATTTGCAAAATTTAAACAAAAATTACATCTGTGCCGTGTAGGAGTCAGCCGATATTTTTAAAGCATTTTTTCATGCGCAGCATTATAAATTTCCGACCCAATTTTTAAGTTCATCTTCCGATAATTTGCCGTTGAGCAATCTTCCTGCTATTATTTTCGTATCGGCTGAAACGGACGGCTTTAAGCCGTCAACGGTCTTTCCGAAACCGCTGCCGCCGGATGTTGCGAACAAAATGATTTTCTTGCCCGAAAAATCATAGCTTTCAAGAAAGGTATTGATGATAGTCGGGGCGACATACCACCAGATCGGGAAACCGAGCAGGATAGTGTCATATGCGGCTATGTCCGCATTTTTGTCGGCGAGCGCGGGACGGCTCGATTTGTCGCTCATCTCAACAGAACTGCGCGATTTTTTATCCATCCAATTGAGATCGGCTTGCGTATAGGGAACAGCGGGCTTTATCTCGTAAATGTCCGCGTTTGCCGCTTTTGCAAGAATCTGAGCGGCTTGCGCCGTTTTGCCGCTTGCGGAAAAATATGCGGTAAGAATTTTGCTCATGTCAATTACCTCCGTTTTTATAAAAAATTTTGTCAAGTATCATTTCAGCTGCGCGTACTGCTTATCGTCAACAGGCTCGAGCCATTCGTTTGAACCGTTTTCGCCGGGTACTTCGATCGCAAGGTGACTGAACCAGCTGTCAGGCGCGGCGCCGTGCCAGTGCTTTACTCCCACAGGGATATTTATGCAGTCGCCCGGGTGCATTTCGACCGCCTCTTTGCCCCACTCCTGATAGTAGCCGCGTCCGCCTACACAGATAAGTATCTGTCCGCCGCCTTTGTCCGCATTGTGTATATGCCAGTTATTTCGGCAGCCCGGCTCGA
>CANPYF010000146.1 GCA_947587925.1 uncultured Ruminococcus sp.
GACGTAAACGTTGTTATGATCGCCCCCAAAGGACCGGGTCACACCGTTCGTTCGGAATATCAGGCGGGCAAGGGCGTTCCCTGCCTTATAGCTGTTGAGCAGGACGCTACCGGCAATGCTCAGGAACTTGGACTTGCATATGCCGCAGGTATCGGCGGAGCAAGAGCGGGCGTGCTTGAAACCACATTCAGGACCGAGACCGAGACAGACCTTTTCGGCGAGCAGGCAGTTCTCTGCGGCGGCGTATGTGCGCTTATGCAGGCAGGCTTTGAAACGCTTGTTGAAGCAGGCTACGATCCGAGAAACGCTTATTTTGAGTGTATCCACGAAATGAAGCTCATAGTTGACCTTATCTATCAGTCGGGCTTTGCGGGAATGAGATATTCTATCTCCAACACAGCCGAATACGGCGACTATGTAACAGGTCCCAAGATAATCACCGAGGACACCAAGAAGGCTATGAGAAAGGTGCTTGACGATATCCAGAGCGGACTGTTCGCCAAGCAGTTCCTTGTTGATATGTCAGACGCAGGCGCTAAGGTACACTTTAACGCAATGAGAAAGCTCCATGCCGAGCATCCGAGTGAAAAGGTCGGCGAGGAGATCAGAAAGCTTTACAGCTGGAGCGACGAGGACAAGCTGATAAACAACTGATCCCGCGGGACTTCTTCTAATACTTATAATAAAAACAAAGACCGTGCTGCCCAATGGGTACACGGTCATTTTTTTGAAGTCAGAAGTCAGAAGTCAGAACGCCGCACTATTACAAGTAATAGCGCTTGCTTTTAAGATGTAAGAGGTTAGATGCGCCTTCGGCGCATTATATGGTTTTAGGTATTGTCAGATATTATTTCATTGACGTGATTATCTCGTTAGCCTTTGCGTAGATCTCGTCAGTATCGGCGTTTATCATGAATTTTCCGTTTTCATAGAGCGTTTTGCCCGCGCACATGGTCAGCTTTACGTTAAGCTTGCTTCCGCTGTAGACAAGATTATTTGCAATGGCGTTGAGCGGCTGCATATTCGGCTGAGCAAGGTCTATCATTATAATATCCGCCTGTTTGCCCACAGCCAGCACATCACAGTCGTCAAGTCCCATAGCGTGCGCCGAACCGACCGTAGCAGCGGTCAGCGCAGTATCGGCAGGGCAGGCGGCGGCGTCATTGCGGGCAAGCTTTTGCAGAGCGGTCAGCAGGAACATTTCGCGGAACATATCAAGACAATTGTTGCTTGCCGCGCCGTCAGTACCGAGTGCAAGACCTACTCCCTTTTCAGCCATGCGGCAGATAGGCGCGATACCGCTTGCAAGCTTGGCGTTTGAAGCGGGACAGCTTACCGCATATACTCCTTTTTTTACAAATATATCCATATCCTCTTCGGTCATATGTACACAATGGAAGCCTGCGCCGCCAAAATCGTATATACCGAGCGAATCAAACAGCGCGGTCGGAGTTTTGCCGTATTTTTTAACACAATCGGCGACCTCCGAAGCGGTTTCGGAATTGTGGGTAGAAACGGGTGCGCGGAGATCCTTAGCAAGCTGAGCGACAGCCTCGAGCAGTTCATAGTCGGCGGTATATTCCGCGTGAAATCCCAGACGATAGGAGATAAGCGGGTGCTTGCCGTTAAAGCGTTCCATGCAGTCTGCCAGCCGTTTGACATTTTCCCTGCCGCCCGACACCGAACCGCACATTACCGCCCTGAATCCGCATTCAATGTTAGCCCTTGCAAAATCATCGGGATAAAAATACATATCAAAGCAGGCGGTCATGCCTGCGGTGAGATATTCAAGCACGGCAAGCTTTGTAAGCCAATAGATATGTTCGCCGGTAAGTTTATCCTCCATCGGGAAGACCTTATCAAAGAGCCACTGCTGAAGGGGCAGGTCATCGGCATAGGAGCGCAGAAAGGTCATAGCCGAGTGGGTATGAGCATTTTTAAATGACGGCATGAGCAAACAGCCGCCTGCGTCATATTCCTTTTCAAAGCGGGCAGCTTTAAGCTGCTCGTCGGTCGGCGTACCGACAAACGCGATCTTTTCCGCGTCCGTCCAAAGTTCTCCGTTTATAATATCCGTACTTCCGCACATAGTCATAATGCGCGCATTTTTAAATCTTATCATACAGCGTTATCCTTTCGGGGGTAATTTTTTGTGATACAAACGGGGCAAGTACTCACAAATGATAAACAAGAAAAAACCGCCAATCTGACACATTGGCGGTTATTTTCAAAATAACCAAAAACAAAATTGGGAGAAACCGCAGTCGTCCTTTTCTATTTATTATTATACTACACATTACGCTCCTTGTCAAGGGGGCGGGTGGAAAAATTTTTCTGACATCAGAGTTTGAATAAAAAGGAGCGCCCCTGCGGGGCGAATCTAAACTCTCCCCAAACCCCTCTCCGAGGGGCTTGCCTACACCCCCAACCCCCTCTCCCTGAACCGAACCAGTAAAAAAGGACAATGACAAAAAAGACCTCCTATGGTATAATAGAAAACATAGGAGGTTTTG
>CANPYF010000147.1 GCA_947587925.1 uncultured Ruminococcus sp.
AGGCGGTGAATGGTCTTTGCTTCATATCCCGTAATATCCGAAAGCCGCTTTGCCGCCCGTCCTGTCGGCGCTGATACCATAACGTTCAGCCCCTGCTGTGCGTACATATCTATTATCGCGTTGAGCGTTGTCGTTTTTCCCGTTCCCGGCCCGCCGGTTATTACAAGAAATCCGTATGAAAGCGCAAGATTTATCGCCCTGCGCTGCAGCTCGTCATATTTTATTGAATTTCTTTTCTCGGCATCATTTATCAGTTCGGAAAAATCAAGTTTGGTGTCGTATTTACATTCTTTCATTGCCGTCAGGCGGCGCGAAATATGATCCTCCGCAATAAAATAATCGGCAAGCATGATAAATTTCCGTTCTTTTTTTATATAGCAATACAGATTTTCCTCTTCAAGCTCATCAGCAAGTACCTTATCAAACAGCGAAACGTCTATACCTAAAAATTTGCAGGTCATTTCCGAGAGCCTGTCCTGCGGAAGACAGGTATGACCTACATCTGCATTTTCTCTCAGCACGCATATTATACCCGCGCGGACGCGCTTTTCGCTGTCAAGCGGTATATCGAGTTTTTTTGCCGCTTTATCCGCCGCAATGAAGGATACGCCGATATAAGACGAATAAAGCAAATAAGGATCCGAGCGGACAAGGGTCTCCGCCTGTTCGCCGAATTTCTTGAACAGTCTTACGCCTGCCGATGCGGATATATCCAGTTTGGAAAGAAATATTATCAAACTCCTTGCCGCGAATGTTTCCTTAAAATGAGCCGAAATATTTTCGGCTTTTTTTGCGCTTATCCCGCTTATCTTGACAAGCCGTTCGGGGTGATTTTTAAGGACATTCAAGGTATCTTCGCCGAATTTATCAACGATAGCTTTTGCCGTACTTGCGCCTATCCCCTTTACTGCGCCGCCTGCAAGATATTTTCTTATCGCCGATGTACTTTCAGGCAGTCTTCTCTCGCAGATCTCGCACTTGAACTGCTTCCCGAATTTTTTGTGAACAACAAATTTTCCCGTACAAACAAGTTCTTCGCCCTCTTCGATATTTCCGAGTTCACCTACAACGGAATACAATTTGTTTTCGCTTTTTAACATTATCACGGCAAAACCGCTGTCATCATTTTTGTAAATAATGCTGTCGATTTCGCCCTCGATCTTCTCATAATCCATTTGAGATCTCGTCTTGCTCCTCTCCGCTATAAAGCGCCGTATAATTCCTTATTATATAATCCTCAAGCGATGAAATATGTATGCTGTGTACGATAGAATATTCCTGCGCAAGCCTTTTTGCCATAAACATATTTGCGCACGGCTTTGATACCACAAGCAGTATATCCTTTGAATATCCCGCGTCGGCGAAGATCTCCTCCCAGTAGCAGGACCTTACCCGCCGTTCAAAAAGTTCATCATCAGGAAGCACGGGTATGATTATAAGAGCCCTCGGCAGTCTGCGCTTTCTCGTGCGAAAATATCTCACCATTACAAAAAATACTGCTGCCGCCATGACCGCAGCCGCGCATATCCGTGCATATAACATAAAGCCGATCACCCTGCCCTTTTATATCATTTTTACAATTATATGATATTTATCGGGCAGACGTTACACTTAAAACAACAGCCGCACTGACTTTATCTGTGCGGCTGTACGATACTAAGCAAATCTTATTTATCAGCCGTTTGATCTTTTGGCTGCTATATCCGCAAGCGCGTCCTTGCGTGAAAGACTGATCTTTCCCTGGCTGTCTATATCCATTACCTTTACAACAATCTCATCGCCGAGCGAAACAACGTCCTCGACCTTTTCAACTCTCGTCTTATCGAGTTTGGAGATGTGTACAAGACCGTCTTTGCCCGGTGCGATCTCAACGAAAGCGCCAAAACTCTTTATAGATACGACCTTACCCTTATAGATAGATCCTATTTCGGGATCGTTGACTATCGTGTTGATTATCGAGATAGCCTGATTCGCCTTATCGAGGTCAAGACCCGCAACGAATACACTTCCGTCCTCGTTGATATCTATCTTAACATCACATTCGGCTGAGATCTTCTGGATTACCTTTCCGCCCGAACCTATAACATCTCTTATCTTATCAACGGGTACTTTGGTGGTGAGCATCTTGGGAGCCCACTTGCTTACGGTCTTGCGAGGCTCGGGTATCGCTTTAAGCATTATTTCATCAAGTATATAATTTCTTGCCTTATGCGTTTTAGCGAATGCTTCCTTGATTATATCATAGGTAAGTCCGTCTACCTTTATATCGACCTGTATGGCAGTGATACCGTTCTTAGTTCCGCCGACCTTGAAGTCCATATCGCCGTAGAAATCCTCAAGACCCTGAATGTCTACCATTGTCATCCATTCGCCGTTTTCCTTAGTTATAAGTCCGCAGGAAATACCCGCAACGGGTGCTTTTATGGGAACGCCCGCGTCCATAAGCGCAAGAGTTGAACCGCAGATAGAGCCCTGTGATGTCGAACCGTTAGAGGAAAGT